>NZ_JBEOSM010000004.1:0-368504 GCF_040302945.1 Microbacterium sp. NPDC096154
AATATCGTCACCCACCGCCAAGGGTTAACACGATCATCACCCACAACGGCGCTAACGCGCCGCACCACGCGAAATAAACGCGACTGTAGTACTAGGCGTGCGACCGCATCCGAGATTCCATTATGTTGTGCCGCACCGCATTCTCTCCCCCACCCGCAGGAGCCCCCATGAACTTGCCCACCCCCCTGAACACGACACATACGCTCCCAGTGGCCGCGAAGGCATGACCGGTCCGGCGTCCCGCCGTACCCAGCAACATCGAAGCGAGCCAAACGTGCCGCAAGACCCCCGCTACAGGGGTCGGCACATCGGTTCACGAGTCACACCTGAGCCGCACGCGACCATCGGCGCGCCCGACCCTTTGCGGGCCCCAACCAGTCGCACCGACACGGGCCTGGCCACATGCGCTGGATCAGAATTGACATTCACACCGCACCATCCGTTGCTGGCTCGTGCACTCGCGTACATTCACGAGCACTACCGTGAACCGCAACTCACCGCGGACACGCTCGCGCACGCGCTGGGCACGTCGCGCCGCCACCTCGACCGGGTCTTCAGGGGCTCGCTCCCGACTCCGACTCAACTGATCGCACAGCGACGGACGTCGTCTGCACTCACCTTGATGCACACTCAGCTGACCGCAGATTGGCCCGCGGTCGCCCAGGCGTCGGGCTTCACCAGCGTGCGCACGCTCGAGCGGCACTTCAAGAAGTACCTCGGTGAGTCGCCCGCTTGCGTCTTGGAGCGGCTTAGGCACGCGGCACAGGCAAGCCGAGCCAGCGGAGCACCGGGCACTGCAATCGGCGCTTCCCCCAGGCCCGGGGCGCCGTTGAGCTCTGGCGTGAGGCGGCGGCCCGCGTCCCGTCCGCCGCAATCGATACCGCCCCTGATGAACGGCTCGTGACACACCGTGTTCGCGGAGGACAACCCGAACTCCCCCTTCACGGGCGGCAGCATCGACTTCGAGACCGTGCGGCCCATCGCCGAGGAGTTCATCGAGATCAACAACGAGGTGATCGACCACGCCAACGCCGCGAGCCTGAAGGTGTGGACCCACAACTGCCCCGCGGCAACTACGCCTCGCGCGACATGGGCGGCGGTTCGTACGACAGATCGCCGAGCGGTTCCTGGCGCAGCGGCGCTACGACCGCTTCTTCCTCGAGTGGGACGACGAGCGCGCCGGATCGCTCGCCGCCCTCCGGGTCTCCCCTCGACCGCCCCGACACCGAGGTCGTGCTCGGCCTGCTGTCGAGCAAGACCGCCGATCTGGATGACGGGGAGCGCGTGCGCCGCCTGCTCGGAGAGGCTGCAGGCATCCTGCCCAAGGAGCGGCTGCACCTGTCGCACCACTGCGGGTTCGCGTCATGCGACAACGGCAATGAGCTGTCGGCGCCGCAGCAGTGCGCCAAGATCGCGCAGGGACAGCGGCTCGCCGCCGAGTTCTGGGGCGAGTGAGCCGCAGCGCCACGGTGCGGATGCGCTCAGCGCACGCGCACCGCGGCGTCGGCGGGGTGAAGCAGGAACCAGCGCCAGCCGTACGGCTCGAGCTCGAGCGCGACCGGCGCGCTCGCGTCGATCCGCTCGCCGGTCACGCGGTCGGTCAGCACGGCGTCGGCCGTCTCGTCGCCGGCGTCCACGGTCACCCGCAGCGACGCCCCTTCGCCCGAGAAGCTGTGCACGGCGAGCATGGCCCAGTCCTCGCCGCGGCACACGTGCGTCAGCACCTCACGCGGCCCGCCCTGCACCACCTCGAGCTCCGCCCAGGCCTGCTCGGGCGTCGAGCGGTACAGACCGATGATCTGCCGCACGTGCGCCAGCATCGATCCCGGGTCGGTGAGCTGATCCTCCACGTTCACGTTCTCCGATCCGTACGCGCCCTCCGGCATGGCGCGCACCCACCGCGAAGCCGGCGCGCTCGAGAACCCGCCGTGGCGCGCCCACTGCATCGGCGTGCGCACCGCCAGCCGTCCCTCCAGGTCGAGGTTCTCCCCCATGCCGATCTCCTCGCCGTAGAAGAGCACCGGCGCGCCGGGAAGCGAGAACGCGAGCGCGTAGACCATGCGCGTCGCGCGCTCGTCGCCGAGCATCGGAGGCAGACGCCGCCGGATGCCGCGAGCGTAGACACGCATGCCCTCGTCCGGCGCGAAGGCCTCGAACACCTCGTCCCGCTCCGTCGTCGGCAGCTGATCGAGCGTGAGCTCATCGTGGTTCCGCACGAAGTTGGCCCATTGCTGCTCGGAGTCCACGGCCGGACGGGAGGCGAGCGAATCCCCCAGCGGCCGCGCGTCGGCGCGAGCCAGCGACAGGTACAGCCGCTGCATGCTCGGGAAGTCGAACTGCAGCTGCAGCCCGTCGCGCGCCCCTGCGAACCAGTCCGTCTGCTGCTCGTACGGCAGATTGACCTCGCCGAGCAGGAACGCCTCGGCGCTGCGCCGTGCGAGGAAGCCGCGCACGCGCGACAGGTGATCGGTGCCGTCGTAGGGATGAGCCGGTGTTCCGTCGGAACCTGTGCCGCCGGCGTTCGATCCGCCGCTCCCGGTGTCGGTCACGGCGCTGTTGAACAGGAAGGGCACCGCGTCGACGCGGAAGCCGGACACCCCGATCTCCAGCCACAGGCCCAGGTTCTTCTCGATCTCGCGGCGCACCTCGGGGAGCGCCACGTTGAGATCGGGCTGGGTGTGCAGGAAGTGGTGCAGGTAGTACTGCCCCGTCTTCTCATCGCGCGTCCAGGTGCTGTCCTCCTTGTCGGGGAACACCGGCGGATCCGGCTTCTCGGGCGGCTCGTCGCGCCACACGTACCAGTGACGCTTCGGGTCGTCCTTCGACCGCCGTGCCTGCTGGAACCAGGGGTGACGATCCGAGGTGTGGTTCATCACGAAGTCGATGATGATCCGGATGCCCAGACCGCGGGCCACGCGGATCAGCTCGACCACGTCGCCCAGCGTGCCGAGCCGCGGATCCACCGAGAAGAAGTCGGTGATGTCGTAGCCGTCGTCGCGATGCGCCGTGGGGAAGAACGGCATGAGCCACAGGCACGTCACGCCGAGATCGGCGATGTACGGGAGCCGCGCGATCAGCCCCGGGATGTCGCCCACGCCGTCGCCGTCCGAGTCCTGAAAGGTCTCGATGTCGATGCAGTAGAACACGGCGTGACGCCACCACAGGTCGGCCGCATCGATCGGGATGGGCCGCCGGGCCGCACCCGCGAGCATCTGGCTCTGGGTGATGCGGAACCGGGTCATCCGGCGCTCCTCAGCTCGGGCAGCACCCGCTCGCCGAACACGTCGATGAAGAGATCCTGCTGCTCGGCCGTCGCGCCGACCTGGTGCAGCATGACGGCGTCGAAGCCGACGTCGGCGAGCTCGGCGATGCGGTCGCGGTGCACCGCCGCGTCGCCTGAGACGATCA
The DNA here is from genome assembly GCF_040302945.1 of Microbacterium sp. NPDC096154. Classification (NCBI taxonomy): domain Bacteria; kingdom Bacillati; phylum Actinomycetota; class Actinomycetes; order Micrococcales; family Microbacteriaceae; genus Microbacterium; species Microbacterium sp. NPDC096154. Next base: position 3,409 of record NZ_JBEOSM010000004.1, read on the forward strand.
TCGCCGTGCGCAGCTCGTCGTCCGACACGGACGCCGCGCGGCGATCGAACTCCTCCGGGGTCGCGATGTCCCAGGAGTCGGGTGACGGCACGGCGCCGTTGGGCCAGTGATGCCGCGCCATGGCGAGCGCGGCGGCGTCGTCGTCGGCGAGGGCCAGGTGCACCTGCAGACGCACCGGGCCGCGTCCGCCCGCCTCGCGATACGCCGCGATGACCTCGCCGACGCCGCGCGGGTCGCACCCCACGGTCACCAGCCCGTCGGCCCATTCGGCGTGAGCGGCGGCCGAATCGGGCGACACGGCGGCCGCGATCAGCGGTGGCGGCTCGGCCGGAAGCGACCAGACGCGAGCCCGATCCACGCGCACGCCGCCGTTCTCCGGGGCGCCATGATGCGTGACCTCCTCGCCCGCCAGCAGGGCACGGATGATGTCGACGCACTCGCGCAGACGGCGCTCGCGCACGTCCTTGGGCGGCCACGGGTCGCCCGTGATGTGCTCGTTCAGTGCCTCGCCCGATCCGAGCGCCGCCCAGAAGCGACCGGGGTACATCTCGCCGAGCGTCGCGATCGCCTGCGCCGTGGTAACCGGGTGCGTGCGCTGCCCGGGGGCCGTCACGACGCCGAACGACAGGGGGGCCGCGGCGAGCGCGGCGCCGAGCCACGAGAACGCGTAGCCGCTCTCGCCCTGCGCGACGCCCCAAGGCGCGAGGTGGTCGGAGCACATCGCCGCGTCGAAGCCGGCCTCGGCCGCACGCGAGACATGACGCAGCAGGCGGGACGGGGCGATCTGCTCGTGCGAGCAGTGATAGCCGAACGCTGTCATGCCCCTAGGCAATCGGCGCGCGCGGACGTCGACAAGGGGGTTGCGCCGGTGCCGCCGCCGCCCCTGACGTGACGCCTGTCAGGGTGTCACGGGGCCGGGACGTCCTTGGGCCGCGCCCAGCGGGCCGGCAGGTCGGGACCGTCCCACACCTTGACGATGCCCCACACCACCGCCGTCAGCGGCACGGCGAGCACGGCACCCACGATGCCGCCCAGCACGGTGCCGATGGTCAGCGCGATCAGGATGACCAGCGAGTGCAGCTTGAGGGCGCGACCCATCAGCACGGGCTGCAGCAGGTTGCCCTCGAGCTGGTTCACCACCACCACGATGCCCACCACGATCAGGGCGGTGACGAGATCGTTGGCCACCAGTGCGACGAGGGCCGCGAGGATGCCGGCGAGCACCGCTCCGACGATGGGGATGAACGCGAGCACGAAGACCAGCGCCGCGAGCGCCGGCCACAGGGGCACGCCCAGGATCCACAGGCCGATGCCGATGCCCACCGCGTCGACGGCCGCCACGGTCGCCGTGCCGCGCACATACGAGCCGAGGGTGGTCACGGTCTTGCGTCCCGCCCGCTGTGCCCGCGCGTGCCAGTCGCCGCTGAAGGGCCGGCGGAGGAACTCCCAGATCTCGGGCCCGTCCTTCAGGAAGAAGAACAGCACGACGACCATCAGCACGAGCCCCGTGACGAAGTTCGCCACAGCGCCGACGCCGGCGAGCGCCCCGCTGCCGAACTGGGCGCTCGTGAGGAACCCGGTGAGCTGGTCGAGCCATTCCTGAATCTGCCGGTCATCGATGTGGAACGGCCCCGTGCGCGCCCACTCCAGCAGGCGGTCGACGCCCTCGCGCGCCTGGGCGTAGAGCTCGCTCCACTGGCTGCGCACCGCCGAGGTGATGAGCCATCCGACGGCTCCGAGTGCGATCAGGATGGTCGCCAGCACGATGAGGGTGGCGGGCAGCGAGCCCATGCCGCGCGATCGCAGCGCGCGCATGAAGGGCTCGAACGCGCAGGCCAGGATGAGCGCGATCAGCACCGGGATGACGACGAGCGTCAGGTACTGCAGCCCCCAGATCGCGCCGGCCACGAGCACCACGATCGCGACGATCTGAATCGCACGGGTGGCGACGGTGCCCAGCCCGTCGGCCCACAGCCGTCGAGGCGGCTGCGTGGGCGGCGTCTCCACGACCGGGATCGGTGTGCGGCGGTGCTTCCAGAACATGCGGTCCCCTCGTCGGCGGCTGCGTCCATCCTGTCTGGCACCGCCGACATCGTCCACCTCTTGACGGCTGGTGTGTGTCAGCGGGGCGCGAACGCGAGGTCGAACAGCCTGCGGGCGCGTGCCGCCAGGGCCTCGCGCTCGGGCGCGGGCGTCGCCGCCAGCTCGTGCGCCAGCATGCTGACGGCGATCTGGATGTCCGCCGGCTCGACATGCGCCCCGATGCGGCCGGCGGCGCGATCGCGCGCGATGAGACGTTCGACCAGTCCGTCGAAGTGGGCGCCGAGCGCGTCGGCGCGCGGGTCGCGCCGGGCACCTGTCAGCAGCCGGATGAACGCGGTCGAGGCGGAGGCCTGCTCGACCACGCGGTCGAGCAGCCCGGCGACGGTGCCCTCGTCTCCCAGCGCGGCCTCGAGCGCACCGACGTTCTCCTCGAACACCGCCACGGCCAGCGCGACGCGGTCGGGGAAGTGCCGGTACAGCGTGCCCTGGCCCACCCCCGCGCGCTTGGCGACGGCGCTGAACGGGACGTCCGGCCCTTCCTCGGCGAAGATCTCGCGCGCCGCGGCGATGAGGGCACGTCGGTTGTCGGCGGCCGCCGCCGGGCCGCGGTTGGGCGCGGCCCGACGCGCGGGCTCGGGGCGTGGACGAGAGGCGCTCACCGGCGTAGCCTAACTACCGGACACGGTTGTCCGGTACCCGCATAGGGAAAGGAACCCCATGGCACTCAGCAGGAACAGCACCGTCGGAGAGTGGCTGGCCGACCCGGCCGGCAACGCCGCGCTCACGGAGCTTCTCGCGAAGGGAGGAGCCTCGGTCGAGTCGCTCGAGCCGGCCAAGGGCCTGTCGCTGAAGCAGCTCGTGTCGATGAGCCAGGGCGCGTTCACGGACGAGATGGCCGACGCCCTGATCGCGGCGGTCGGCGGCGAGACGGCCGAGGCGGTCGGCGAAGAGGGCGTCGCGGCCCCCACGCCCGCCGACTTCCAGGAGAAGATCACGGAGGGACGCTTCGCCGGCAAGACCGTGATCGTCACGGGCGCGGGCTCGGGGATCGGCCGCGCGACGGCGTCGCGCGTCGCGCGCGAGGGCGGTCGCGTGATCGCGGTCGACATCAGCCAGGAGCGACTCGACGAGTTCAAGGCCGCTCACGCGGGCGCCGACATCGTGACGCTGACCGCCGACATCACCGACGACGCGGGCGTGGCGCAGATCGTCGCCGCGGCGGGCGAGCGCATCGACGGCCTGGCCAACGTCGCGGGCATCATGGACGACATGACGCCCGTGGGCGAGGTCACCGACGCCGTGTGGAACCGCGTGTTCAACGTCAACGTCACGGGGACGATGAAGCTCATGCGCGCCGTGATCCCCGCGATGCAGAGGGTCGCCTCGGGCCAGATCGTCAACGTCGCGAGCGAGGCCGGCCTGCGCGGCTCGGCCGCCGGCGCGGCGTACACCGCGTCGAAGCACGCGGTCGTGGGGCTGACCAAGTCGAGCGCCTTCATGTACACGGGCACGGGCATCCGCATCAACGCGGTCTGCCCCGGCGGCGTCGCCACCAACATCCAGGCCTCGTTCGGCTCGCCTCTCGGCGCCGAGCGCGTGCAGCGCGCGATGGCGATCCTGCCCGGGGTGGCGCAGTCGGAGCAGCTCGCCGCCTCGATCACGTGGCTGCTGAGCGACGACTCGACCAACGTCAACGGCGCGATCGTGGCGTCGGACGGCGGCTGGTCGGCGGCGTGACGGCCTGATCCGCTCTCCGAGTCGGCCCTCCCGGATGCCCGGGAGGGCCGACGCGCGTTTCGGGGGGCGTGGCCGACATGTCGGATGTCGGAAGTCCGATCTAACGTTGATCCCATGACCGATGCCGCCGCCGCGCCTGCGGCCGCTCCACCCGAGAACGGCTTCCGCACGTTCGTCCACGTGCTGATCAACACGGGGCTCGCCAACATCACGACCAACTACCTCTGGTGGGCGCTGACGTTCTGGATCTACGTGGAGACCGAGAACGTGCTCGCCACCGGTGTCATCGGCGGCGCGTTCATGCTGTTCATCGCGCTGTTCAGCATGCCGTTCGGCACGCTGGTCGACCGATTCCGCAAGAAGCCGGTGATGGTCTGGGCGACCCTCGCGGCCCTGGCGGTGTTCTGCCTCGACGCCGCGTTCTACTTCGCCATCCCTGAGGCGGAGATGCTCGACATCGAGCGCACTCCCTGGTTCTGGATCTTCGCGGTCGTCATGCTCGCGGGCGCGGTGGTCGAGCAGCTGCGCAACATCGCGCTGTCCACGTCTGTGACGCTGCTGGTGCCCGAGCCGAAGCACGCCAATGCGAACGGGCTCGTGGGCACCGTGCAGGGCCTGTCGTTCCTCGTCACAAGCGTGCTGAGCGGCCTGTCGGTCGGCCTGCTCGGCATGGGGCCCACCCTCATCATCGGCATCGTCGCCATGGCCCTGGCGCTGCTGCACCTCACGCTGCTCTCGATCCCCGAGCCCCAGGTGGCCCACGTCGAGGGCCGCACGGGCTGGAACGACGTCGTGGTCGGGTGGCGTGCCGTGCGCGCGGCGAAGGGCCTGTTCGGCCTCGTGCTCTTCACGACCCTCAACAACCTCGTGGGCGGCGTCTTCATGGCGCTGATGGACCCGTACGGACTCACGCTGTTCTCCACCGAGATGTGGGGCATCTGGCTCGCGGTCGCCTCCACCGGGTTCATCGTCGGCGGATCGATCGTCGCGAAGTTCGGACTCGGCGCGAACCCGGTGCGCACACTGCTCATCGTCGGGGCGATCATCGGGCTGATCGGGGCCCTGTTCGGCATCCGCGAATGGTCGTGGCTGTTCGTCGGCGGCATGTGGCTCTACATGGCCGCGATGCCGGTGGTCGAGGCCGCCGAGCAGACGGTCATCCAGCGCGTCGTGCCCTACGAGAAGCAGGGCCGCGTATTCGGCTTCGCGATGATGTTCGAGGCCGCCGCGGCACCGATCACGTCGTTCCTGATCGCGCCGCTCGCCGAGTACTGGATCATCCCGTACATGGACAGCTCCGAGGGCCGTGCCGAATGGGCCTGGCTGCTCGGCGAGGGCGAGGCGCGCGGCATCGCGCTCGTGTTCCTCGTCGGAGGGCTCCTGGCAACGCTGCTCTGCGTGATCGCGATGCTCTCACCGGTCTACCGCACCATCTCGCGCCAATACGCAGAGTCGGCGCCACCTCAGCCTGAGCCCGGACAGACTCCGGATGACGCTCGCCCGCTCCCGCCCGCGCCCGGCCCCGAGACCGACGAGTCGGTGCCGAACGACCGCTTCGGGCTGTCGTAGGTGCCACGCCCCACGCCGTTCCGACGACGCGGGCGAGGTCAGCTCAGCGCGGGCACGACCTTCTGCTCGAACAGCTCGATGCCCGTCGGGTCGTACGCGGCTTCCGGGAAGTAGTGGATGGCGTAGCCGAGTCCGACATCCTGCATCGCCGTGAGCTGCTCGACCACCTGCTCGACCGTGCCGACCAGGCTCTCGCCCGCCGAGTAGTTGCGCATGTACCCCTCGGTGGCGTCGCCCAGGTACGGCTTCACGCGCGCCTCGATGGCCCTCAGGCGATCCTGCACCTCAGCCTCGGTCTCCCCGATCACCGTGTTGAAGTTGGCCGAGCGGGTGATCTCGGCGAAGTCGCGGCCGAGCTTGTCGGTGTGACCGCGCAGCACCTCGCTCTTGTGCTGGAAGTTCTCGACGCCGCCGTTGAAGTTCGTGTACGACGCGTACTTCGCCGCGATCTTCAGCGTGACCTTCTCGCCGCCGCCCGCGATCCAGAACGGGATGCCGCCGCCCTGCACGGGCAGCGGCCGCACGATGGCTCCGTCGACCTGGTAGTACTTCCCGTCGAGCGTGGCCGACCCGGTCTCCCAGGCCTGCTTCATGATCTCCACGCCCTCGCCCAGCATCCTCAGCCGATCCGGCACCTCGGGGAAGCCGTAGCCGTACGCGCGCCACTCGTGCTCGTACCAGCCGCCGCCGATGCCCATCTCGACGCGGCCCGCCGACACGTGGTCGACCGTCGCGGCCACCTTCGCCAGGTACGCGGGGTTGCGGTAGCCCATGCACGTGCACATCTGGCCGAGCCGGATGCGGCTGGTCGACGCCGCGAACGCCGACATCAGCGTCCAGGCCTCATGCGTCGCCTCCTGGCTCGGCACGGGCGTGGTGTGGAAGTGGTCGTAGACCCACAGCGACTCCCACGGCCCCGCATCCGCGGCGATCGCGAGCGACTGCATCGTGCTCCAATGCTGCGCCGGGTCGATGTCGACCAGGTCGAAGCGCCAGCCCTGCGGGATGAAGATTCCGAATCGCATGGCTCTCACCTTAGGGATGCAGGTGCGCGTGGGGAATCCTCTGGCCCATGATCCGGATCGCGTCGAGGTTGTCGTCGACGAGCACGGCGTGCCGGCCGAGGGCCGATGCGACCGCGCCCGTGGTGCCGCTGCCCGCGAACAGGTCGAGCACCCGGTCGCCGGGGCGAGACGACGCCGTGATGATGCGGCGGAGGATGCCCTCGGGCTTCTGGGTGGGATAGCCGGTGCGCTCGCGCCCGCTCGTGGTCACGATCGTGTGCCACCAGACGTCGGTGGGCAGCTTGCCACGCTCGGCCTTCTCGGCCGTGACCAGCCCTGGCGCCATGTACGGCTCGCGGTCGACCGCCGCCGAGTCGAACCAGTAGCGCTGCGGATCCTTCACGTACACCAGGATCGTGTCGTGCTTCGTGGGCCAGCGGCTGCGCGACTTGGCGCCGTAGTCGTAGGCCCAGATCAGCTCGTTGAGGAAGCAGTCGCGCCCGAACACGGCGTCGAGCATGACCTTGGCGTAGTGCGCCTCGCGGTAGTCGAGGTGCAGGTAGAGCGTTCCGTCCGGCGCCAGCAGCCGCCAGGCCTCGACCAGGCGCGGCTCGAGGAACGCCCAGTAGTCGTCGAACCGGTCGTCGTACGTGCGCAGCGCACCCCGGACGCGCTCGTAGCTGCGCCCGTGGAACCCGGCCCAGATCGGCCCGCCCCCGCCAGGACGCGGGACGTCCGGGCGCGGATCGCCGTGTCCCGCCTCCGGCACGCCGGCATCGGCGAAGACATCCTGCGTCGGGTCGGAACCGACCGCGTGGTCAGATCCCACGGCCGCCGTCGCACGCATGGCGGTCTGCGTGCGGTGCTCGCGTGCGCGGCCGGTGTTGAACGGCGGGTCGAGATACACCACGGTGAACGCGCCGTCGGGCAGGCGGCGCGCCACCTCCAGGTTGTCGCCGTGGTGGATGTCGACGAAACCGCGTGGGAGAGCGCCGGATGAGCCGGAGGCGGTCACCGCGGGCCGGCTCACGGCACCCGATGCAGCCAGGCGTCAGTGGCGAACTTCGACTCGACCAGCGCCTCGGCCTCGGCGTACTCGTCGGGCGAGATGGCGCCCATCGTGGCGCCCGTGAACGTCTGGAAGGACTGGATGAGCCGGTCGATGATCGCACGGCGGCTCATGCCGGTCTGGGTGCGCAGCGGGTCGACGCGCTTGGCGGCCGAGGCGGTGCCCTTATCGCTGAGCTTCTCGCGTCCGATGCGCAGCACCTGCGTCATGACCTCGCCGTCGATGTCGTAGCTCAGGGTAGCGTGGTGCAGCACGCCGCCGTTGGCCAGGCGCTTCTGGGCGGCGCCCCCGATCTTGCCGCTCGGGCTCGCGATGTCATTGAGCGGCTGATAGGTCGCTTCGATGCCGAGCGACCGCAGCGCCTGCAGCACCCAGTCGTCCAGGAACGCGTACGAGTCGGCGAACGTCAGGCCCGCCACCAGCGACGCGGGCACGTAGAGCGAGTACGTGATGATCTGCTCGGCGCCCATCAGCATCGCGCCGCCGCCCGAGATGCGGCGGACCACGTCGAAGCCGTGCTTCGCCGCACCGTCCGGATCGACCTCGTTGCGGTACGACTGGAAGGATCCGATCACGACGGCCGACTCGTCCCACTCCCAGATGCGCAGCGTGGGCTTGCGGCGACCGTCGCCGACCCGCCCCGTGAGCACCTCGTCGAGGGCCAGGTTCATGCGCGGCGACACGGCAGGGTCGTCGACGATCTCCCACTCGAAGTCGGTCCACGCCGACGCCGTGACGAGCGCCCGCCGCACGGCCGTGCCGACCGACTCGGGCGTGAAGCCCAGCAGTTGTGCTCCGTCGGGCAGCGCGCCGCGCACGGCGGCGGCGATCGTGGGCACATCCGCGGTTTCGGGCAAGCCGTTCACGGCGGCGTTGATGTCGAGCAGGGCGTCATCCGGCTCGAGGAAGAAGTCGCCCGCGAGGCGGAACTCGCTGATCTTCCCGTCGACCACCTCGAGGTCGGCGACCACGAGCTTGCCCCCGGGCACCTTGTATTCGCCGTGCATGGCTCCAGCCTACGTTCGGTCACCGCCCCGGTAGTCGACTAGCGCCGGGCGCACTCACTAGCGTCGCCGACTCAAGCAGACCCGCCCGGCGCTAGTCAGCGCACCGAGCCCCCGAGCACCCAGCGCACCCCGTGCACCGGGCCCCGAGCGCCCCAGCCGTGGCCGGATGCTGCGGCGGCCCATCCATCCGGCGACCGCACACCCGGATGGATGTGCGGTGGCGGGGGACGTGGGAGCTCGCCGGGGGCGATGCGCGCTGGCGCGGGACGTGGGAGCTCGCCGCAGGGGTGCGCGCTGGCGCGGGACGTGGGAGCTCGCCGCGGGCGTGGGCGCTCGCCGGCCGTGGGCGGACCGCGGCAGACTGACACCGTGGAGCACATCGTCGTCATGGGGGTCGCCGGAGCGGGCAAGTCGACCGTGGCACGGGCCTTGGCCGACCGCACCGGATGGCCGTTCGCCGAGGGCGACGAGCTGCATCCACCGGCGAACGTGACCAAGATGCGCGCCGGCGAGCCCCTGACCGACGACGACCGCCAGCCGTGGCTCGAGCGCGTGCGGGCGTGGATGGACGAGCGCGGCGCCGCCGGCGAGTCGACGGTCGTGGCGTGCTCAGCCCTTCGCCGCCGCTACCGCGACGTGCTGCGAGGGGCGCGTGGGTCGGTGCGGTTCGTGCTGCTCACCGCAGACACGGCCGAGCTGCGCAAGCGCATCGGCGCGCGCGAGGGGCACTTCATGCCCGCGTCGCTGCTCGCCTCACAGCTCGCCACGCTCGAGCCGCTGGCGCGCGACGAACGCGGCATGACGCTCGACGCGTCGCTGCCCGTCGACGCGCTGGTCGACGACATCCTGCGCGGCTGAGGCGCGCGAGGGGGCGACGGCCCGCAGGCCTGAGCGCGCATGGCCGCACCGCCGCATCCGCCCGCCGCCTTCACGGGCCCCTCACCTGGATCTACGGGGCGATGACGGCGGTCTTCATCCTGTTGCTGCTGCTGAGCGGCAGCGGGGGTCACGCGCTCAGCTCCGCGGTCATCCACGACGTCCCGGCCGGTTGAGCACGGCTGACGTCGCCACCGGCTCTCATGGGAGCCGTGGCGGCGCATCCGTCCCGAGACGACACGTGCCCCGTGACGACACATACGGAGGGATGCGCGTTGGCGGGACGCATGTGCGATCGCCGCGTGCCCCATCCGGCGACAGCGCCGCCGGCCGGCGCCGTGCGCCCGCCGCACTCAGCGCCGCCGCGCGCCGAGGTCGCCGAGGTCGTCGAGGTCGTCGTCGCGGCTCGTCAGGCGGATGGCCGCGGTCTGCGCCCCCTCCGGGCTGAACTCCTCGGGCGCGACCGTGGGCTGCGGGCGCGTGATGACCGAGATCGGACGGGTCTCGTCGAGCACCAGACCGAACCCCTCGTCCTCGGGACGGCGGTGCAGCCGGCCGGAGGCGATGACCCACGTGAGGCCGATGGCACACGCGGCGAGCCCGCCGACGGCGCCGAGCTGAATCGCGGCCCGCGGGCCGAACTCGGCCGCGACCCACCCGACCAGGGGCGCCCCGAGCGGGGTGCCGCCCATCAGGATCGCCACATACAGCGCCAGCACGCGGCCTCGCAGCGAGGGGTCGGTGGTCGTCTGCACATAGCCGTTCGCGGTGGTCAGAGTGGTCACGGTCGTGAAGCCCACGAAGATCAGGCACACCGCGTACAGCCAGTAGACCGGCATGAACGACGACACGATCGACACGACGCCGAACGCGCCCGTCGCCATGATGGCGACCCGCAGTCGTGCCCGGGCGCGGCGCGCGGCGAGCAGCGCGCCTACGAGCGAGCCGATCGCCAGGATCGAGCTGAGCAGCCCGAAGCCGTCCGCCTCCTGCCCGAACTCGAGCGCCATGGTCGACGCGAAGATGGGGAAGTTCATGCCGAGCGCGCCCATCAGGAACACCATGGCGAAGATGACCATCAGGTCGGGGCGACGCGCGACGTAGCGGAATCCATCGGCGAGGCGAGACGAGGCATCCGCCTTCTTGCGCGGGATCAGCTCGTGCGTGCGGATCATCAGCAGCGCGCCCAGCATCGCGAGGTAGGCGACGGCGTTGATGAGGAACACCCATCCGGTGCCGAGCGCCACCACCAGCAGGCCCGCGACCGCGGGGCCGAACATGCGCGCGCCGTTGAAGGACGCCGCGTTGAGGGCGACCGCGTTCGACGCGTTCTCGCGGCGCACGAGGTCGGAGACGAACGCCTGACGCGACGGGTTGTCGAACGCGACGACGACGCCGGTCGCGAGCGCGAAGCAGTACATCAGCGGCAGGTTCATGACGTCGAGCAGCAGCAGCACGCCGATGGCGACCGAGAACAGCAGCAGCGTGCTCTGCGTGACCATCAGGATGCGCCGCCGATCGAAGCGGTCGGTGACCCATCCGGAGACGCCGACCAGCAGCAGCGGCGGGCCGAACTGCAGGGCCATCGTGACGCCCATCGCGCCGGCGTCGTTGTCGGTCAGCTGCGTCAGCACGACCCAGCTCTGGGCGGTCGACTGCATCCACGAGCCGATGTTCGACACCAGCGCGCCGATGAACCAGACGCGGAAGTTGAAGGAGGCGAAGGATCGGAACATGGCGTTCATCGCTCGATGACCTCCAGGATGATCGTGGCCGCCGCACGGAGCGTGGCGCGGTCGGCGTCGGGCAGTTCGGACAGCACGCGAGCGAGCCACTCGTCGCGCCGATGCACGGTCTCGTCCACCACGGTCTCGCCCGCTTCGGTGATCGCGATGTTGACCTTGCGGCGGTCGCCGGCGTCGGGCTCACGGGTGATGTAGCCCTCGTCCTCCAGGCAGTTGACCGTGCGGTTCATGGAGGGCGCGGTCACGCCTTCGCGCTCGGCGAGGGCGGTGAGCGTGTGGGGTCCGTGCAGCTTGAGCACGACGAGCACCGCGAACTGCCCGTCGGACATCGTCTTCACCGCGCGCTGCTGTCGCAGGCGCCGGGAGAGGCGGAAGGTGGCTGCACGGATCTCGGACGCATCGGCGGAGAGATCTGGCATCGTGTTCCTTAGTCTAACTCATTAGTTCTGCTAAGGATCTGTCGGTCCTGCCGTGCGCTGACTGGTCCTGGCGTGATCGCTGGTCCCGGCCCCCCACGAGTCATTCCGCGCGGTACCAGTCGCCGGATGCGCACGGCCCCGCCCGCCGGCGACCCGCGCCGCGACAGGATGCCCGCCCGGCCACTGCGACCCGCGACAGATGCCCGCCCGGCGGCCGGCGAGCGGCTCTGGCAGGATCGGGCCATGCCCGAGTTCATCGACGACCACGGGGTCGCCATCGTGTACGACGTGCACGAGGCCCGCGCCGAGGGCGGCGCGCGCGGCATCATCCAGCTGCTGCACGGCGTCGGCGAGCACGCCGGCCGCTATGTCGCCCTCATCGAGGCGCTCGCCGACGCCGGCTTCACGGTGTACGCAGACGACCACCGCGGCCACGGCCGCACCGGCATGAAGCAGCACGGCGACGCCGCGAAGCTGGGCCGGCTCGGCGTGGGAGGGCATCCTGCCGCGGTCGAGGCGTGCTCGTGGATGACCCGCATCGCGCGAGACGAGAACCCCGGGCTGCCGCTCATCCTGCTCGGGCACTCGTGGGGTTCGTTCCTGGCGCAGATGCTGCTCGACAAGCACCCCGACGCATACGACGCGGCCATTCTGAGCGGGTCGGCCCTGCGCACCCCGGTGTCGCTCAACGCCGCACCGCTCAACCGGCGATGGAAGGGCCCTGAGGCCCTCGGCACCGAATGGCTGTCATCCGATCCGGCCGTGGGCCGCGCGTTCATCGACGACCCGCTGACCACCTCGACGCCGCTGCTGAAGCTGTTCGGCGTGGTGGACGCGGCGCGGCTCTATGGCCGCCCGCGGCGCCGGCTGCGCGAGATCGCGGGGCACGACATCCCGCTGCTGCTGATGGTGGGGGCCGACGATCCGGTCGGCGGCCCGGAATCGGTGCAGCGCCTGGCCGACGCCTACCGCGACCGCTCCGGGCTGACGGATGTCACGGTGCGCGTGTATCCGGATGCCCGCCACGAGATCTTCAACGAGGTGGCGCAGGCCGAGATCCGCGCGGACCTGCTGGCCTGGCTCGACGCCCGGTTCCCCGCGCGCTGAGAGGGCTTCGGCGTCCCGGCGGGGCGTGTCCCCATCGGCGCCGTTATGCGCGAGGCATTCGGGCGCCAACGGGGACACGCTCCGGCCCATTCGGGCCAGAAGCGGGACACGGCCCAGGATCGGCTAGCCCTTGAGCGAAACCGCCAGCTGCTCGAGCGCCCAGTCGAGCTCGGTGGCCCGGATGACCAGCGGCGGCGCGATGCGCAGCGTCTGGCCGTGCGTGTCCTTGGCGAGCACGCCCCGCGCCATCAGGCGCTGGGCCACCTCGCGGCCGGTGCCGCACGCGGGGTCGATGTCGATGCCGGCCCACAGGCCCGCCGAGCGCACGGCCGTCACGCCATCGAGCTTGTCGAGGCCGGCCCGCAGGTGGGCGCCGAGCTCGCGCGAGCGCTCCTGGAAGCGGCCGGTCTTCAGCAGCTCCACGACCTTGAGGCCCACCGCGGCCGCCAGCGGATTGCCGCCGAACGTCGAGCCGTGCTCGCCGGGCCGGATGACCCCGAGCACGTCCTCGTTCGCCACGACCGCCGACACGGGCAGGATGCCGCCGCCCAGCGCCTTGCCGAGCAGGTAGACGTCGGGCACGACGCCCTCGCGGTCGCACGCGAACGTCTCGCCCACGCGTCCGAGACCCGACTGGATCTCGTCGGCGATGAACAGCACGTTGTGCGCGCTCGTGACCTCGCGGATCCGGCGCAGGTAGCCGTCCGGCGGGATCACCACGCCACCCTCGCCCTGGATGGGCTCGACCAGCACGGCCGCCGTGTTCTCGTCGATCGCCGCCTCGAGGGCATCCGCATCGCCGTACGGCACCGCCACGAAGCCGGGCGCGTAGGGCCCGAAGTCGTCGTGCGCGGTCGGGTCGTCGCTGAAGCCCACGATCGTGGTCGTGCGGCCGTGGAAGTTGCCCAGCGCGACGACGATCCTGGCCTGGTCGGCCGGGATGCCCTTGACGCGGTAGCCCCATGCGCGCGCGACCTTGATGCCCGTCTCGACCGCTTCGGCGCCCGTGTTCATGGGCAGCACCAGGTCCTTGCCGCACAGCTCGGCGAGGGCGTGCGCGAACGGACCGAGCTGATCGTTGTAGAACGCGCGGCTCGTGAGCGTCAGGCGACCCAGCTGATCCTGCGCCGCCTTCACGAGCTCGGCGTTGAGGTGGCCGAAGTTCAGCGCCGAGTAGCCCGACAGCATGTCGAGGTAGCGCTTGCCCTCGGTGTCGGTGACCCAGGCACCGTCACCGGTCGCGATCGTGACGGGCAGCGGGTGGTAGTTGTGCGCGACGTGCGCCTCGTGCGCGGCCGTCACGCGGTGACCTCCGCACCTCGCGTCTGCGCGCCGCGCAGTTCGCCCGCCACGCCACGCAGTTCGAGCGTGCAGCACTTGATGCCGCCGCCGCCCAGCAGCAGCTCGGACAGGTCGACCAGGATCGGGTTGTAGCCGCGCTCACGCAGCTGCGCCTCGAAGCCCTTGGCACGGGGCGAGATGATCACGTTGCGTCCGTCGCTGGCCGAGTTGAGGCCGAACACGGCGCCATCCTCGTCCGACACGAGGATCGCGTTCGGGAAGCGGCGCTCGAGCTCCGCGCGGCTCGCGTCGTCGAACGCCTGCGGCAGGTACGCGATCCCCGGCTCGGCGCCCGGCTCGACCACCGGGTCGAGCACGGCCAGCGCCGTGTCGAGGTGGTAGAAGCGCGGGTCGACCAGCGTCAGGCTCACGACCTCCTTGCCGAAGACGCGCGCGACCTCGGCGTGGCTGTCGCCGGTCGAGCGGAAGCCCGTGCCCGCCAGGATGACGGAGCCTGCGAGCAGGAAGTCGCCCTCGCCCTCGTTGACCTCGACCGGCTCGCGGGTGTCGTAGCCGGCGGCACGGAACCAGTCGATGAACGCCGGGGCCTCGCCCTGGCGCTCGACGTAGCGGAACTTCGGCCCGTACGCGATGCCGTCGATCAGGAAGCCGCCATTGGCGGTGTAGACCATGTCGGGGTAGCCGGGCAGCGGGTCGATCAGCTCGACCTCGTGGCCCAGCTCGATGTAGGTGTCGTACAGCGTCTGCCACTGCGCGACGGCCTTGGCGGTGTCGGTCGGCTTGGCCGGCTCCATCCACGGGTTGATCGAGTAGCTCACCGTGTAGTGCTCGGGGCGGCACATCAGGTAGCGGCGCTTGTGCGCGACGCGGGCGGGTGCGATGTCAGACATCGGGCTCCTCTGCTGGGGGTAGCGGCGGACGCTGTCCAGAGGCCCGGCGGGGCGGAAGAGCCGCCAGCGGCACGGGCACGCCACGAGTCATTCTCGCACGCGGGCGCTGAGCGACCGGGGAGCGTCTGGCACGGAGATCCCGCGTTCTCAGGATCGGACCGCACCGGATGCCCCTGAGGACGCGAGATCCCCTGAGTTCCGGGGTGGCCGGGGCTGTCGGCTCAGAGCGTCGGGCGCATCCAGGCGCTGCCGCCCTCGGCGCGCAGCGCGGCGCTCTCGGGCGTCTGGTCGGCCGGGACTCCGGCCCGCAGGGTGTCATCGTGTGGAGTGTCGACGCGCACCGCCTCGCGCTCGCGGCGCCGCTCGCGCAGCCGCCACAGGACGGCCCCGACCACGAAGGCCGCGATCAGCCCCGCCCCGCCGGCATACACCACGCCGTCGGCGCTGACCGAGAACCAGGATGCCTCCACGCCGCCACCGTAGGTCACGCGCCGCTCGGGCGGTAGGCCGCGGGTCAGATGACCTCGGCACTCCACGGGTCGGGGTTGCCGAAGCGGTGCGCCGTGATGGTGATCGACTGCTCGCGCAGGAACGGCAGCAGCTCGATGCGACCCGCCGTGGTGACCTCGCCCGCGTAGACCGCGAGGTCGGGGTCGCCTGCCACGCCCGCGGCGAGCGCGGTGTGCAGGGCGGCCACCGAATCCGGCGATCCGACCAGACGGGCGCGCGACGGGCGGGTGCGCTCCTCGATCAGCTCGCCGACCGCGATCGTGCCCGTCGCCGGGGCCGGCTCGGCAGCCGCGGCGCGAGGGCCATCCTGCTCCGGCGCGTCGGCCGCATCGGGCTCCGCGGCGTGCGCCGCATCCGGTGCCGATGCCACGCCGCGCATCCGCTCGATCCACTGCTCGTCGGTCTCGACGTGCACCGGCACGTCGAGCTGACCGAGCACGCGGCGCACGGCGGGCGGCAGCCCCACGGGAGCCGAGAGCGTGAAGGACCCGCCGGCGCGCACGCCCGCGATCACCACGCGCAGCACGCCCTGCCAGGTGGCATCGGCCGTCGCCCGCACCGCGACGGGCGCGGGTCGGTAGCGGAAGAGGTTGCGCTCGACGCCCAGCTGCGAGACGTCCTTGACCTTGCCGAACTCGCGGTCCCACACGATGGCGTCCGACAGTGCGGCGCGGCGCAGCCAGTCGTACTCCTCGTACGACAGCGACGGCTGTGCGGCCTCGATCAGGGCGACGATGCGGGTGTCGAGCCCGCGCAGGTGAAGCGACTTGCCCGACGGGCCACCCGACGTGGCCCGCCACGAGCCGAGGCCGATCAGATAGTTCGGGCCGCCGGCCTTGGTGCCGGCGCCGACCGACGAGCGCTTCCAGCCGCCGAACGGCTGACGCTGCACGATCGCACCGGTGATGCCGCGGTTGACGTAGAGGTTGCCGGCCTCCACCGTCTCGAGCCACAGCGCGAGCTCATCCGGATTCTGCGTGTACAGCCCCGCGGTCAGGCCGTACTCGACGGCGTTCTGCAGCTCGATCGCGCGGGCCAGGTTCGGCGCGTGCATGATGCCGAGCACCGGACCGAAGAACTCCTCGCGGTGGAAGCGCGAGCCCGGCTTGACGCCCGTGCGGATGCCCGGGGTCCAGAACCGCCCCTCCTCGTACGGCCAACCGGTGTCGCGCAGGGCCTTCGGCGGCACGAGCCACTGCTCGCCCTCCTCGAGGGTGGTCAGGGCCCACTCGAGCTTGCCGCGCGGCACCTCGATCACGGGGCCCATCTCCGACAGCGGGTCGGACGGCGGGCCGATCCGCAGCGACCGCGTCGCGTCGACCAGCTGCCGGGCGAACCGTCGCGAGCGGCCCACGGAGCCGACCAGGATCGCCAGCGACGCGGCCGAGCACTTCTGGCCCGCGTGGCCGAAGGCGCTCTTGACGAGGTCGGCGGCCGCGAGATCGAGGTCGGCCGAGGGCGTGATGATCATGGCGTTCTTGCCGCTGGTCTCGGCCAGCAGCGGCAGCTCGGGCCGCCAGCTGCGGAAGAGCTGCGCGGTCTCCCACGAGCCGGTCAGGATGACCCGGTCCACCGCCTCGTGCGACACCAGCCGCTGCCCCACCGACCCCTCATCGATGTCGACCAGCTCGAGCACGTCGCGCGGGATGCCCGCGTCCCACAGCGCGTCAGCCACGACCGCGGCGCAGCGACGGGCCTGCGGAGCCGGCTTGAACACGACGCCGGACCCCGCGGCGAGCGCGGCCAGCACGCCGCCGGCCGGAATGGCGACGGGGAAGTTCCACGGCGGGGTGACCACGGTCAGCCGCGACGGCTCGAACACCGCGCCCGCGACGCGATCGAGCTCACGCGCGGTCGACGCGTAGTAGTTGGCGAAGTCGACGGCCTCGCTGACCTCGACGTCGGCTTCGGCGAACACCTTGCCGGTCTCGGATGCGGCCACCTCGATCAGCTCGCCGCGGCGGGCCTCGAGGGCCCGGGCGGCGCGCTGCAGCAAGGCGCTGCGCTCGACCGCGGGCCGACGCCCCCACGCCTCCGCCGCGCCCCGCACGCGCGCGATGATCGCCTCCAGCGCATCCGCGTCGGTCACGCGCGCCGCGGCGATCGTCGCTTCGCCGGCGGTGGACGACGGGATGCGGGCCAGGATGTCGCGCGCCCACTCCCGGTTGGCCGGCAGCGCCGGATCGGTGTCGGGCGCGTTGCGGAAGCCCGAGGCCCCGTCCGCTCGCCCGGCCTCGCGCTGCGCGAAGACGGCGGTCTCGACGAACTCGGCGTCGACCACCGCCCGGAACTCGTCGGCAGGGTCGACGGCGACCGTGTCGTCGGCCGACGCGAGTGCCGGCGAGCTCGAGCCTCGCGCGATGTCGAGCACGAGCTGCGTCATGTCCTCGTCGTCCGTGTCGCCCGTGACCTCCTCGGGCGTCGGTGCGTCCGCGCGATCCTGCTCCCGGTTCGGCCCCACGGGCAGCGACCGATCGGCGGAGCGCTCGACCGACGCCACGAACCGGTCGCGCTCGCGCGCGAACAGGGTGGGATCCTCGGCCATCCCGAACGCGGCCGACAGGAAGTTGTCGCTCGAGGCGTTCTCCTCGAGGCGGCGCACCAGGTAGCTGATCGCCACGTCGAACTCGTCGGGGCTGACCACCGGCACGTACAGCAGCACGTGGCCCACCTCGCGCGCGATCGCGGCGACCTGGCCCTGCGCCATCCCGAGCAGCATCTCGAACTCGAGGTGCTCCCGCGCACCGCGCTGGCCTGCCAGCAGCCACGCGTACGCGATGTCGAACAGGTTGTGCCCCGCGATGCCGAGGTTCACCGCGCGCGTGCGCTCGGGTCGCACCGCGTAGTCGAGGCACCGGATGTACGACGCGTCGGTGTCGAGCTTCGAGCCGTGCGTCGCGAGCGACCAGCCGTGCATGACGGCGTCGACCTTCTCCATCGCCAGATTCGCGCCCTTGACCAGGCGCACCTTGATCGGCGCTCCGCCCGCGTCGACGCGGGCGGTCGCCCACGCCGTGAGCCGCTCGAGCGCGGGCAGCGCGTCGGGCAGGTAGGCCTGCAGCACGATGCCGGCGCGATACGCCTTCAGCTCGGGCTCGGCCAGCAGTCGCTGGAAGACCGCGATGGTCAGGTCGAGATCGCGGTACTCCTCCATGTCGAGGTTGAGGAACGTGCCGTGCGTCGCCGCCGACAGGTACAGCGGGCGCAGCCGCTCGACCACATGGTCGACGGTCTCGTCGAACGCCCACATCGACAGGTGGCTCGCGATGGCCGACACCTTGACCGAGACGTAGTCGACATCCGGTCGCTTGACGAGGTCGTGGATGCCCGCGAGACGGCGCTTGGCCTCCTGCTCGCCCAGCACGGCCTCGCCCAGCAGGTTGAGGTTGAGGCGCGCACCGCCCTCGCGCAGCTTCGCGATGGCGGGGCCCAGCTTCTCGGGCCGCGCGTCGACGATCAGGTGCCCCACCATCTCGCGCAGCACGCGGCGCGCGATCGGCACGACCGGCACCGGCAGCACGGGCGCCACGGCACCGCCCGCGCGCACCGCGCCGCGCAGGTACCAGGGCAGGAACTCGGGCACGAGCGGGGCGACCCGGCTGAGGTTGCCGGCCGCGGCCGTGGCGCTCTCGGGTCGCATGACACCATCGACGAATCCGAGCGTGAAGGGCAGCCCGTTCGGATCCTTCAGCACGCCCGCGAGGCGCTCGGCGGCGGGGTCCGCCTTCACCTCCGCGGCCTCGTTCACCCACCGCTGTGCGAGCGCGACCGCCCCCTCCACGAGATCGGCGGCGGGGGGCTGGATCGGGTCGAGGTCGTCGGCCATAGAGGAAGCCTAAGTCGCCCCTCCCTGACCGCAGGCGTGTCGCACACGCGGCACCGCGATATGTCGGCCGCGCCGCGTGGTCCCGGGCGCGGGTCGGCTGACCGAGGCCGCCCAGGCGCCGCCCAGGAGGGCGCGCCCGGAGGAGGCGGGGCGGTTCAGTCCCAGTCGCTGGGCGCCGGGCGGCGCGTCGAGGGCAGCGCGACGTGCTCTGCCCACTCGTGCATCCAGGAGGGCACCTCCGGCAGCTCCTGCGGCAGCTCGAGGGCTGCGAGCAGCTCGTCCATCGGCACCGTGCCGCCCGCGCGGCGCAGCATCCGGGCGCGGATGATCGCGGTGGCGTAGACCTCGCCGCGCACGACGGCGCGGTGCTCGAGATAGAGCGCCCGGTCGTCGTGGCCGATCCAACGCGTCTGCACCTCGAAGCGCTGCCACAGGTTCAGCGACTTGCGGAACGTGACGGTCTCGCTTCCGACGACCGGGTACCAGCCGCGCTCGCGCAGGATCTCCACCAGGTCGGTGCGGATCATGAGGTCCCATCGGCCGAGGTCGAACAGCGACAGGTACCGACCGTTGTTCATGTGCCGCAGCAGGTCGATGTCGGTCGGCAGCGTCGTGAGCCGCACGCGCCCCACCGCGGTGGCCGGCAGACGCCCCTGGCGCCGGCGTCGCACACGGGCGCGGAGCATCACGAGGAGGGTTCGCCAGATCACGTTCACGAACCGCGATGCTGGCACATCCCGCGCATCCAAGGCGGCATCGTTGTCCATGAGCGACAACGTGACGCGCGGATTTCCCGAGAGCGGATGTCCGTGCGTAGAGTCTCGCCATGGCGACCGTATCTCCCCCCGACGTGTTGATCCGGCCGATTCGCGACGTGGACGCCGAGGCCATGGGCCGCGTGCACGCCAAGGTCTGGCACGAGACCTATGACGGCCTCATCTCGAGCGCCACGCTCGAGAACGTCTCGCCCCGCCGCATGGCGGAGCTGTGGACGCACTACACCTCTCAGGGCCCCGAGCACCGGCACGCCGCCGCGCTGGTCGACGGCGAGATCGTCGGCTTCGCGGCCACGGGTCCCGCCCGGGACAAGGAGGCGCCCGCCCCGCGCGAGCTGTACTTCGTGTACCTGCTCGACTCGTGGCACCGCAAGGGCATCGGGCGCGCGCTGTTCGACGCCGTGGTCGACGACGGCGAGCCGCTCTACCTGTGGCTGGCCGAGGGGTATCCGGGCGGGCGCGAGTTCTACGAGAAGCGCGGGTTCCACCTCGACGGCGGCCGCCGCGAGGAGCCGTTCCTCGGCGAGACGCTGTGCGAGGTGCGGTACGTCCGCCCGTGACCGCGCCTGATGTGCTGACCATCTGGCCGCTCGCAGGCATGCCCGAGATCGCCGCGGGTGACGATCTCGTCGACGCGATCGTCACCGCGATCGACGCGTCGGGTCATCCGGTCGTCGACGGCGACATCCTGGTGGTGACGAGCAAGATCGTGTCGAAGGCCGAGGGGCGCTTCGTCGAGGCCGCCGATCGCGAGGGCGCGATCACGGCCGAGACCGTGCGGGTGGTCGCGACCCGCGTCGCCGAGTCGGGGCACGTCACCCGCATCGTCGAGAACCGCCTCGGCATCGTGTCGGCCGCGGCCGGCGTGGACGCTTCCAACACCCCCGAGGGCACGGTGCTGCTGCTGCCGGTGGATCCTGATGCGTCCGCCCGCGCGCTGGCGGCCGGGCTGCGCGAGCGGCTGGCCGCGGACGTCGGCGTGCTGGTGTCCGACACCCTCGGCCGCGCGTGGCGGGACGGTCAGATCGACCACGCGATCGGCGCCGGCGGCGTGCGGGTCTTCGAGGATCTGCGCGGCTCCACCGACGCCCAGGGGCGGCCCCTCCACGTCACGCTGCCCTGTGTGGCCGACGAGCTGTGCGCCGCGGCCGACCTCGTCAAGCGCAAGGCGACGGGAATGCCCGTCGCCGTCGTGCGCGGCCGCGGCGATCTCGTGGGCGACCTCGATCTGCCCGGCGCCCGCACCATCCCCCGCACCGGCGACCGCGACATGTTCCGCCTCGGCTACGACGAGGCGTACGCCGAGGGCTTCGCCGCTGGCGCCGCTGGCGGCGCTGGGGGCGGCGCTGCCGGTGCGACCGGCGCCGCGGGCGCGACCGGCGCCCGGGGTGCGGGCGCGGGCGGTGACGCGGGCGGCGCCCGGGCGTGACCGGCGCCCCGGGTGCGAGCGGCGCCCGGGGTGCGGGCGCGGGCGCGACCGGCGCCGTGGGTGTGGCCGGCGGCGCGGGTGGTGGGAGCGCTTGGGCGGCTTCCGGCCAGAGCTTTGACTAGCGCCGGGCGCGGATACTGCGGTCGGCGACGCTAGCAAGTCCGCCCGGGGCTAGTCAGCGGGAGGACAGAGGCGGGGCCAGGCGCAGGGGGGCCTGCCATTCGTCCACAGGCGGCGGATGTCGGGAGTCCGCTTGCGGAATGCGGATGCGGCCCGCCGCGTCCCGGTGGGGTCGCCATCCTGCGACTATGACACGCCTCGTCCGCACCGACCGCCACACCACCCCGCAGCAACGTCGCGGCACGATACCCATCAGGCGCGGCATCCGGGCGCATGAGTCGGAGTGGCAGAACCTCCTCCCCCATGAGCGCTACCGCGAGCGAGTGCTCGCGGCCGTCTTTTCACTCGGCGATCCGCTGCTGGCCTTCGAGTCTGCGGCGTTGGTCCACGGGCTGCCGGTCTTCGCGGAACCGAAAGACGTGCACGTATTCGTCACGGTGGCAGGACACTCCTACCGCCATGGCGACGTCCTCTCGCACACCGGCGTCGACGGCCGCCGCGAAGTGCGCGTCTCCGGCATCCGCGTCACGGACCTGGTCGACACCGTCGTCGACCTGATCCGGGTTCTTCCCCTGGCGTTCGGCGTGGCGGTGGTGGATGCCGCACTGCGGGGCGGCGTCCGCCTGACCGACCTCGAGGACCGTCTCCGCACGCAGCGCAATCCACGCGGCACCGCCCGCGCGTGGGATGCCCTCCGTCGGTCCGCCGCGCTGTCGGAGTCGGTCCTCGAGAGCGTCAGTCGCGTCGTGATCCAGCTGCTGGGCTTCGCAGCACCCGAGCTGCAGGTCGAGTTCACGGTGGAGGACGGCGTCCGCCGCGCCGACTTCCTATGGCGAGGCGCCGGCATCATCGGCGAAGCCGACGGTGCCTCGAAGTACCTGGATGTGCCGGCCGCTCAGACGGCGGCGCGCATCCGTGACGAGCGCCGCCGCGAGGTTCAGCTGCAGCGCCTGGTCACGCGGATCGCCCGCTGGGAATGGGCCGACGTGATCGTTCCCGCGCGCCTCGAGCGCATCCTCGCTGACGCCGGCGTGCCGCGCGTCGCGCCCGCCGACCCCCGCGTCGTCGCCGCGGTGAGCAACGCGGTCCGCACAGTGCGCGCTTCTCGTCGTTGACTAGCGCCGGGCGCAGTTACTGCCGTCGGCGACGCTAGCGACTGCGCCCGGGGCTAGTCAGCGCAGGGTGAGGACGCCAGAGCGCCGAACCCCGGTCCGCCCCACACCCCGAGCCGGGCCCCGCCACGCCCGGCCGCCGCCCCACGCCCGGCCGCCCACACGCCCGGCCGCCCACACGCCCGGCCGCCCACACGCCCGGCCGCCGCCCCACGCCCCGGCCGCTCCACGCCCGGCCGCCGCCCCACACCCCGAGCCGGGCCCCGCCACGCCCGGCCGCGCGCCACGCCCCGCCCGCCGCTCCACGCCCCGGCCGCTCCACGCCCGGCCGCGCCCCCGCCGGCTGCCCCTCAGCGGTGACGGAACTCGGGCGCGCGCTTCTCGCGGAAGGCCGCCATGCCCTCCTTCTGGTCCTCGGTGTCGAACATGGACGCGAACAGGTGCTTCTCGAGGCGCAGTCCCTCGCGCAGCGGAGACTCGAGGGCGGCGTCGAGCGCGGCCTTGGCCGCGTAGAGCGCCGGCAGGGGCTTCTCGGCGATCGTCGCGGCGAGCTTCTCGGCCTCGGCGAGCAGTTCGTCCGCCGGCACGATACGCGACACCAGGCCGATGCGCTCGGCCTCGGCGGCGTCGATCATCCGGCCCGACAGCACCAGTTCGGCGGCCTTGTAGTAGCCCACGGCGCGCAGCAGGCGCTGCGTTCCTCCCATGCCGGGGATGACGCCCAGCGTGATCTCGGGCTGACCGAACTTCGCCGTCTCGGCCGCCAGGATGATGTCGCACATCATCGCGAGCTCGCAGCCGCCGCCAAGCGCGTACCCCGCCACCGCGGCGACCACGGGCGTCCGGACGTCCGCGAACGTCTGCCAGCCCTGGAACCGATCGCCCACCGCGACGTCTCGGCCGTTCAGGCCTTCCATCTCCTTGATGTCAGCGCCCGCGGCGAACGCGCGCTCCGACCCGGTCACGACGATGGCGCCGATGCCCTCGTCGGCGTCGAACGCGGTCGCCGCGGCGACGATGTCGCGCATCACCTGCCCGTTGAGCGCGTTGAGCGCCTGGGGCCGGTCAAGCGTGATCCATGCCACGCGCCCCCGCACCTCGGTGCGGATCGTCTCGTACGTGCTGTCGGTCATCCTGCCTCCTCGCATGGTGCTCGTCCCAGCATGCCGGATCGCGACGGCCCGGACGGCGCCGCAGGATGACGCCGGGCCGGCTGGCGCGCGCGGCCGCTGCACCGCCGGTGTCGGCGGCGCGCCGCTCGCCACGGGTCCGTGATGTGGCGTTCACCCGCCCGCAACCTGGCGGGCCTAGGACTGGAAGGGCGCCCGCCCGCGGCGCTTCCCCCACCCTTCTGACCCAAGAGGATCCCATGCCTTCACCCCTCAGCCGCCGGGCGCTGCCCGGCCGCCGTGGCGCCGCCCGCCTGCTCGCCGGCGCGGCCACCGCGGCGACGGCGTGCGCGCTGGCGCTCGTGCCGCTCGCCGCGCACGGCGCCATCGTCGACGACCGTGTCTCCGACGCCGCGGGCGACGCGCCCTTCACCCTCACCCCGACCGGCACGTTCGAGACGGGTCTGTTCGACCAGGGCGCCTCCGAGATCGTGCAGTCGCACGGCGACCGCCTCTTCTCGGTCAACGCCGCGGCCGGCACCGTGTTCGTGATCGACATGAGCGATCCCGCCAACCTCGCCGAGCTGTTCGAGCTGGGCGCCGATGGCGCGGTGGCCAACTCGGTCGCGATCCGTGACGACGGGCTGGGCGTGGTCGCGCTCGAGGACGCCGCCGACAAGACGGCTCCCGGCCGCGTGCTGTTCTTCGACGCGAACGCCGACACCGCCGAGGCCGCCGTGCTGGGCACGGTGACGGTCGGCGCGCTGCCCGACATGGTCACCGTCTCGCCCGATGGCGCGTACGCGGTCGTGGCCAACGAGGGAGAGCCGGCCGACGACTTCTCGACCGACCCCGAGGGATCCCTCAGCGTCATCGCGCTGCCCGACACCGTGGCCGCCGCTGGCCAGTCGGCCGTGGCCACCGCCGACTTCCACGCGTTCGAGGGCGCCGCGCTGCCGGATGGCGTGCGTGTCTTCGGCCCGGCACCGCACGGCACCGACCTGCCCGTGTCGCGCAACCTCGAGCCCGAGTACGTGACCGTCTCCGGCACCACCGCCTACGCCACGCTGCAGGAGGCCAACTCGATCGCGGTCGTCGACCTGCCCTCCGCGACCGTGACGGACATCCTGCCGCTCGGCACCAAGGACTACGGCACCGTGGGCATCGACGCGTCGGATCGCGATCCCCGCGATGCGCCCAGCGTGAACATCGCCCGGTACCCGGGCCTCAAGGGCATGTACATGCCCGACGGCATCGCCGCCTACGAGGCGAACGGGCAGACGTTCCTCGTCACCGCGAACGAAGGCGATGTGCGCGAGTGGGGCGCCTACGTCGACGCAGCGCGCGTGAAGGACCTCGCCGCCGACGGCCAGGGCCCCCTCTGCGACAGCATCGCGGCATACGCCGACGACGCCGCGCTCGGGCGCCTCGACGTCTCGATCGAAGACGGCTTCGACGGCGAGTGCTACGACGAGCTGTACACGTACGGCGGCCGGTCGTTCTCGGTGTGGACGCCCGATGGCCAGCTCGTGTTCGACTCGGGCTCGGCGTTCGAGGACATCACCTCGCAGCTCGACGGCGTGGTGTTCAACGCCGGCCACGACGACAACGAGGCCGAGAGCCGCAGCGACGCCAAGGGCGTCGAGCCCGAGAACCTCGCCATCGGCCAGGTGAACGACCGCACGTACGCGTTCATCGGCCTCGAGCGCCTGAGCGGCGTGATGGTCTACGACATCACCGAGCCCGTTGCGCCCCGCTACGTGTCGTACGTCGACAACCGCAACTGGGACGTGAACCTCGGCGAGGCCGTCGAGCAGCTCCAGGACGCCGGTGCGAGCGACGCTGAGATCGCCGACACTGTGAACGCAGCGGGCGACCTGGGCCCCGAGGGTCTCGACTTCATCCCGGCCGCCGACTCGCCCACGGGCAAGCCGATGCTCGCGGTGGGCAACGAGATCACCGGATCGACGACCCTCTGGACGATCGACGACGGCACCACCGAGGTTTCCGTGCTGACGATCAACGACTTCCATGGCCGCGTCTCGGCGAACGGCGACGAGGCGGGCGCCGCGGTGCTCGCCGGTGCCGTCGCGCACTACCGCGACGAGAACCCGAACACGCTGTTCGCGTCGGCGGGCGACAACATCGGCGCCTCGACGTTCACGTCGTTCATCGCCGACGACAACCCGACGATCGACGCCCTGTCCGCGGGCGGGCTCGATGTGAGCGCCGTGGGCAACCACGAGTTCGACCAGGGCTTCTCCGACCTGACCGGCCGCGTCCTCCCGCGCTACGAGGAGAAGACGGGCCTGCCCGGCGGCGACTTCGCCCTCGGTGCGAACGTCTACAGGAAGGGCACGACGGATCCGGCCCTGCAGGAGTACGCCATCCGCGAGGTGGGCGGCGTCACGGTCGGCTTCATCGGCACCGTCACGTCGGACACCACCACGCTCGTGAGCCCCGCGGGCATCGCCGACATCGAGTTCGGCGACCAGCTGGAGGCCGCGAACCGCGTCGCCGCCGAGCTGACGGCCTCGGGAGAGGCCGACGTGATCGTGCTGCTGACCCACTCCGGCTCGGCCGGTGAGGACTGCGCGGCGATGGCGTCGGAGGACTCCGAGTACGGCGCCCTGCTGCGCGGCGCATCGGATGACATCGACGCGATCGTCTCGGGCCACACGCACCAGCTGTACGGCTGCGAGATCGGCGGGCGTCCGGTCATCCAGGCGCACCAGTACGGCACGACGCTCGGCGCCCTGGACATCGTGGTCGACTCGGAGACGAACGAGCTGATCTCGATCGACGGATCCACGGTCGACCTCGTCGACGACTCGGGCGACGAGCCCGTCGCCAACTTCCCGGCCGATCCCACGGTCGCGGACATCGTGGCGGCGGCCGAGGCCGAGGCCGAGGTGCTCGGATCGCAGCCGGTCGGCAGGATCTCGGGCGACATCCTGCGCGGCGGCAGCCCTGCGGGCTCCGACCGCGGGGTGGAGTCGGCCATGGGCAACCTGGTCGCCGACGTCTACCTCTGGGCGGCGTCGGAGTACGAGAACTACGGCGGCGCCGAGCCGGCGCAGATCGCCCTGATGAATCCCGGCGGACTGCGCGACGACCTGCTCTTCAAGGGTGACGGCACCGTCACCTACGCGGATGTCGCCGCGGTCCAGCCGTTCGGCAACACGCTCGTCACGCTGGCGCTCACGGGCGAGCAGCTCGAGCAGGTGCTCGAGGAGCAGTGGCAGCCTGGCGCGGAGCGACCCAAGCTGCACCTCGGCGTCTCCGACGGCTTCGCGTACGAGTACGTCGAGGACGCGGAGCCCGGGGAGCACATCATCTCGATGTCGTACCTCGGCGAGGAGATCGAGCCGACGGATGAGCTGCTCATCGTGACGAACTCGTTCCTCGCCGCCGGCGGCGACGGCTTCGCGACGCTCGCGGAGGGCCGTGGCACCGCCGACACCGGCCTGATCGACCTGTCGGCCACGGTCGACTACTTCGCCTCGCGCGACCTGGTCGACCCCGCCCCGCTGGGACGAGCCGTGGTGTGGACCGGTGACGAGCCGGCCCCGTCGCCCACCCCGACGGAGGAGCTGGATGAGCAGGCCTGGGTCACGATCACGCTCAGCAGCACCGCGGTCGAGCAGGGCGACACGCTCGGCGTGCGTCTCACCGGCCTGGAGCCCGGCCAGCGGGTCGGTGCCACGCTGCACAGCGACCCGATCGTGGTGGAGGGCCTGCCCGCCGCCGACGCGAACGGATCGATCGCGTTCGAGATCGCCATCCCGGCCGACTTCGAGGTCGGCCCGCACACGCTCGAGATCACCTCGGACGGGCTCGACCCCGTCACGGCCGATCTCACCGTCATCGCCGCCGGCGGCCTGGCGGCGACCGGCGCCGAGTCGCCCTGGGGTGTCGCCCTCGCGGCCTTGGGGCTCATCCTGACGGGCGGTGTGCTGATGATCCTCCGGCGACGGGCGGTCACCGCGGACATCCGGTGAGCGGCCCCAGCCGCTGATCCGGACAGCAAGGCCCCGTCGTCCCTCGGCGGGGCCTTGCTGTGCGCATCCCGGATGATTCTGTAGCGTCGTGATCGCCATGCTCCGCTCCGCGCTCATCACCGTTCCCCTGCTCGCCCTGCTGCTGGCAGGATGCGGCGCGTCGTCGGAGCCATCCGACGCGGCGGTGGACGGCTCGTCACCGCAGGACGGCGCCTCGGCCCAGGCCTGCGAAGCAGCCAGCCTCACGCTCGAGCCCACGCGGGGCGCCCCGGGCGACACCATCGAGGTCAGCGGCGACGGCTATGTCGTCTGCGAGGACAGCATCGCCGCGTCGTCCGGCCCCTCGGGGGCCGATCCCGTGACCCTGGTGCGGCTGTTCTGGACGCAGGGCGGCGGCCAGAAGGTGCTCGGCGAGGCGCGCGTGGGCGAAGACGGTTCGCTCGAGGGCACGTTCACGGTGCCGGAGGACGCCAGGGCCGGCGACGCCAAGGTCGGTGCCGGCGACAACCTGCATGTGTCGTCCGAAGCCGTGAAGTTCACGGTCGAATAGCCGGCGCCCCGACGGGCCCGGGTCACCGCCCGGTCAGCGCCCGCCGCGCATGCGCACGTCGCCGAACACCCGGGCGATAGGAGCGATCACGCGGTCGCGGGCGGCAATCCATCCGGCGGCCATGACGAGCAGCGAGGCCACGAAGATCCAGAACCCGGTCCAGTTGACCGCATCCTGCCCGGCGTACATGGTGTTGAGGTTGCGCAGCGCGCCCGTGGCCAGCACCAGCCCCACGTGCACGATCGCGAATCCGACGAAGAACAGCATCACCGGGAAGTGAACGGCCTTCGCCAGCTCGAACGGAAAAGCCCGGTTCAGGCGTGAATCGCCGCGCGGCCAGAAGGCGCTGAGGCGTGCTCCCGACAGGATGGCCAGCGGCGACGCCACGAACACGATCGCGAAGTAGAGCAGCTGCTGCAGGCCGTTGTAGCCGGTCCAGCCGCTGTGCGTCGGCCAGTCGAGCGACAGGTACTGGATGAGCGCCGACAGCGCGTTCGGGAACACGTCCCAGCTGGTCGGCACGATGCGCACCCAGTGCCCCGTCGCGAACAGCAGCACGACGAACGCGAGCCCGTTGAGCATCCAGAGCACGTCGACCGCGATGTGGAACCACATCGTCAGGCTCATCCGGCGCTTCTTGACGCGCCGCGACGTCCACAGTCCGCCAGGGGTCTTCTCGCCGCGGATGCGGATGCCCGACCGGATGATCAGCAGCAGGAAGAACGCGTTGAGGAAGTGGCTCCACGACAGCCAGCCCGGGATGCCGATCCCCTGCCCCTCGGGCATCGGCGCGGCACCCGGGTAGGCGGCGAGGAACGCGGCGACCGGTTCGAGCGACGCGATCCACCGGGTGAAGAACACGAGGGTGAACGCGGCGAGCGCGAGGGCCGCGACCGCGAAGAGCCCGTAGACGACGCGCAGCGGCGTCGGGATGCGGGCAGGGGTCACCAGTAGATCATGCCAAGGATCGCCGGGAGGAGGGTGCGAGGCCGGGCCCTCCCGCCCAACGCAGGAACTCCCGAGGGCTCGGGCATGCCGCGCCGCGGGACGACGGCGACACGCCGCCGAGCCGCAGGAGGTCCTGCGTTGTGGCGAGGAGGGTCAGACGAGCCGGGTCTTCGGCGACACCGAGTACGTCTGCTCGGGGTCGTCGTTCACCACGCCCGACAGCGCCTCGTCGATCGCCGTCATGACCTCGGGCTCCAGCTTCACGCCCGACGCCTTGACCGTGTCGGCGAGCTGCTCGGGGCGCGAAGCGCCCACGAGGGCCGCGGCCACGTTGGGGTTCTGCAGCACCCATGCGATGGCCAGCTGCGGCATCGTGAGGCCCGCCTGCTCGGCGATCGGCTTGAGCTTCTGCACGGCGGTGAGCGTCTCGTCGTTCATGAAGCGCTGGATGAACGCCGCACCGCTCTTCTCATCGGTCGCGCGGCTGCCGGCGGGCACCGGCTGGCCGGGCAGGTACTTGCCGCTCAGCACACCCTGCGCCATGGGCGACCACACGATCTGCGAGATCCCGAGCTCCTCGGAGGCCGGGATGACCTTGCCCTCGATCACGCGGTGCAGCATCGAGTACTGCGGCTGGTTCGAGACCAGCTGGAAGCCCAGCTGCTTCGCGAGAGCGTGGCCGTCGCGCAGCTGCTCGGCGGTCCACTCGGAGACGCCGATGTAGAGCGCCTTGCCCTGGCGCACGATGTCGGCGAACGCCTGCATCGTCTCCTCGAGCGGCGTCTCGTGGTCGTAGCGGTGCGCCTGGTACAGGTCGACGTACTCGACGTTCAGGCGGCGCAGCGATCCGTGGATGCCGTCCATGATGTGCTTGCGCGACAGTCCGTGGTCGTTCGGTCCCTTCGGGCCGATCGGGAAGTAGACCTTCGTGAAGATCTCCAGGCCCTCGCGGCGCTGGCCCTTCAGCGCCTCGGCGAGCACCTCCTCGGCCGCCGTGTTGGCGTAGGTGTCGGCCGTGTCGAACGTGGTGATGCCGGCGTCGAGCGCGGCGTGCACCGTGGCGATCGCGGCGTCGTTCTCGACCTGCGACGCATGGGTCACCCAGTTGCCGTAGGTGATCTCCGAGACCTTGAAGCCGCTGTTGCCGAGGTAGCGATAGTTGACCATGCCCCCACGCTATCGGCGCGGGGCAGGGGCGGGGCGGCTCACGACGACGCGCCCTGCGGCGTCTCACCCGAGTGCACACCAATTTTCGTGTGCACTCGCGGGTCGCCGAGTACACACCAATATTCGTGTGCACTCGCGGGTCGCCGAGTACACACGAAAATTGGTGTGCAGTGGGACGACGGGGTTCGCGGCTCAGAGCGCCGCCGCGGCCTTGTCCTCTTCGGTGGCGACCAGCTGGCCGCAGGCACCGTCGATCTCCTTGCCGCGGGTGTCGCGGATGGTGGTGGGGACGCCCGCGTCGTTGAGGCGGCGCACGAACTCCTGCTGCACCGAGCGCTCGGACGCGTCCCACACCGATCCGGGGGTCGGGTTCAGCGGGATCGGGTTGACGTGCACCCAGCCGCGCCCGCGGGCATTGAGCTTGTCGGCCAGCAGGTCTGCGCGCCACGGGTGGTCGTTCATGTCCCGGATCAGCGCGTACTCGATCGACACGCGGCGCCCGGTCTTGTCGAAGTAGCCGCGCGCGGCGTCGAGCACCTCGTCGACCTTCCAGCGCGAGTTCACCGGGATCAGCTCGTCGCGCAGCTCGTCGTCCGGCGCGTGCAGCGACAGCGCGAACGTCACCGGGATGTCCTCATCCGCCAGCTTGCGGATGGCCGGTGCCAGCCCGACGGTCGAGATCGTGATGCCGCGCGCGCTCATCCCGAGGCCGTCCTTCTTGTCGACCATCGTGCGCACGGCGTGCATCACCCGGGCGTAGTTGGCCAGCGGCTCGCCCATGCCCATGAAGACGATGTTCGTGACGCGCTCGTCGGGGTGCTCGCGGCGGCCCAGCTCGCCATTGGCGATCGCGCGGTTGGCGCGCACGATCTGCTCGATGATCTCGGCCGACGACATGTTGCGCGTCAGTCCCGCCTGGCCCGTGGCGCAGAACGGGCAGTTCATGCCGCATCCGGCCTGCGACGACACGCACAGCGTGATGCGGCCCGGGTAGCGCATCAGCACCGACTCGACCAGCGCACCGTCGTGCAGACGCCACAGGAACTTGATGGTGTCGCCCTTGTCGGTCTCCAGGCGCCGCACCTCGGTGAGCAGGTTCGGCAGCATGCCCGCGACCAGCTCCTCGCGGCCGGCGGCCGGCAGGTCGGTCATGTCGGCGGGGTCGCTCGTCCAGTGCTGGAAGTAGTGCTTCGCGATCTGCTTCGCGCGGAAGCCCGGCAGACCCAGCTCCTTCATCTTCTCGACCCTCGCCTCGGGCGTGAGGTCGGCCAGGTGCACGGGCGGCTTGCCGCGCTTGGGGCTCGCGAACTGCAGCAGCGGGCGACCGGACTCGTCCTTGGCCTGCTGCCATCCCTCGGTCTGGGGGCGCACCTGACGGGCGCCCGTGCTGCGGACGGGCGTGTTCGCGGGGCGCGCAGGCGTGTCGGTCATGCGTTTCAGGTTAGGGGAGGCGCCTGCGAGAGCGCTGGTGCGTCGTCCTGCTTGGAGAGATCCGCCGCGCCCGCGGCGGCGAACCAGGGATGCGACGTCGCCACGGATGCGGAGATCTGCGCATCTCCGGATCGGACGAGACCGGATGATCCGAATCCGTGGATTTCTCCGAATCCGAGCCGGCCAGGCGGGGCACGGTCGGCAGGATGCGACAGCGGATGTGGGCGGGCACGCGACCGACCGGCAGAATGGCCGCGTGAGCGAGACGACGGAGTTCCACATCGAGATCGGCACACGCGATGCCAGCCCCGAGGGCGCAGAGCGGGCCGCACGGTTCGCCGCGGAGGCCGGCTTCAGCGGCCTGCAGCTGGCCGAGACGCAGCACGACCCCTTCATCGCCTGCGCGCTGGCGGCCCGCGAGGCGCGGCGCGCGGGGCGCGACGTCCGGGTATCGACCGCGATCGCCGTCGCGTTCGCCCGCAATCCCATGACGGTCGCCGTGGCCGCGAACGACGTGCAGCTCGCGGCCGAGGGCCGCTTCGCGCTGGGCCTGGGCTCGCAGGTGCAGGCACACATCGAGAAGCGCTTCTCGATGCCGTGGTCGGCGCCCGTGCCGCGCATGCGCGAGTTCATCGGTGCGGTGCGCGCGATCTGGCGCGCGTGGGAGACCGGGGAGAAGCTCGAGGTGCGCGGCGAGCACTACCGCCACACGCTGATGTCGCCCGTGTTCGACCCGGGTCCGAACCCGTACGGCAACCCGCCCATCTGGCTCGCCGGCGTGGGGCCGGCCATGACGCGGCTCGCGGGCGAGGCGGCCGACGGATTCGTCGCACACGCCTTCACGACGCGCGAGTACCTCACCGAGGTGAGCCTGCCCGCTCTGGCGGCCGGACGCGCGCGCTCCGAGCTGACCGAGCCGGTCAAGCTCATCCTGCTGCCGTTCGTCGTCGTGGCGCAGGATGCCGCCGCCCGCGCCGCCCAGGAGGCCGCCGTGCGCCAGCAGATCGCGTTCTACGGCTCGACTCCCGCCTACCGCGCGGTGATGGAGCTGCACGGCTGGGCCGAGACGGCCGACAGGATGCACGACGCGTCGCGCCGCGGCGAGTGGCGGGAGATGGCGGGGCTCGTGAGCGACGAGATGCTCGACGCGTTCGCCGTCTCGGGCACGCCGAGCGAGGTGCGGGAGCGGCTGCGCGAGAGATACGGCGACCTGGCCGACACCGTCTGCGTCAACGCGCCCGACACGGCCACGCCCGAGGACGTCGCCGCACTCGCTCGCTGAGCCGCCCGGGAGACGGTTCCGCGCCCGCGGGTCCGTCGCCCCGCGGGTCCGTCGCCCCGCGGGTCCGTCGCCCGGCGGGTCGGACGCCCGGCGGGTCGGACGCCCGGCGGGTCGGACGCCCGGCCGGCCGAACGCCCGCCGGGCGGATCTGTGGACTCTTGCCCATCGCTCCCCCGCGATGTCCGTCGCCGCCGTTAGGGTCGGGCCATCACCCCGATCGAGGAGGACGGATGAGCGCGCAGCAGACCACCGAGACGAGCGAGACTCCCCGCTGGCGAGTGATCGGCCCTGGCCTGGTGGTCGCCGCGACGGGTGTGGGGTCGGCCGATATGGTGGCCACCCTCGTGGCCGGGTCGAACTACGGCTACGGACTGCTGTGGGCCGTCGTGCTGGGCGTCATCTTGAAGATCGTGCTCGTCGAGGGCGCGGGCCGCTACACAGTCGCGACGGGCAGGACGATCTTCGAGGGCTGGCGCTCGCTGGGACGCTGGCCGGTCTGGTACTTCGCGCCGTACATCGTGATCTGGGGCCTCGTCTACGCCGCCTCGGCGATCAGCTCGACTGCCCTGCCGATCGCGGCGCTCTTCCCGGAGGGCAGCTTCGGCGCGCAGGTGTGGCCATGGGCCGTGCTCACCGGCATCGTCGCGTTCGTCATGATCTGGTTCAGCCGATACAAGGTCTTCGAGCGGGTCACGGCGGCGCTGGTCGGCCTGATGTTCGTGACCATCGTCATCCTGGCCGTCATCGCGGCCCCGAACTTCCTCGACACGATCGCGGGCCTCGTGCCGATGATCCCCGAGGGCGGCGTCTTCAACACCCTGGCGCTGGCGGGCGGCGTCGGCGGCACCATCACGCTCGCGGCCTACGGCTACTGGCTGCGCGAGAAGGGCTGGGACAAGCCCCGCTTCCTGCGCGTGATGCGCATCGACAACACCATGGCGTACGTCATGACGGGCATCTTCGTCATCTCGATGCTCATCGTGGGCGCGGAGGTCGTACGCGCCGCGGGGGTCTCCCTGGCCGCCGGCGACCAGGGCCTGCTCGAGCTCGACGGCGTGCTGCGCGACCGCTACGGCGACTTCATCGGCGTCTGGTTCCTCGTCGGCTTCTGGGCCGCGGGCTTCTCATCGGTGCTGGGTGTCTGGAACGGCGTCTCGCTGATGTTCGCCGACTTCATGGGCAACGTCACCGGGAAGGGGTCGGATCACCCCGACTCGAAGGCGGGCGGCAAGTGGTTCAAGGTCTACGTGCTGTGGCTGTCGTTCCCGCCGATGCTGCTGCTGCTGTTCGACCAGCCGATCTTCCTGGTGCTGCTGTACGGGTTCCTCGGAGCGCTGTTCATGCCGTTCCTGGCGATCACGCTGCTGCCGATCCTGAACACCGACCGCGTGCCGCGCGAGTACCGCAATAAGTGGTACCTCAACGTGGCGCTCGGCATCACGGCCCTGCTGTTCATCGTGCTGGGCGTCTACCAGGCCTGGAACGCCATCGCGGGCGTGCTCGGCGGCTGAGCCCGGCGCGCGGGCTCTGGACCGGCAGCCCGCCGAGCGGGAGGATCGCACCATGTCACGCGTCGTGGGATGGGTGCGGTCGCTGCTCGCGCCGCTCACGCGCACGCGCGCGTTCCGGTGGCTCGGGCCGCGCGCGCTGCCGATGGCCGAGCGCCTTACGCGGCGCCTGACCGGCGGGCGCGTGCAGGTCTCGGGGCTGCTCGTGCCCTCTCTCACGTTGCACACCGTGGGGGCGAAGTCGGGCGAGCCGCGAGCGAGCGAGCTGATGTACACCCCCGACGGAGCGGGCAGCGCCATCGTCGCGGGCACCAACTTCGCGCGCGGCAGCCATCCCGGATGGACGCACAACCTGCTCGCGCATCCCGACGCCGAGATCACGGTGCGCGGCCGGCGATATGCGGTGCAGGCGACTCGGATCGACACCGATCCGGATGCCCGCGAGGCGGCCTGGCTGCGCATCGAGCGCCAGTGGCCGGGCTACCGCGCGTACGAGCGCGACGCCGGTCGCCAGGTGCGACTGTTCCGGCTGCGACTCGTGCGCGAGCTGCAGGCTGGACGGCTGGCGGCCCGGGCACGATGACCGGTCCTCGCCGTCGGTTCGAGCCACCGGTCGCTAGATCGTGCCGCCCAGGATGAGGTTCCACGCGCCGGTGGCGATCGAGACCGCGACGGCCGCGGCCGAGATGGCGGCGCCCGCCAGGAGCAGCACCCACTCGCGTGCGCCCCACGGGGACACGCGCGCCCAGGTGCGCCTCGTCGGCGCCCCGAAGCCGCGGGCCTCCATCGACGTCGCCAGGGTCGAGCCGCGGCGGATCGCCAGCACGATCAGTGCGAACGCCATGCCGAACAGGCGTCGCAGCCGCCCGGTGTCGGCGACGCCACGCGCGCGGCGCGCGACCGCGAGCTCGCGCCAATCGTCCACGAGCAGGCCGACGAGGCGCAGACCGCCGAGCGCCCCCAGCACGAAGCGCGCGGGCAGGCGCACGCGCTGTGACAGCCCGTCGGCCAGGTCGGTCGGATCCACGGTCGCGAACAGCGCGACGCCGGGCAGCGCGATCGCGAGGATGCGCAGCGTCGCCGCCGCCGCGAGCTCGAGCGAGCCCTCGCTGACACGGATGAACAGCCACTCGAACAGCACGGCCCCGCTCGCCTGGCCGTAGAGCGCGATCGTGACGCCGGTGAGCGGCGCGGCGATCCACACGGGCGCCGTGCGCCACC
Source organism: Microbacterium sp. NPDC096154 (assembly GCF_040302945.1). NCBI lineage: Bacteria > Bacillati > Actinomycetota > Actinomycetes > Micrococcales > Microbacteriaceae > Microbacterium > Microbacterium sp. NPDC096154. The sequence continues at coordinate 39,167 of NZ_JBEOSM010000004.1, forward strand.
AGAACTCGCGCCAGCCGAGCCCGGCGAGCAGCAGCAGCGGCACCTCCAGCAGGAGCGCGGTCAGGGCCGACACCCAGTCGACCGACAGGATGAGCGGAAGCGCGATCAGCAGCCCGGCGCCCAGTTTGGCCACGGGATTGACCCGCGCGAGAGGGCCGGGTCGCGAGCTCGGTGCCGGCAGGATCACGCGCGTGCCCCGCTGTCGGAGGCTCCGGCCGACCGCCCGGGAAGCTCCCGCACGCGCGCGTGCAGCGCCGTGAGCACGTCGGCGTCGTGCGTGATCGCGACGACCGCCGATCGCTGCTGTCCCCCGCCGCCGTCGGCGCGTCCGTCGCGCAGCGCCGCGATGATGTCGACGAGCTCGGCCCACGTGCGGGCATCCTGTCCGAACGTCGGCTCATCGAGCACGACGACGCGGGGCCGTGTCGCGAGCATCGCCGCGACGGTGAGCCGCCGCTTCTCGCCGCCGGACAGCGTGTGGGGGTTGGCCTCGGCGAGGCGCGCGAGGCGCAGCCGCTCGAGCAGCTCGTCGACGCGGGCGCTCACCTCGGCATCGGGGAGTTTCAGGGCCCGCGGCCCGACCTCGAGCTCGCGCCGCACCGTCGTGGCCAGCAGCTGGTGATCCGGCGACTGCAGCACCGTGCCGATGCGGGTCAGCAGCTGGCGTGACGACCACCGGATGGGCGCCGACCCCGCGCCCGCCGCCAGCTCGGGTACCGCCTCGACGACACCCGCCGCGGGCGGCAGGAGCCCCGCGAGCGTGCGCCCGAGCGTCGACTTGCCCGCGCCGTTCGCGCCGATGACGCCGAGCACCTCCCCCTCGCGCACCCGCTCGTCGAGTGGGCCCGCCACGGGGCGGCCAGCGACACGGGCCACCTCGAGCGCCCGCGCCGACAGGAGCGTGGCGCCCGGCGGCGACGTGGGAGCGACGGGATGGGGCGGCAGGATGCCGGGCACCCAGACGCCCGTCGCGGCCAGCGCCGCGCCCTGGACGTCCAGCACCTCGTGCGGAGTGCCGTCGGCGATGACGCCGGAGCCCCCCGCTCCGTCGCCTCCGGATGCGGCCACGGCGGAGCCGAGCACCACGATCCGGTCGATCAGCGGCAGCCACACGTCGATGCGGTGCTCCACGACCACGAGCGTCGCGCCCGTGCGATCGAGCACCCGGCCGACGGCGTCGCGCACCGAGCGCGCGCCCGCCGGGTCGAGATTGGCGGTGGGCTCGTCGAGCAGCAGCAGCCCCGGACGCATAGCGAGGGCACCCGCCAGCGCCAGCCGCTGCTTCTGGCCGCCCGACAGCGCCGAGGTGGAGCGGTCGAGCGGCACGTGCAGGCCCACGAGGTCGAGAGCCTCGCGCACCCGGGGCCAGATCTCGGCGCGCGGCACGCCCAGGTTCTCGCATCCGAACGCCACGTCGTCACCGACGCGGGCCAGCACGGCCTGGGCATCCGGATCCTGCTGCACGAGTCCCGCGCGGCCGCGCGCGGCGTGCGGCGCGACGCCGTCGAGGCGCAGCGATCCCTGCTGCTCGCCCTCCTCGTCGCCCCCCAGCACGCCCGCGAGCGCGTGCAGCAGCGTCGACTTGCCGGATCCGCTGCCGCCCAGCAGCAGCACCCGCTCACCCGGCGCGATCGACAGGTCGAGCCCGCGGGCCGCCCACGCACGGCGGGTCGCGTAGCGCCAGCCCCAGCCGCGCGCCTCGACGGCGGCGGGGGCCGGCGCGGCCGACGCCGTCACGTCAGACGCGCTTGGCCGCGGCCCGCCCGGCCGCGAAGCGGTTGAGCGCTCCCGTCGCGGCGAGGCCGCGCGCGATCGCCCAGCCGCCGAGGCCCGCCACGAGCGCGCCCGACACCGTGGTCGAGATCACGTAGACCGTCGAGAACAGCGCGTCGGCGCCGGCGTACCAGAGCACGAGGTCGTTGATGCCGCACGCGACACCGGCGAGCGCGCCCGCGAGCACCGCGACGGGCAGCCGGAACGACGCGTACAGGAAGGCCGCGAAGATCAGCTCGGCGCCGAGGCCCTGCACGAGGCCCGAGACGATGGTGAGCGGTCCCCAGCTGTTGCCGATCAGCGCCGAGATCACCGCCGCCAGCAGCTCGGCGTACAGGGCCGCACCCGGCTTGCGGATGATCAGCCCGCCGAGCACGCCGGCGATCAGCCAGGGCCCTGCCATGAGGCCGCCCAGACCCGGCAGCGCGGCGCCGAGCAGCGCGCCGGGCGCCTCGTAGCCGACGTTCCAGATCAGGAAGATCACGGCGCAGGCGACGCCGATCACGCTGGCGACGACGATGTCGACGACGCGCCAGGTGAGGCGGCGGGCTCCGCGGGCGGTGGACGCCTCAGGGCGTGCGGACGTAGACGTGTTCATCTCTCTCCTCCCTGCGCCGGCATGATCCGGATCAGGTTCGACGGTCGAAGCGCGGTTCGCTTCCTCTCAGCCCGGCTCGCCGGACTCCCGTGGTGTGTGAGGCGATTCTACGACTCCGACGTGCCCTGCGCTCAACGCCCCATGTCCGGGTTCTCCCGGGATCGCCCGGTACCGTAGGCGCGTGGCAACCGACGACCTCCTCCCCGACCGGCGCGATCCAATCCTCGCGTCCGCGCCGGAGGCCCCCGTCGGCACGGTCGCCACGGATGTCCCGCCCCACGATGTGCCGGAGGTGGCCGTCGACATGAGCCTTCAGCCGCAGGATCCGGATGACTCCACCGGCCTCGAAGAGCACGGCACCGAGGGGCACGCCGCCGGAGAGGACGGCACCGGCGAGGGTCGGACAGACCTGACGCGCCGCGCCGACCTGACCGGGGACGAGGACGATCTGGGTCCGACGCAGGCCCTCGACGTCGCGGAGCTCATCGCGCTCGAGCGCCGCGCTACGCGCCGCGCGCTGTCGGCCGAGGACATCGACCCGACGCCCGAGCCTCCCACCCCCGAGTCCGAGAGCCGCCGCGCACGCCGTGAGGCCGGACGCAGCGCTCTCGACCTCGCCGCAGCGGTCGATCCGGCGCAGCCGCGCACGGCCGCGCTAGCGTGGGTCGATCCCGCAGCCGTCCAGGCGAGCCCCGCGCCCGCGTCGTTCTCGGCGGCGCCGCACGTTCCCGCCACGGCCGGCCTGCTGCCGCCCGCGCGCACCCGGCGCACCTCCGTCGCCGCCCCCCTGCTGACTGCGGGCGGCCTGGCGCTGGCGTACGTTGTCGGCTGCGCGCTGTGGCCGCTGGGCGCCGTCGCCCCGACGGTCTCGGAGGCCGCCGTTCAGCCCGCCGCGGGCCGCCCGCTCGGTCTCACGTGGCCCGCAGAGGGCACCGCCGCCGTCGGCGCCGAGGGTCTCGGCACGATCGCCGCGCTGAACACCGAGAGCGTGCCCATGGCGAGCATCGCCAAGGTCGTGACCGTGCTGATGATCCTCGACAAGGCGCCGCTCGCCGTCGGCGAGACCGGCCCCTCCTACCCCTTCACGGTCGAGGACAACCAGCTGTACTGGCAGTACCGGTACCAGAACGAGTCGGCCCTGGATGTGCCGATCGACGGAGAGCTCACGCAGCGTCAGATGCTCGAGGGCATCCTGATCGGCTCGGCCAACAACTACATCGACCGCCTCACCACCGACCTGTGGGGGTCGAAGGACGCGTTCGTGCTGGGGGTGCCCGAGTGGCTGGCGGCGCACGGCCTCAGCGACATCACGATGGTCGACGCCAGCGGCATCGACCCCGACAACACCGCCACCCCCGCCGCGCTCGTCAAGCTCGCGAGCCTGGCCCTGGCGCATCCGGTCGTGGCCGAGATCGTGGCGATGCCGGAGACCGAGCTGCCGGGCGCGGGCGTCGTGAAGAACAGCAACCCGCTCATCGGCGACGCGGGTGTGGTCGGCATCAAGACCGGCACGCTCTCGGAGTGGTGGATCGAGTCGTGGAACCTGTTGACGGCCAAGGACATCACGCTCGGCCAGACCACGGTGCGCGTGTACGCCGCCGTGCTCGGACAGCCCGACGCCGACATGCGCGCGAGCGTCAGCCGGCAGCTGCTCGACGAGGTCGAGCAGTCGCTGCAGCCCACGCCCACCGTGGCAGAGGGCACGACAGTCGCATCGATCACGACCGAATGGGGCGAGCCCGCCGAGGTCGTGACCGGCGAGGACGCGCAGGTCGTGCTGTGGGACGGCGGCATCCCGTCGGTCGAGTCGGAGTACGACGTCGAGGTCGGCCAGACCTCGGGCACCGAGGTCGGTGAGCTCACGGCCACGGGCCCCTTCGACTCGGCCAGCGTGCCGCTCGTGCTCAAGGGCGGCATGGAGGGCCCCAGCCTCGGCTGGCGCCTCACCCACCCCCTCGACCTCCTCGGCCTGCAGTAACCCGGCCGGTCCCTGCACGATTCAGGAGATCCGCACGGCTCAGGATCATCCGGGGTCCGGTGGTCCTGAACGGTGCAGATCTCCTGATCGGTGCGGTGGGCGGGGTCAGACCGGGTCGCCCGGAGCCCCCGCCGCGGCGGCGACGTCGTCGGCCTCCGGGTCGGCCGCCGCCTCGATGGCGGCCTGCGCGTCGAGATCGACGGCCGCGTGCTCGAACTGCGACTGGTAGAGGCGCCAGTAGGCGCCCTCGCGGGCGATCAGGTCGTCGTGCGTGCCCTGCTCGACGATGTCGCCATGCTCCATCACCAGGATGAGGTCGGCGTCGCGGATGGTCGACAGGCGGTGCGCGATCACGAACGACGTGCGCCCCTCACGCAACGCCGCCATGGCGTGCTGCAGCAGCTGCTCGGTGCGGGTGTCGACCGAGCTGGTGGCCTCATCCAGGATCAGCACGCTCGGCTGCGACACGAACGCGCGCGCGATCGTGATCAGCTGACGCTCGCCGGCCGACACGTTGGCGGCGTCCTCCTCGAGCACGGTGTCGTAACCCTCGGGCAGGGTGTGCACGAACCGGTCGACATACGTGGCCTTGGCGGCCTCGACGACCTCGTCGTCGGTGGCGGTCTGGCGGCCGTACCGGATGTTCTCGCGGATGGTTCCCGAGAACAGCCACGGGTCCTGCAGCACCATGCCCGCGCGCTCGCGCACGTCGTGGCGGGTCATCTGCGAGGTGTCCTGGCCGTCGAGCAGGATGGCGCCGCCGTCGAGCTCGTAGAACCGCATGATGAGGTTGACCAGGGTCGTCTTGCCCGCGCCGGTCGGACCGACGATGGCGACGGTCTGCCCGGGCTCCACGCGGAACGACAGGTCGCGGATCAGCGGCTGCTCGGGCGTGTACGAGAACGACACGTTGCGGAACTCGATCACGCCGCGGCCCTCGGGCGCCGCGGGGGCGTCGTCGGCGTCGGGCTCCTGCTCGTCCTCATCGAGCAGCTCGAACACGCGCTCGGCCGAGGCCGTGCCCGACATGACGGCGCTGGTCATGCCGCCGAGCTCCATGAGCGGCTGGGTGAACTGCTGCGAGTACTGCACGAACGCCTGCACGTCGCCGATGCGCAGCTGGCCGCTGGCGACCATCACGCCGCCCAGCACCGCGATGCCGGCGTACGTGAGCGATCCGATGAACTGGACGCCCGGCATCATCAGGCCCGAGAAGAACTGCGCCTTGAAGGCCGCCTCGAACAGCTCCTGGTTCTCGCCGTCGAAGCCCTCCTCGTTGGCCTTCTCCCGACCGTAGACCTTGACGAGCGCGTGGCCCGAGAACGCCTCCTCGACCCGGGCGTTGAGCCGCCCGACCTTGCCCCACTGGGCCTGGAACGCCTTCTGCGAGCGCGGCCCGATGACGCCGAAGATGACCGCCATGAGCGGCAGCGCGACGAGCGCGACCAGAGCGAGCTGCCACGAGATCGAGAACATCATGATCAGCACGCCGACCACGGTCAGGATCGATGTGACCGCACCCGACAGCGACTGCTGCAGCGTGTTGGTCATGTTGTCGATGTCGTTCGTGACGCGCGAGATCAGGTCGCCGCGCTGCACCTTGTCGAAGTACGACAGCGGCAGGCGGTTGATCTTCGCCTCGACCCGCTCGCGCACGCGCCACATGGTCTTGACCATGATCACGTTGATCACGTACCCCTGCAGCCACTGCAGCAGCGACGAGACCACGTACAGCGCGAGCACCCAGCGGATGACGACGCTCAAGGCGGCGAAGTCGACCCCCGCGCCGGCCTGGAAGTGCTGCATGGCGGCGACCGTGTTCGCCAGATCGCCCTGCCCCGCCGCACGCAGGCCCTCGACGGCCTGCTCCTGGGTGGTGCCGGCCGGGAACTGCGAGGACATGAATCCCTCGAACACGATGTTCGTCGCCTCGCCCAGCACCTTCGGCGCGATGATCGAGAGCACGACGCCCACGGCGCCGAGCAGCATCACCAGGCCGAACACCCACTTGTACGGGCCGAGCAGCCCGATGAAGCGCACGAAGCTGGTGCCGAACGCCTTCGGCTTGCCGGGAGGCGGCGCATCCCAGCCGCCGCCGTCCTGCCGCGCCTTCTCGGCGAGCTCCGCCTCGATGCGGGCCTGCTCGTCCTGCGTCGTCTCGTCCACGCCGCTCATGCCTGCACTCCCAGCTGCGAGTCGACGATCTCGCGGTACGTCTCACTGCTCGCGAGGAGCTCGTCGTGCGTGCCGATGCCGGCCACGCGGCCGTCCTCGAGCACGAGGATGCGGTCGGCATCCGTGATGGTCGACACGCGCTGCGCCACGACGATCTTCGTGATGTGCGGCAGCTCCCGCCACAGCGCCTGCCGCAGGCGTGCGTCGGTGGTGAGGTCGAGCGCCGAGAACGAGTCGTCGAACACGAGGACGTCGGGCCGGCTCACGATGGCCCGCGCGATCGCCAGGCGCTGACGCTGGCCGCCGGACACATTGGTGCCGCCCTGCACGATCGGCTCATCCAGGCCCTTCGGCTTCTCGCGCACGAAGTCGGCCGCCTGCGCGATCTCGAGGGCGTGCCACAGCTCGTCGTCGGTCGCCTCCTCGCGTCCGAAGCGGAGGTTCGAGGCGATCGTGCCGGTGAAGAGGTACGGCCGCTGCGGCACGAGCCCGATGCCGGCCCACAGCGTCTCCAGGTCGGCCTCGCGCACATCGACGCCGTGCACCATGACGCGACCCGACGTCGCGTCGAACAGGCGCGGGATGAGGTTGATCAGGGTCGTCTTGCCGGCTCCGGTCGATCCGATGATGGCGACGGTCTCGCCCGGCTCGGCGCGGACGCTTACGCCCTGGATCACCGGCTCGTCGGCGCCGGGGTAGGTGAACGACACGTCCTCGAGCGCGATCGCTCCCGGTCGCGGCATGGTCGTCACGGGCCGGGCGGGCCGCTGCAGCGAGCTGTCGACGGCCAGCACCTCGGCCACGCGATCGGCCGAGACCGCCGCGCGCGGGATCATGATCGTCATGAAGGTGGCCATCATGACGCCGCCCAGGATCTGACCGACGTACTGCATGAAGGCGAACAGCGTTCCGATCTGGGTGTTGCCGTCGTTCACCTCGAAGGCGCCGAACCACACCACGGCCACGACCGTGACGTTCAGCACGAGCATCACGAGCGGGAACAGCAGCACGAAGAGCGATCCGACCTTGCGCCCCACGAGCGTGATGTCGTCGTTCGCGCCGCGGAAGCGCTCCTCCTCGATCCGCTCCCGCACGAAGGCGCGCACGACCCGGACACCGGTGAGCTGCTCGCGCAGGATGCGGTTCACCGCGTCGAGCTTCGCCTGCATGCTGCGGAAGAGCGGCACCATGCGGGCGATGATGAGACCCGCCACCACCAGCAGCACGGGCACGGCGACGCCGATGATCCAGCTGAGGCCGACATCCTGACGCACCGCCATGATGATGCCGCCGATCGCCAGCATGGGCGCCTGCACCAGCATGGTCGCGCCCATCATCGCGAGCATCTGGATCTGCTGCACGTCGTTCGTGTTGCGGGTGATGAGCGATCCCGATCCGAACTGCGACACCTCGCGCTCGGAGAACGAGCTGACCTTGGTGAACACGTCGCGGCGGATGTCGCGACCGGCCGCCATCGCCGACCGCGCGGCGCACGCGGTGGCGAGGATCGAGGCGACGATCTGGCCGAGCGAGACGGCCAGCATGACGAGCCCCGTGCGCACGATGAACCCGGTGTCGCCGTTGGCGACGCCTCGATCGATGATGTCGGCGTTGAGCGACGGCAGATACAGCGCGGCGAGCGCCGACGCGAACTGGAACACCAGCACGCCGGCCAGCAGCCATTTGTATCGCCAGAGATATCGGAACAGGAGCTTGCCGAGCACGGAGCCTCCACAGACAGAACTGGCCCGCGGGACGAGCGGGACATCCTTCGCGCGGGCGCGCGCGAGGACGCATCGACTCTGCCACCGGCCTCCGACATCCCTCCAGCGCGGCGCACCGGTGTCCGCTCAGGGCGCAACTCCCCGCGCGCGGAAACGGCCGGTCGCCGGGAGAAAGAGGAGGCGGCCCAGGACCGGCACGGTAACGTCGGCGCATGGCACCCGACGTGCGGTCGCCGCGTGATCCTTCGCGCGCGCGCACCGTCATCCTGAACCAGCTCCTGCTGACGCTGATCGTGCTCTTCGCGAGCGTGCTGGTCGTGATGTCGGATGGTCTGCGCGACCTGGGCGCCGTGATCATCGGCACGTCGATGGTGTTCCTCGCGGGCGTCTTCGCCGTGGTGGCGCGGTGGGACGCGCTGCCTCCGAGCGTGAGCGCCGCGGTTCCCCTCGTCGACATCGTCGCGGTGGGCTTCTTCCAGTACGCGCATCCGACCGCGGGACTCGCACTGCTGTGGGTCTTCCCGGTGCTGTGGATCGCTCTCACCTTCGGGGAGATCCTGACCACGGTCACCGCCCTGGCGGTGATCGCCGCCTACTGGATCCTGCTCGTGCTGACCACCACGGACTTCGAGGTGCGGGGCGCCCTGTTCTCGCTCACCGTCGCCGCCCTGGCGATGTACGGCCAGCTCATGTCGCGCCGCGGGGCCGCCCAGCGGCAGCTGCTCGCACGCCAGTCGCTCACCCTGCAGGGTGCGTTCGAGCGCGCCCGCAGCCAGGAGGCGCTGGTCAGCGAGGTGCTCCAGACCGTCGACTTCGGCGTCGTGCGCGTGGACGCCGACGGGCAGGTCGCCGTCACGAACGCGGCGCATGCGCGACTGCACGGCGATCCGGATGCGCCGCTGTTCCGCGCCGACGGCGTCACTCCCGTTCCGGCCGACGAACGCCCGCTGGCCCGGGCCCGACGCGGCGAGACGTTCGACGGCGTGGAGCTGTGGCACGGCGGCCTCGGCAGCGGCCGGCGGGCGCTGCACGTCACGGCCCGCCGCATCCGCAGCGACGGCGAGTCGGGCGTGGTCCTGGTGTCGCGCGACGTGACCGCCGAGCGTGAGGCGCTGCGCGCCCGCGACGACCTCGTGGCCTCGGTCTCGCACGAGCTGCGCACGCCGCTGACCTCGATCATGGGCTACCTCGACCTGGCGCTCGACGACCACCGGCTGTCGGACGGCACCCGGCGCAATCTCGAGGTCGCCGAGCGCAACGCCCAGCGCCTGCTCACGCTGGTGACGGACATCCTGTCGTCGGCGGCCGACCCCGCCGCCGACCTCGACGCGCGCCTGCGGCCTGCCTCGATGGACGTGGGAGCGGTCGTGCACCAGGCGGTCGAGGCAGCGCTGCCCCGGGCCGTGGCCCGCCAGCTGACGATCGACACCGAGGGCGTCGAGGCGACGACCGCCTTCGCCGACGCCACGCGCATCCGGCAGGTGATCGACAACCTGCTGTCCAATGCGATCAAGTACAGCCACCACGGCGGACGCGTGTGGATCGGATGCGCCAACGAGGACGGCCGGGCGATCGTGGCGGTGCGCGACGAAGGGCCGGGCATCGCACCGGCCGAGCAGCGCCGGCTGTTCGAGCGCTTCTTCCGGTCGGATGCCGTGCGCCGCTCGAGCACGCACGGCAGCGGGCTGGGCCTCGCGATCGCGCGCGACATCGTGCGCGCGCACGGCGGCGAGATCAGCGTGCAGAGCGCCGTCGACGCGGGTGCCACGTTCGTCGTCACGCTCCCCCAGCACGACCCCGCCGCGCCCGACGCTGCCGCCGCCGGCGGACGCGGGGATGCGCATCCCGCCGGCCCGGGACATCCCGCAGCCCCGAGACATCCTGCAGACCCGGAGCACCCCGCCGGGCCCGCCGCCGATCAGACCCCTTTCCCCGAGCAGTCCCGCGTTCCCGCACCGTCCCCCGATCCCGAGGAGGGCCGTTGACCGAACTCGACCTGTTCACCGCGTCGTTCATGACCGCCGTGGTGGTGATCGCCGCGGGCGTCGTCTTCCTGCTGGAGACCGTGGTGCGCCGCGACAGCGGCCCGGGACGGTACTGGGCCGCCTCGTTCCTGTGCGGGATCCTCGTGACGTTCTGCTCGATCATCTGGGTCGTCGACCCGGGGCTGTGGGTCGCCGTCGCGCTCGGCAACGGCGCGTTCGTGGCGCACATGGGCCTGATGTGGCTGGGATGCCGCGTCTACAACGCGCGTTCTCGGGCGTGGGCGCACGTGCTCGTCGCGGCGGGCGCGATCTGCGCGTTCGCCGCAGCGGTCATGGACCGCGGAGCCGGCGACTGGGCCGGAGCCCCCGCGATGTTCATCGGCATCTGCGCGTTCGCCGTGCTGGGAGCCATCGAGACCTTGCGGGGCGCGCTGCACGAGGTCTTCGCCTCGCGGGGGCTCACGTTCGTGCTGGGTGCCGCCGCTCTCTACTACGCCGGGCGCACGATCGCCTTCCTGGTGGCCGGCCCCGAGAGCGCTCTGTTCCAGGACTGGTTCGGCACGAACATGACGTCGCTCGTGGTCGTGGCGCTGACGATCGTCGCGGTGGTCACCACGTCGGTGCTGCGCGTGGTCTCGGCCACGGCTCGGCAGAGCCGCACCGAGATCCCCACCGGCGCGCTGCTGCTGCCCTCCGACTTCTTCATGATCGCGATCGCGGATGTCGCCGGTCGCAGTGAGCGCGCCGGTGCGCCCATGACCGTGGTGGCGGTGCGCGTCGAGGGGGTGGGCGACATCGCGGCCGCGTTCGGTGCCGGCACCGCCGAGCTGGTGGAGCATCGGTGGCGGGATGCCGTGCATCGCCACCTGCCCATCCTGTCGCCGGCGGGCGCTCTGGACGACTCGACGGTCGCGTTCGTGCTGGATGTCGCGACGGCGGAGGAGGTCGGCGCCATCGGCAACGAGCTGCGCCAGGGCCTGATCGACGATCTCGCCACGCAGCAGGGCGCCGTGCTGCCGGCGATCGGCGTGGGCTTCGCGCTGGCGCAGGAGCACGGCTACGACGCCGACCGGCTGGCGGAAGCGGCGCTCGAGGCGGCCTGCCGGTCGGCCCGGTCGTCGGGCATGCCGGTCGTGCAGGCGACCCGCTGAGCGACGCGCGGCGTGGTCGGCGCGCGCGGTCGGCGCGTCAGCCCGCGGTCAGCCGGTAGCCGATGCCGCGCACGGTCTCGATCCAGCGCGGGCTGGTGGCAGACTCGCCGAGCTTGCGACGCAGGTTGGCCATGTGCACCTCGATGGCGCGCAGGTCGTGGTCGCTGACGAAGTCGCTGTGCCGCTCGCCGCGCAGGGCCAGCGTGAGCTGCTGCTTCGACACCACGCGGGACCCTGCCTCGAGCAGCTCCTGCAGCAGGTCGAACTCGGTTCGCGTCAGGTCGAGGGCCACGCCGTCGGCCGAGGCCGTGCGCATGTCGGGGTGCAGGCGCAGCCCGCGGTGCTCGAGCCAGCCCTCCGCGATCTCAGGCGACGGCAGCTCGGCCGCCGGGCCCTGCACGCGGGGGCGCCGCAGCATCGCCTCGATGCGCGCCCGCAGCTCGCGCGGCCGGAACGGCTTGGTGATGTAGTCGTCGGCGCCCGCCTGCAGACCCTGCAGCACGTCGATCTCCTCGGACCGTGCGCTGAGCATCACCAGGTACGTCGGGCTGATCTCGCGCACGCGCTTGGCCGTCTCGAAGCCGTCGATGCCGGGCATGCTGATGTCGAGCGTCGTGACGACCGGGTCGTGCTCGCGCACCAGGGCGATGCCATCGATGCCGTTGGCGGCGGCGCGCACGTCGAAGCCGCCCTGGGTGAGCACTTCGGTGAGCAGCCCACGGATGTCGGGGTCGTCTTCGATCACGACGGCCACGCGTGGTGACTCCACCGAACCGCCTTCCCCCACACCCAATGAATCCCGCACGACGATATCGCAGAAGACCCGGCGGAACGCGCCCGGCTCCCGGTATATGGCAGGCGCAAGAATGCCTGATGAGAAGGGAATCTCGATATGTCGGAAGATCACTTCCGAGATCTCCGTCGCCTGTCGCGGATGCCCGAGAGCACCAGCCACAGCGCGTAGGCGAACAGCGCGGCCGCCGCGGCGGGCACGAGCCATGACCGGGCTTCGCCGTTCACGGCCTGATTGGCCCATCCGATCCACGGCACGGCGTACCAGACGGTGCCGCGGATCTGCACGGGCCGCACCGGATCGGCATCCGGGCTCGTGTTGGCGTCGCCCTGCGTGACGAAGCGGGTCTCGCCGCTCGAGTCGGCGATCACCGAGACCACGCGGTGGGTCACGAGGGTCGGCTGGCCCGACTCGAGCTGGAAGGTGAGCACATCCCCCACTCCGATCTGCTCGATCGGGGTCGGCTTCACCACGACCAGCGTGCCCGGCGGGTAGGTCGGCGTCATGGAGCCGGTGAGGATCGTCAGCGGCACGCCGCCCACCACGGCGGGCGCCACGACGACGGCTCCGGCGAGCAGCAGCACCAGCCCGAACACGCCGACGCTCAGGCCGTACAGCAGAGAGCGCAGGATCTCCGCACCCCGGTTCACGCGCTCCGGCGTCGTCTCCTCGAGAGCGTCAGCAGCAGCCATCCGGCACCTCCTGTCATGAGTCCGACGATGATGGCGGCAGCCGAGACCAGGCCGCCGGTGGCGGCGAGACCGCCTGGGCCTCCGGGGCCGGCCGGAACCCAGCCGGCCGCGTCGCCGGGCTCGGGGACGGGCTCGGTGGCCGGCGCGTCCGGATGGGAGGGCACCGGCACCGCGTGGCGGGGGCAGCCCTGGTCGGTCAGATCGGCGGCCGCGCCGTCGGTGAGGCCGAGCCAGAGATCGAAGTCGATCCGCTCGCGCTGCCCGTGGTCGCCCGTGAGACTCGGGTCGAGGTCGAGCGACACGTCGACCGTGGTGGATTCCCCCGGCGCCAGGGCGCGGGCGGGCACGACGTGCGTGCAGGCGCCGAGCTCGGCGAGCGGCGTGGGCGCGAGCCCCGCACCGGCGCCGTCGCGGCCGGAGATGCGCACGGATGCCGCCGCGAGCGGCGTGGCCGCCGGCGGCTGGCGCACGACCACGACCAGCACGGCCGGCGCGTCATGGCCGTTGCGCAGGCGCAGGGTCGCGGTCGCCCGGTCGCCCGGCACGAGCACCGGTGCGTCGGGGAACACCGACGCGGGCGCGGTGGACGACCAGCTCGCGCCGTCGGGCGAGAACTGCAGGCCGCCGACCGCGGGCTCCGCCGCGGCGGGGGTGAGAAGCAGGGCCGCGGCGAGCGCGGCGGCGGGGGCGATCAGGCTCATCGCGGGCACCCCAGGTCGATCGTGCCGCCGTTGCGGGCGATGGTGAAGCGGCCCTGTGCGACTGTCGTCCACGGGCTGTCGGCGATCTGCTGCTCCACGAAGACCCGGTTCTCGCCGATCGCGCCGGAGGTGGTGTCGGCGTAGGCGAAGACGCCGGCGAACTCCCGCGCGATCCGGAACGCGGTGTCGTGACGGTAGGGCCGGCCGTCCAGCGTGACCACCGACTTCCGATCGGGCGCGCTCGCCGGTGAGAACAGCACCCGGTACTTCACCTCGAACTCGTAACCCTCGTTGCGGGGGAAGGAGAAGCCGACCTGGGTCATGTCGCCCGGGGTGCACACCATCGTCGCGACCGGCACGATGGGGTTGCCGATCAGCTCGAAGGTGAAGCGCTGCTCGGTGGCGCCGGCATTGCAGGTGGCGAGCACGATGCTGCGCAGCCCGTTGGGATCGGACGGGGTCAACGGCGCCCCGAGCGCGGCGCACAGACCGGATGCGCTCCTGATCTGGTACTCCGTCGCGGTGACCGCCACGATGGACCACTCCTGGTCGCCCGATTTGTTCGGGGACTGCGAGCGCACGATGTCGCCGCCGTTCTTCGCGGTCCACAGCGGCGATGTCGCCGTGCCCCCCTCGTTGAACGCCCAGGCGATCGTGAACCTCCCGCCGCCGAGCGCCGTGATGCGCCACTCGTATCTCGTGGTGCCCTGGCAGTTCCACGGGTCGCGGATGACGTAGGCGTTCGAGCTCTCGCTCTGCCGGGCCACGCAATGACCGCCCTGCTTGATGCGATAGCGCCCCGAGCTGTCGGTGAAGAACAGCAGCCGCGACTCGACCGACTGGGTGAACGTCGCCGTGGCGCCGCCGATCGTCCACCCCGGGGCGTCGGCGTATCGAAGGTGCGATCCCATGGTGATCCTCGTCGACTCGCCGGCGCGTGCCGAGACATCCGCGGGCGTCATCGACGTCTGCACGCACAGCGTGAGCGTCTCGCCCTGGCGCACGCTGCCCGTGAACAAGACGGGGGCGGCGGCCGACAGCGGCTTCGTCTGCGTCAGCGCCGGGACGAGAGCGGCTGTCGGCGTGCAGGCTGCCCCGTTCTGCACGGGGCCGACCGTCGCCGTGATCGCCGTGCCCAGGCCGGACGACGCCTGCAGCGTGAGCGTGTACGTGCCCTCGCGCGTGCCGGTGTTCCTGATCGACGCGGCGTCGGCGGCGGTGGTGGCCTGCGCGGTGTAGGTGCTCGTGAGGGGCGTGGCCGCCGCCGGGAACGCGAGCTGCGTCATCCCGACCGTCGCGGCCTGCGCTCGCCCCTCCACCTGGTCGCTCACGCTCCAGTGGGCGACCGCGGCACCTCCGCCGAGGAGCGTCAGGATGGCCGTGAGCACGGCGACCAGTGCGCTGTTGCGGCGCCAGCGTGCGGCGCTCACCGGGGCACCTGGGTGCCGGTGAAGACGGCGGTGAAGGCGGCGGTCTGCCCCGGAAGGAGCGTGAGGGGGGCCTTGACCTCGAGGCAGACGGTGAGGACCTCCCCGGGCTGGATGGCCGGCACGGGCGTATCGGCGCCGCACGTGGCCAGCACGCGCAGCGTCCATTCCGTCTGCGCCGCCGGAGCCACGGTCACTGCCAGCGGCACATCGCCCCGGTTCGTCAGGACGACCGGACGGCCCAGGGCCTCGCCCGGGAGCATGTCCGACCAGGAGGCGGCCGGGTCGGCCGGTGCCGCCACGAGTTCTGCCGTGCCCGTGGTGATCGTGCCGGCGTCGACGGTCGCGGTGGAGGTCCACATGGCGTAGCTGCCGCCGATTCCGGTGAGCATGAAGAACGTCAGGGCCAGCCCGCCGAGCGTCGCCTTGACGACGCCGCGGATGCGCTGCGCCCGGCGACGCGCCGCGCGCTGCAGCCGGCGGGGCTGCGGGGCGGGGCTGCTCGACTGCGGCACGACGGATCCTGTTCGGCGGGGGCGGTTTCTGGGCATGGCTGCGCCACGGTGCCCCGCTCGGGACGGGAGCGGGGCACCGCTGGGCGCGGGATGGGGAAGGGCTTAGTTGAGCGGCTTGTCCTGCTCCGCGATGAACGCGAGCTTCGAGAAGTCGATGGTGACGTCCTGGGATCCCTCGTTGATGCCGCTCAGGTTCGGGAAGGCGACCGAGATGTCCACGGGGATCGTGTACTCCGCGTCACCATCGAAAGTGAACGCCCCCGCGGCAAAACGGATGGTGCCGTTTCCCTGCTCCTCCTGCAGGCTTGCGTTCGCGGCGACGGTGACATCGAACTGGTCGAGAACGTCCTGGGCGGCAGAAACGGGCTTGCCGTCCTGTCCGACAATCGTGATTGCGTCGTCGATCGAAGCGGGATCGAGGACCACGGTGCCTCGGATGTTGTCGCCCTCCGCGTCGAGCGTGAGCGTCGTACGGTAGACGTCCGTGTCACCCGGGACCCACTGCGTCAGCCCCTTGATCCAGCCCGCGGGCTTCTCTGCCTCGGTCAGCTTCAGGTGGCCGGTGCTGACCGAACCGCCCTCCAGCGACGCCTCGCTGTTCCAGTAGGCGAGCGATCCGGCACCGCCCAGCAGGAGGACGACACCGGCGGCGGCTGCGATCGAACCCTTGACGAACTTGTTCACTTCAACTCCAGAGGTTGTGAGGAAAAGGGCGTGCGAGGGCACGCCGAAGACACGGCGTGGGGTACGCCGAAGACCTGGCCGGCGGCCGCGCGGCAGAGTGGGACATATCGCGTGGGGGGAGGGTGCGATCTCTCTGCCGCGTCAGCCTTCGGGTGTGCTGACCCGGCCGCCGCCACTGACGACCATACGGATGAAGACTCAGGTCGGGATCAAGCCATCCCTAAGGGCTCCTCTGGATTTGTCCCCCACATGGGGGACAAGAATTTGTCCCCCATGGGGGACATTCCGGCGTCCCCCATGGGGGACACGCCCTCGTCCCCCATCCAGGGGACAGGAAGTTGAGCCTTCGGCGCGTCGATTCTTGAGCCGACCTTGCGGAACTTGAGCCGCCGGTGCGCTTTTCCCGCGCCCTGCGCGCTCGCGCAGTGTGGGTCAGCGGGTCAGGGCCAGCTCGTCGGCGAGCTGCTCGAGAGAGCCCAGCGGGTCATCGCCGAGCGGCTGGATCGCCACGTGGTCGGCCCCCGCGTCGAGGTGCGCGTCGATCCCGGCCACCGCGGCCGCGACCGTCGGGTTCGAGGCGACGAGATCGATCAGGGCGTCCGAGCCCCCATCGGCGAGGTCCTCCTCGTCGACGCCGTTGCGGACGAGGGCCCCCACGTAGTTCTCGAGACCGAAGTAGCGCGTGAGGTAGCGCCGCGCGATCGCGCGGGCGCGGTCGCGGTCCTCATGGATCACGACCTTCTGCTCGGGCGCGAGCAGCGCCCCCGGACGGGTGGCGTCGAAGATCCCGCGCGCGCGGCTCGTGTGCTCGGCGGTCGTCAGATACGGATGAGCGCCGAGGGAGCGCTCCGCGGCGAGCGCGAGGGTCCTGTCGCCGAGCGCCGCGAGGATCCTCTGATCCCGATCGATCCCCTCGGCGTCGAACACGTCCAGATATGCCGAAAGGGAGGCCAGGGGGCGCCTGCGCTCGGCCGTCGCCTCGCGGTGCCCCGATCCGATGCCGATCACGAACCGGCCGGGATGGCGCTGCTCGATCCTCTGGAACGAGCGGGCGACATCCGCGGCGTCGTCCTTCCAGATGTTGACGATGCCCGTCGCCAGGGTGATGCGCTCGGTCGCGTCGAGCAGCTGCTCGACCAGGCGCAGGTCGCCGCTCGGCGATCCCCCCACCCACAGGGCGCCGTAGCCGAGCTGCTCGACCCGGGCCGCGAAGTCCTCGTCGAGCGCCGCCGCACCGCGCCACACTCCGTACGTGCCGAACTGCCGTGTCGCCACCATGCCGACAGTCTGCACCCGCCGGGCGCGCGTGCGGGCAGGACCTCGCCGTGGACCGGCGCGGGGCCTACGGGAACAGCGGCCGCGTGGGCTCGAACGCGAACGCCTCGCCCACGGTGTCGGCCGCCACCTCGTCGAGCGAAGCCGGCCGCCACCGGGGCGCGCGGTCCTTGTCGACCAGCTGGGCCCGGATGCCCTCGGCCATGTCGGGCTGGGTGGCCATGAACCACGACACCAGGCCGTACTCCTGCGACAGCGCGGCGCGCAGCCCGGGCAGCGCGCGCGAGGAGCGCGTCGCGGCCAGCGTGAGGGTCAGGCCTACGGGCGAGCGCTCGGCGAGCGCCGCGAGCGCGGTCGCAGGGCTGACATCCTGTCCCTCCGCCACGCCCGCGTCGGCCATCCGCGTCAGCCGCTCGATGATCTCGGGCACCGTGTCGGCGGCGAACGCGTCGTCGATCCACTCGCGCGCGCTCTCGATGGGCCCCGGATCCGGCGTCTCGTCGAACAGCAGCACGAGCTCGGTCGGCGTCGACGGATCGGCGCGCGTCGTGAGCGCCTCGCGCAGCGACGGCAGGCGCTCACGCGGCACGAAGTGGTCGGCGAAGCCCGCGAAGATCGCGTCGGCCGGGCCCATCACCCAGCTCGTGAGCGCGAGGAACTCGCCCACGCGACCCGGCGCCCGGCCCAGCAGCCATGAGCCGCCCGCGTCCGGCGTGAAGCCCAGACGCGTCTCGGGCATGGCCAGCTTCGACGTCTCGGTGACGATGCGGATGTGCGAGTGCCCCGCGATGCCGATGCCGCCGCCCATGGTCACGCCGTCGGCGAAGACCACCACGGGCTTCGGGTACTCGTCGATGATCGCGTTCATCGTGTACTCGGTCCGGAAGAACCGGTCGGCGTGAGAGAGGTCGCCGGTCGTGAAGGTCGAGTGGAGCCGGCGCACGTCGCCGCCCGAACTGAAGCCGCGCTCCCCCGCGCCGTCGAACAGCACGACCTGCACATCCGGGTCCGTCAGCCAGGCGTCGAGCACGCCGCGGATGGCGGCGATCATCTCGGTGTCGACCGCGTTGATCGCCTCGGGGCGGTTCAGCGTGATGGTTCCGAGCCCGCCCTCGCGGCGGGCGAGGATGCGGGGATCCGACGTGGGGAAGGTCACGCGGCCACGTTACCGGCGCATCCTGCCCGCCCCGTCCGTGCGGATGTCGCGGCTCCCCCACGTGCCCGATCCGGCGCATGAGGGCAAGGATCCCCAGGTTCGGCAGGATGTCCGCCAAGATAAGGAGATACCTGTACACGCACGAGAGGGAGCGGATGGCCGACGGCAAGGTGCTGGAGTTCCGCGGGCTCACCAAGATCTTCGGTGATGTCGCCGCGGTGTCCGATTTCACCGCGCGCGTCGAGCCCGGTGTCGTCACCGGCTTCGTCGGGCCCAACGGCGCCGGCAAGTCGACGACCCTGCGCATGCTGCTCGGCGAGGTGCGTCCCACCGCGGGCACCGCGCTGATCGGCGGCGTGCCCTACGCGAAGCTCGCGCAGCCGCGCCGGGAGGTGGGCTCGCTGCTCGAGAACCCGCCCTACCGCCTGCGGCGCACGGCCGAGAAGCACCTGCACCTCGCCGCGCGCGCCGTGGGCGCGCCGGCGTCGCGCGTGGGCGAGGTGCTCGAGGTCGTGGGACTGGGCGCCGTGGGCGGCATGCGCATCGGCAGCTTCTCGCTGGGCATGCGCCAGCGCCTCGGTGTGGCCGAGGCGCTGCTCGGCGATCCCGGCGTGCTGGTCTTCGACGAGCCGGCCAACGGTCTCGACCCCGAGGGCATCCGGTGGATGCGCCTGCTGATGCGCCGTCTCGCCGACGAGGGCCGCACCGTGCTGATGTCGTCGCACGTGCTCAGCGAGGTGCAGCAGGTGGCCGACAACATCCTGATCATCTCGAACGGCCGCCTGCTGTTCAGCGGCGGCATCGAGCAGCTGGCCGATGTCGACGCGGTCGTGATGGTCGACTCGCCCAACCGCGCCGCGCTGCGCGATGCGCTGCGGGCGCGGGGCATCGAGTTCGAGGTGCTGCGATCGGGCATCAACGTCACGGGCGTGACCACGGCCGACATCGGCACGCTGGCCGCCGAGGCGGGCGTGCCGCTGTCGTCGCTGCAGCTCAAGCAGCACACGCTCGAAGACGTGTTCCTCAAGATCGTGAACGGCACGTGGCATGCGCCGCCGCCCGCTGCATCCGACGAGGCGCAGGACGACCCGCACGGCGCCGGTGACGACCTGGCGACCGACGACGTGACCGACGACGATGTGCCCCCGATGCCGGATGACGTGGTCGAGGGCCGGCACGTCGACGACGCCGGCGCGCAGATCGAGACGGTCGACGAGCTGCCCTTCGTGCCGACGACCGTCGACACCGAGGTGATGGTCGACCCCCAGCCGGTGGCATCGGTGCTGGGAGACTCGAAGCGCGCGTCGGACGCGGATCCGCTCGAGTTCCTGAACCGCCCCCTCTGGGAGATCGAGAAGGATGTGGTGGCGGGAGAGGCGGAGCTGATCGCGGCCTCGCCCGAGGGCGAGCAGCCGACGCCCGGATGGCTTCCCGTGCCCGAGGATGTTCCGTCCCCTGCCGAGGAGGACGCCGACGACCCCGACGCGCTCGAGACGCCCGACGCCGTGATCGACCTGCCGCGCAGCGAGCCGGTGACCCCGGCCGACGCCGACGACGAGTTCCCTGCGGAGGAGCCGCTGCCCGGCGTCGGCGTGGCCGCCCCGGACGACGAGGACGAGGCTCTGGACGACGGCCCCGCGGCGGAGCAGGATGAGCACACCGCGGCCGCGGATGAGCCCGACGCGGCCGAGGTGGACGAGCAGTCCGACGCGGCCGGTGAGGACCAGCCGGACGGCCGGTCCGAGCAGGACGAGGCGGCTGCTCAGGACGACGCGCCGGACGAGAGCGAGGACGAGATGGCACCGCATGACGACGGCCGCGATCCTGGCGATGACGACGACGTCGAGCCGCTGCCCGAGGTCGAGGCGTCGGTCGACGAGCTGAAGCCGCGCCCGGCCAGCACGGCCCTCGGCGACGAGCACGCCCCCTTCGCCGCGTCCCCCGCCCGCAAGCCGTGGCCCGGCCTCGACTGGAGCGCCGGCGAAGACGAGGACGACGAGGCGGACGCCGACGCGGATGACGACGGGCAGGCCAACGCCTTCGTCGAGTCGTTCCTCGACGAAGCGGAGGAATCCGCCGCCGAGGCCGAGGCCGCATCCGGGACCGAGGCCGAGGCCGGCTCCGAGGACGCCGGGGCCGAGGACGCGGCTGCCGAGAACGAGGCCCAGTTCGACTCGTTCGTGGCCTCCTTCGGCGCGCAGGCAGAGACGCAGGACGCGATCGACTCGGTCACCGCGACCGAGTCCGACACCCCCGGCGCGCAGCACCCCGACGGCGCACAGGGCAGCGACGAGCGCGACTGAGGCTCGGCGGCGTGGGGTTCAGACCTCGGCGTCCGCCGCGTCGCCGTCGTCGAGATGCAGCGCCTTCGCGAGCGCGAGGCCGTGACGCGTCGACAGCACGAGTCGACTGAAATGCGCGTCGCCCTCGAGGTCGATCACCACGCCCGGCCTGCCGTGACGGATGGCGACGAAGTCGTCCCCCTGCGCCGAGCGCCACGTGCCGAGCGACACCACACGAGGAACGTGCGTGCCCGGTGCGCGCACGCCGCGCAGCCACGTCGCCGGTTCGTCGGTCAGCTGCAGCCTCGCGATCGTCTCCCGCTCGATCCAGACGTTGCCGCGCTGGAACGCGAGCAGGCGCTCGGTGCGGGTCAGCGCGATCTCGAGCCGCGACTGGTCGAGCAGCAGAGTGGTCATGCCTCCATCCTGCCCAAACCGCGCGCCGGATGCTGCCGGGTGGCGCCCGACCAGCCCACAGGAACGCGCCCGCAGCGGGCCCGCGTGCCTGCGCACGGTGCGAGACTGAAGCGGTGACCCTGCTCGATCCGGATGTCTCGCTGCTGGAGCCGGCGCTGCGTCGCGCGGAAGCGGGCGATCAGCTCGACGTCGATGACGCGGAGCTCCTTCTGGGCGCGAGCGGCGACATGCTGGAGCGGCTGCTCGACGCCGCTGCCCGCGTGCGCGACGCCGGCCTGGAGGCGATCGGCCGCCCCGGCGTCATGACGTACTCGCGCAAGGTGTTCATCCCGCTGACGACGCTGTGCCGCGATCGCTGCCACTACTGCATCTTCGTCGACACGCCGGGCCAGCTGCTCCGGCAGCACAAGCCCGAGTACATGTCGCGCGCACAGGTGCTGGCCGTCGCGCGGCAGGGGCAGGCTCTCGGTTGCAAGGAGGCGCTGCTCACCCTGGGCGACCGGCCGGAGGACCGCTGGCCCGAGGCGCGCGCATGGCTGGATCGGCACGGGTATGCGTCCACGCTCGAGTACGTCGCCGACATGGCACGCGCGATCACCGAGGAGACCGGCCTCCTCCCCCACCTCAACCCCGGCATCATGACGCCGGCCGAGCTCGCCATGCTGCGGGCCACCGCGCCGTCGATGGGCGTGATGCTCGAGACCACGTCGCGCCGGCTGTACGAAGAGCCCGGTCAGGTGCACTACGGCTCCCCCGACAAGGACCCGGATGTGCGGCTGCAGCTGCTCGACGACGCCGGCCGAGCCCGCATCCCGTTCACCACGGGCATCCTGGTCGGCATCGGCGAGACGCTGCGCGACCGCGCCGAGTCGCTCGTCGCGCTGCGCGACGCGCATGCGCGCCACGGTCACGTGCAGGAGGTGATCGTGCAGAACTTCCGCGCCAAGCCGCGCACGGCGATGCAGGATGCGCCCGACGCCGACCTGATCGAGTACGTCGCGGCCGTGGCGGTGGCCCGGCTCGTGCTGGGAGCCGGCATGCGCATCCAGGTGCCGCCGAACCTCTCCGACCCCCGGGAGTTCGGGCTGCTCGTCCGCGCGGGCGCCGACGACTGGGGCGGGGTCTCTCCGCTCACCGCGGATCACGTCAACCCCGAGCGTCCATGGCCGCACCTCGACGACCTGGCGCGGTTCACTGCGGAATCGGGATTCGAGCTGCGCGAGCGCCTGACCGCCCACCCGCCGTACGTCTCCGACGAGTGGCTGGATCCGGCCATCCGCGACGCGACGTACGCCCTCGCGGGCCCGGACGGCCTGGCGCGCGAGGGCCGCCCGGGCGCGTCCTCCGCGCGCAGTGACGCGGGGACGAGGCAGGCCGGCCCCGCCTCTGCGCTCCGGCGCCTTCTCGAGCGGGCCGCCGCGTCTCCGTCGTCGCTCGACGATGCCGAGTGGGAGGTCCTGCTGCGAGCCGAGGGGCCCGATGCCGACGCCCTGGCGGCCACCGCCGACGACGTGCGCCGCTATACGGTCGGCGAGGCGATCACGATCGTCGCCAACCGCAACGTCGCGTCAACGAACTTCCGCCGGAGTGCCACGGGCGAGCCCGACACGTACGATCTCGCCGGGCTCACCGAGATCGCCCGCGACGCCGTGGCCCTGGGGCTGACGGAGATCTGCGTGCAGGGCCTGGTCTCCCCCGGACAGGATGCCGAGGCGTACCTCGACATCGCCCGCGCCATCAAGCATGCCGCCCCCGGCATACACCTCCACGCCTTCCGCCCGCAGGATGTGGCCGATCTCGCGGATCGAACGGGCCGCGGCCTCGCCGGTGCTCTGGCGGCCATGCGCGATGCCGGGGTCCACACCGTCCCGGGCACGGGCGTGAAGGTGCTCAGCGAGCGGGTACGGGCGATCACGGCCCCCGGCGACCTCGAGATCGACCGGTGGCGCGAGAACATCCTGGCCGCTCACGCGGCAGGCTTCCGCTCGACCTCGGTGCTGTTCTACGGCCACGCAGAGACCGCCGGCGAGCGCGTGGCGCACCTGCGCGAGCTCGCCGTCATCCAGGGGCGTCATCGGGGCTTCACCGAGTTCGTGCCGATCCCGCTGCCCGAACCCCTGGGCGGCGGCGTTCCGCTGGTGCCCGGCCGCGCTGCCCTCGACGAGCATCGCGCGATGGTCGCCGTCTCGCGCCTGTTCCTGTCGGGCACGATCCCGCACATCCAGATCCCATGGACCCGCCATGGCGTGCCCGCGACCGTCGAGCTGCTGCGCTCGGGCGGCGACGACCTGGGCGGCACGCTGCTCGACGGGCGCGTGCTGCCGGGAGCCGGAGTCGAACGCGGGCTCGAGCTGCCCCTGCCCGAGGCGCGCCGGATCGCGCGGGGCCTGTTCCGCCCGTTCCGGCAGCGGTCCACGACGTACGGCGACGTCAGCGTCGTCCGCGAGACCGGGCGGCGCGCGTGAGCACGCGGGTGCGCACGGTGATCGTGGGTGCCGGTTTCGCCGGCATCGCCGCGGCGCTGGCCCTGCGCGCCCGGGGCGAGCACGACTTCGTGATCCTCGAACGCTCGTATGCCGTGGGCGGCACATGGCGCGACAACGTCTACCCGGGGGTCGCGTGCGACGTGCCCTCGCACCTCTACGGCCTCTCGACGCACCCTTCGGCCGACTGGTCGCGCACGTTCGCCCCGGGCCGCGAGATCCGGGCCTATCTCGAGCGGATCGTGCGCGACGAGGGCCTCGACCGCCACCTGCTCCTGGGCACCGAGATGACCGCCGCCCGGTGGCAGGACGACCACTGGCTCATCGCGGCGTCTCGGGTCCCCTCTCCCCCTGTGCACACCAATGTGCGTGTGCACTCGGACACCGGCCCCGAGGACCCTCGAGACCACACGAAAATTGGAGTGCACTCGGGGCATGGGGTGCCGCCGCAGCGTGGAGTGCCGTCGGGGCGTGAAGTGCCGTCGGGGCGTGAAGTGCCGATGACGGAGTTCGCGGCGGACGGCCTCGTGCTGGCGTGCGGCCGGCTCACCGAGCCGGCGCTGCCGGATGTGCCCGGCCTCGCCGAGTTCCCGGGGCCTGTGTTCCATTCGGCGCGGTGGGATGACTCGGCGACGATCGCGGGCGCGCGCATCGCCGTGGTGGGCACGGGCGCAAGCGCCATCCAGCTCGTGCCCGAGCTCGCACGCCGCGGTGCGGGCGTGACGCTGTTCCAGCGCACGCCCGCGTGGATCGTGCCCCGTGGCGACCGCGCGTACGCCGAGGCGGAGCGCGCCGCGTGGCGCGACCCCGCCTCCCTGAAGGCCCTGCGCGCCGAGCTCTACGCCGAGGGCGAGGCGCGTTTCGCCTCGCGATCGGGCGATCCCGTGGCGGCCTCAGCGGCCCAGCGGCAGGCGCTCGATCACCTCGCCGCACAGGTGCCGGATGAGGCGCTGCGCGACGCCCTCACACCCCGGTACGCCTTCGGCTGCAAGCGGGTGCTGCTGAGCGACGACTTCTATCCGGCCATCGCCTCCGGCGCCGTGCGCCTGGAGGCATCGGCCCTGGCGGCGGCGGACGGGCCCACGCTCGTCGCCGCGAGCGGCGCGCGACACGACGTCGACGTCGTCGTGCTGGCCACGGGCTTCGAGGCCGCCCGCCAGCCGTACGCTCGCCGCGTCGTCGGCGAGCACGGCCGCACCCTCGATGAGCACTGGAGCGACGGGATGACGTCCGTCGGGTCGACGCTGGTGCACGGCTTTCCGAGCCTCTTCGTCGTGAACGGGCCCAACGCATCGCTCGGCCACAACTCCGCCGTGCTGATCATGGAGGAGCAGGCCGCGTTCACCGCCGAGCTCGTCGCAGCGGGCGGCCCGGTGCGGGTGAGCGCCGCGGCCGAGGCGGGCTACACCGCCGAGATCGCCGAGCGCGCGGCCGGCACTCCGTGGCTGGCCGGCGGATGCCGCAACTGGTACACCGATCCCCGCTCGGGCAGACTCACTCTGCTCTGGCCCGGCACGGTCGCGGATTTCCGCAGCCGGCTCGGCACGGTGCGCGACGACATCCTGTCCCCTGCCCTCACCCCCTGATCCTCACCCTCGACCATGTCCCACTTCTGGCCTGTCTCCCTCGGTGCTTGTCCCACTTGTGGCCGCATTGAGGAACCGATTCCGGCCCGAACTGGGACACACCCCCGACGACAAGGAGCCTCATGACCATCCCGATGCGCTTCGGCTACAAGGCCTCGTCCGAGCAGTTCGGGCCGCGCGAGTTGCTCGACTACGCCGTGCTGGCCGAGGAGATGGGCTTCGACTCGGTATTCCTCTCCGACCATATGCAGCCCTGGATGCATGACGGCGGCCATGCCCCCGCCGCCCTGCCGTGGCTCGGCGCGGTCGGCGAGCGCACGAGTCGCGTGCTGCTCGGCACCTCGGTGCTCACCCCGACGTTCCGCTATCACCCGGGCGTCGTCGCACAGGCTTTCGGCACGCTCGGCGCGATGCATCCCGGTCGCTTCATCCTCGGCGTCGGCACGGGTGAGGCGCTCAACGAGGTGACCCTGGGCCTCGAGTGGCCCGAGTCGCCCGAGCGCTTCCAGCGGATGAAGGAGGCCATCACCCTCATCCGCCGGCTCTGGACCGAGGAGCGGGTGACCTTCGAGGGCACGTACTACCAGACCCACAACGCCACGATCTACGACCGCCCGGAGACCCAGGTGCCGATCTACATCGGCGCCTCCGGCCCGGCTGCGACGCGGCTGGCGGGCCGGATGGCCGACGGATGGATCACCACCAGCGGCAAGGACCCGTCGCTGTACACCGACAACCTCCTGCCCGCTTTCGACGAGGGGATCGAGAAGGGCAAGCGGTCGCGCGATGCCGTCGACACGCTGATCGAGGTGAAGGTGTCGTTCCGCCCCGACCTCGACAAGGCCCGGGAGAACACCCGGTTCTGGGCCCCGCTGGCGCTCAAGCCCGAGGAGAAGACCGGGGTGCACGACCCCATCGAGATGCAGCGGCGCGCCGAGGAGCTGCCGATCGAGCGCGCGGCGTCGCGCTTCATCGTCTCCGACGACGTGGAGCAGCACATCGAGGCCATCGCGACGTATGTCGACCTCGGCTTCCGTCACCTCGTCTTCCACGACCCCGGCCACGACCAGGAGGCCTTCCTGCGGCTGTACGGCGAGCAGGTGCTGCCCCGCCTGCGCGAGCGCTTCCGGTGAACCCGGCGGGCTGGTCGGTCGTGATCCCCGTCAAGGGGTCGACCGGCAAGTCGCGACTGGCACGTCCGGACCGCGCCGAGCTCGCGACCGCCATCGCCCTCGACACCATCCAAGCCGTATGCCGCTCGGCGCATGTCTCCGAGGTCGTGGTCGTGACATCGGATGAGGATGTCGCGGGCGAACTGGCCCGCTTCCCCGCCCGTGGCCGGCCGCGCGTCGTGCCCGATCCGGGCGCGGGTCTCAATGCCGCCGTCACGGCAGGCCTCGACGCCGTCGCCGCGGGGCGACGGGGCGCGCTGCTCGGCGACCTGCCGGCCCTCGACCCGATCGACCTCGACGTCGCGCTCGAGCTCGCCACGCGGCACGCCCGGGCCTTCGTACCGGACGCGGAGGGCACGGGCACGACGCTGATCACCGCTGGCGCGGGCGCAGCTCTCGAACCCGCCTTCGGGGCCGGATCGCGCTCACGGCACGCGGCCGCCGGGTTCGCGCTCCTCGACCTGCCGGCGACCTCGACGCTGCGGCGCGACGTCGACACGGCCGATCAGCTGCGCGCCGCGGCCGGGCTCGGGCTCGGCCCGCGCACGTCGGCACTGGTGGGCTGAAGCCGCGTCAGCCGCGCCCGACGTACGCCCCGGCGGCGCCGAGCATCGCCGCCCGGATCGATGCGAGGTGCGCACGCATCGCCTCGGCGGCCTCCTCCGGCGAACCGGATGCCAGCGCGTCGATGATGCGCGCATGCGCCGCGACCTCCTGCGGCTGGGCCATGTATCGCTGCATTCCGGTCAGCACATGATGGGCGCGCGACGTCTCATCCAGGGGCCCGGCGACGGCTTCCGCGAGACGTGCGTTTCCGGACGCCACGGCGATCCGGTGGTGGAAGACGCGGGCGTCCCGCATCGCCTCCAGGGGCTCCTCCCCCGCATGCGCGCGCTGGGTGTCGAGTATGCCGCGCAGGGCATCGAGTTCCTCCGGGGTGATCCGGCTCGCCGCCTCGGCGCACGCGTGGGGCTCCAGCAGCTCCCGCATGGTGAGCACCTCCTCGACATCGCGCAGCCCCATCGGACGCACCCGGTAGCCCTTCTTGGGCAGCACGATGACGAGCCCCTCGCTGGTCAGACGTCCCAGCGCCTCGCGCACTGGCGTCTTGGAGACGCCGAACTTCTCGGCCAGACGCGGCTCGACGACGATCGACCCCGGCTCGAGCGAACCCGTCAGGATGCGGGTGCGCAGGTCGTCCGTGAGCCGATCCGTGAGCGACACGGCCATCTCTTCCCCGATCCCGGGCTCACCGTCGCGCCCGATCCCCTCGTGCCGCGCGCGCCCGCGCACGGCACAGCAAGTCTGCCATCGCGCGACGGCGTGTTGACACGAATGCCGGCGTCACTACACTCGGCGGTGCGCGTGAAAGATATTTCTGGCGCACCGACATTGGAGCTTCACATGGACAACCACTCAGCGTCGAGTGAGACCGCTTCCGGCCCGTCGTCCGCCGCGGACCTCGCCGACCCGGCCGACGAGCATCGCTTCCGACCCGGCGCCCGCCGCGCGGTGATCGCGGGCATCGTCGGCACGATCATCGAATGGTACGACTACGCCCTCTACGGCGCGGCCGCCTCCGTCGTGATCGCCCCGCTGTTCTTCACGGGGTCGGAGTCGGCCACGCAGCTCGCGGCCTTCGCGACGTTCGCCGTCGGCTTCGTCGCGCGTCCGCTCGGCGGCGTGCTGATCGGGCACATGGGCGACCGGGTGGGGCGCCGCCCGGCGATGCTGCTCACGGTCATCCTGATGGGGGCCGCCACCGTCGGGATGGGACTGCTGCCGACGGCCGCCGCGATCGGGCTGGCCGCGCCGATCCTCCTGGTGCTGCTGCGCCTGGTGCAGGGCTTCGGCGCGGGCGCCGAGCTCGCCGGCGCCGCCACCATGGTGTCGGAGTTCGCGGGCGCCAAGCGGCGCGGCATCATCACCTCGCTCATCCTGGCCTGCCCGCCCGCGGGCATCTCGCTGGCGACGCTCGCGTTCTTCCTCGCGTCCTCGGCCGGGCCGGAGGCGCTGCTCGAGTGGGCGTGGCGCGTGCCGTTCCTCGCGTCCATCGTGCTGTTCGCCCTGGCGCTGTACATCCGCTCCCGCCTCGAGGAGACGCCGGAGTACCGGGCCGCGATGGCATCGGGCGCCGCGAAGCAGCGCAAGGTGCCGTTCGTCGAGTTGCTGCGGCGCGACCCGGCGCACCTGCTGGTCGGGTTCCTCTCGATCACCGGGCACAACGCGCTGAACTACATCATGGCCGCGTTCGCCGTCACGGTGATGGTCGGGTCCGGCATGGCCCCGTCGGATGCGCTGCTCGCCGTCACGCTGGGCACGCTGGCCGCGGTGGTGCTGACGCCGCTCGCGGGCATCCTGAGCGACCGGATCGGCGCGTGGCGCGTGCTCGCCATCGGCTCGGTGCTGGGGGCGCTGTACGCCTACCCGCTGTTCGCGATGCTGACGTCGGGCTCGTTCGGCCTGTCGCTGCTGGGACTCGCCGTGGGCTACGGCCTGATCATCTCGTGCACGTCGGGCGCGCAGGGTGCATTCCTCACGGGACTGTTCCCCGCCGAGCGCCGGTTCTCGGGCGTGGGCCTGGCCCGCGAGGTGAACGGCGCTCTGGTCGCGGGATTCAGCCCGCTGATCGCCGCCGCACTCGTCGCTGCGGCCGGGGGAGAGACGTGGCTCGCCGCCCTGTACCTCGCGGCCTGCTGCGCCGTGTCCGCCATCGCCGTGGTGGTGCATCGGGTCGTATCGCGACGCGGGGTCGCGGGCGCGCGGTGACCCGCCGAGATCGCTGGGCCTGTCGGCTGGTCAGCGCAGGATGAGCGCGGCGGCCCCTACGAGCGGGCCGTCATCGCCGAGCGCGCTGCGCACGACCCGTGTGGCCCGGGCGTAGGGGAGCACCGCCGCCTCGCGCAGGGCTGCGCCGACGAGCTCGACATAGTCGTCCGAGACGCGCGAGAACCCGCCGCTGATCGCGATCACATCGAGGTCGAGCAGGGTCGCGGCATTGGCGAGCCCCAGCCCGACGGTCGCGGCCGAGCGCTCGATCGCGGCGCGTGCGACGGCATCGCCCGCCGCGGCGTCGCGCGCGATGTCCTCACCCGACTCGCCCGTCCAGCCCTGAGAGCGCGCCCATGTCACGCTCGCTGGCCCTGACGCGATCTGCTCGAGCGTGAGGTCGCCGATCATCATCTGGCCGAGGTGGCCGGCGTTGCCCGAGGCGCCTCCGATGGGCGCCCCGTCGACCACGATGCCGCCCCCGACCCCCGTCGAGACGACGATCGAGAGCGACGCGCGCGATCCGGCGGCCGCTCCGATCCACGACTCGGCGAGCGCCAGGCATCCGCCATCGTGCCGCAGGCGCGTGGGGAAGTCGTGCCGCAGGCGCGTGGGGAAGTCGTCGCGTCGCAGGACGTCCGCGGTGGCACGTGCGGCCGCCTCGGCGAGGGCGTAGCCGTGCAGTCGTGGCATGTTGACCGGATGGATCGCCCCGGTCGTGAGGTCGATGGGACCCGCGCTTCCGATGCCGACGCCGGCGAATTCGGCATCCTGCGGCAGGTGCGCCAATGCCTGAGCGACCGTCGCGGCGATCGCCACGTCGAGGTCGGCGGGGGTCGCATCGCGACCGGATGGCCGCCGGTTGCGGCTCGCCGGCATGACCGCGCCGTCGGCCGACACCAGCGCGGCGTCGAGCTTGGTGCCGCCGAGGTCGAGGGCCAGCGCGAAGCGCGTCATGGTGCTTACTGCGGGTCGAGCCCGAGGTCGTCGAGGCCGATCGCGGCCCGCCACTCGAGACCCTCGGCCTCGATCGCGGCCTGCGCTCCCGTCGAGCGATCGACGATCACCGCCACCGCCACGACCTCCGCGCCCTCGCGGCGCAGCGCCTCGACGGCCTTGAGCGCCGACTGGCCCGTGGTGGAGGTGTCCTCGACGACGACCACGCGCCTGCCCTTCACGTCGGCACCCTCGATCTGACGGCCGCGGCCGTGGTCCTTGGGCTCCTTGCGCACGACGAACGCGTCGAGAGGCCGGTCGGTGCGGGCCGACTCGTGCATGACCGCGTTGGCGATCGGATCGGCCCCGAGCGTCAGGCCGCCGACCGCGACGACATCCGGGATGTCGGCGATGAGGTCGAGCATGATGCGTCCGATAGCGGGAGCCGCCCGGTGGTCGAGGGTGAGCTTGCGCATGTCGACGTAGTAGGTGGCCTTCTTGCCGCTCGAGAGCGTGAAGTCGCCGTGGAACACCGCCTCGTCCTTGATGAGGCCGATGAGGGCCTGGCGGTCGGACTCGAGCTCGGGCGTGGATGCGGGCATACCGGCAAGTCTAGAAGGGCGCCTCGTGCTGCCGCGTCAGTCCGCGGTGAGCAGCTCGTGCAGGGCGCGTTCGCCCATCCGGCGGATCCAGGCGTCGCCGTCCGTGGAGTCGAGCATCGCTGTGGCGACGTTGAGCGCCCAGCCGTATGCCCGGTGCCACACGGGGTCTTCGGTCGGATGGACCTCGGCGAGCGCCGCGCGGTAGGTCGCGCGCCCGTGGGCGTCGAACGCCAGCCAGGCGACGGCGAGGTCGGTGGCCGGATCACCCGCCGCCAGGTCGCCGAAGTCGATCACTGCCAGTCCGCCGTCGCGTGTCGCGAGCAGGTTCCCCGGATGCGGATCGCCGTGCAGCCACACGGGTGCTCGGTCCCACATCGGCGCGGCGGCGCTCGCGTCGAACAGGGCCCGCAGACGGGCGGCGTCGCCCCCGTGGTTGCGCACGAGACGGGCGCGGAAGGCCTCAGCACGGGTCGCGAGGGGCACTCCTCGCACGGGGTTGCGCGGAGCCTCGCCCGGCGCGGGGCGGTGAAGGGCGCGGTGGAACGCGGCAAGCGGTTCGGCAAGATGACGTCGTTCGCGCACCGGCACATCCGCGACGCGCGTTCCGTCGATCCACCGCAGCACCGACCACGCCCATGGATAGCCGTGCGCCGCGCTCGGCGCTCCGCGGCGTACGGGCACCGGAACCGGAACGCCTGCCGGCAACGCGGGGGCGAGCACCGGCAGCCAGCGCTGCTCGTGCCGGATGAGCTCCGCCGCGGCCTCGCGGCGAGGGAGCCGCAGGGCGAGGTCTGCGCCCAGCCGCAGCACGGTGTTGTCCCACCCGTTGGCCGCGATCCGGATGGGCAGATCGGCGAGGTCCGGGTGCTGCTCGGCCAGCAGCGCCCGCGCCAGCTCGACGGTGACGTCGATGTCCGGGGCGACCATGCCCCCGACCCTATCGGCGCGGGCGAGAGGCGTCCGTGGCCCTTATTAGGCTGGATCCATGCGGCTTGCCACCTGGAATGTGAACTCGATCCGCGCCCGCGTGGGGCGCATCGTCGCCTTCGCCGAGCGCGAGCACATCGACGTGCTGGCGATGCAGGAGATCAAGTGCAAGCCCGAGCAGTTCCCGTACGCGGAGTTCGAGGCAGCCGGCTATCACGTCGAGGCGCACGGTTTGAACCAGTGGAACGGCGTCGCGATCGCCAGCCGGGAGCCGATCGAGGATGTGGAGTATGCCTTTACGGGAATGCCCGGGTTCCTGAAGGGACACGAGGGCCCCGACGCCCCGCAGGAGGCGCGCGCCATCGGCGCCACGGTCGGGGGCGTGCGCGTGTGGAGCCTGTACGTGCCGAACGGCCGTTCGCTGAACGACCCGCACTACGTGTACAAGCTGCACTGGCTGAAGGCGCTCGAGCAGCACACGCGAGCCGCGCTGACGGCCGATCCCGACCTGCCGCTCGCTCTCGTGGGCGACTTCAACATCGCCCCGACCGACGCCGACAACGGCGACCCGCAGGTGGTCGAAGGCGCCACCACGCACGTGTCGCCCGCGGAGCGCGAGGCGTTCGCGGCGCTGGAGTCGGCCGGAGTGAGCGACGTGGTGCGTCCGCTCGTGCCCGAGGGCTTCACGTACTGGGACTACAAGGCGCTGAAGTTCCCCCGCAATCAGGGGCTGCGCATCGACTTCATCCTGGGCTCGCAGGCGCTGGCCGACGCGGTGACGGGAGCCGCCATCCACCGCGACGAGCGCAAGGGCGACGCCCCGAGCGACCACGTTCCCGTCGTCGTCGACCTCGACTTCCCGAGCGACGCCGATGACGACGACGTGCCCATGATCTTCGGCTGAGCCGGCTCCGCCGCCCGGGGGAGGACGAGTGCCGTGCGCATCCGTAGCGTGGAGGACATGTCCGCCTCCTCCGATCCCGCCTCCGCGCGCCTCGGTGTGACGCCCGGCGACCTCCGCCGCGACGTGGCGCTCGCCGTCGCGCTGTTCATCGCATCGATGCTGAGCGTCGCCCTGTCCACCGTGGCCCAGCTCTTCGCGTTCCAGGAGGACGGCGGCAACGGCTGGTCCGTGCTCTTCAGCGCCCTGACGACCCTGCCGCTCGCGGTGCGACGGCGCTATCCGGTGGCCGTCGCGCTGGTGATCTGCGCGTCCTACTTCGCGGGCGTCTCGTTCGAGTCGATCGAGCTGTACGTGAGCCAGGTCACGATGTTCATCGCGTTCTACACCGTGGGCGCGTGGGTGGACGACCGGCGTCGGGCCCAGTGGAGCCGGATGCTCATCATCGCGGGGATGTTCGTATGGATGCTCGTGGAGACATATCTCGGCGCGGTGAACCCGACCGAGGAGGCCGAGCTCTACGCGGGCGCGTTCTCGCCGTACCTGGCGTACATGCTCATCCTGTGGCTCATCAACGTGGCGTACTTCGGCGGGGCCTACGTGCTCGGCGACCGGGCATACGCCGCCGCCCGTGACCGGGAGTCGCTGCGACGGCGCACGCGCGAGCTGGAGGAGGAGCGCGAGACCTCCGCCACGCAGGCCGTGGCGCTCGACCGCATCCGCATCGCGCGAGAGCTGCACGACGTGGTCGCGCACCACGTCTCGGCCATGGGCGTGCAGGCCGGGGCGGCCCGCACCGTGATGGATCGCGACCCGGATGCCGCGCGCGGCATGCTGGCCTCGGTCGAGCACTCGGCCCGCTCCGCGATCGACGAGCTGCATCACCTGCTGGACACGCTGCGCTCCCCGGAGGAGGACGACCCCGCCCCTTCGACCGTGCGCATCGACGCGCTGGAGGACCTCGCGCACGAGGTGTCGGCGGCCGGCACGCCCACGTCGTTCATGGTGATCGGCAATCCAGTGGACCTTCCCGAGGTGGTGCACGTGAACCTCTACCGCATCGCGCAGGAGGCGCTCACGAACGCGCGCCGGCACGGAGGTCCGGACGTCACGGCCGACGTGCGGCTGCGGTACGAACCGGGCGCCGTCGAGCTGGAGGTCTCCAACACGGGCCGCGTGCGGCCCGGCGCCCGGCCGGGCGTGGGCCAGCTCGGCATGCGCGAGCGTGCGATCGCTTCGGGCGGACAGCTCGACTTCGGCCCGCGCACGCGCGGCGAGGCGGGGGAGCGCGACGGCTATCTCGTGCGCGTGCGCGTGCCCCTGCGCGAGCCGGCGGCGACCGCCGCGGCGGGAGCGGGCGCATGAGCGCGCGGGTGCTGCTGGTCGATGACCACGCGACGATGCGGATGGGCTTCCGCGCCATCCTCGAAGCATCCGGCATCGAGGTGATCGGCGAGGCGGCCACGGGCGCCCAGGCGGTCACGGCGGCCGCAGCCCTGCGCCCCGACGTGATCTGCATGGACGTGCAGATGCCCGATGTCGACGGCATCGAGGCGACCCGTCGCATCCTGCGCGCGGCGGGGGAGCGCCCGCCGCGCATCGTGATCGTGACGACCTTCGACCGCGACGACTACCTCTTCGCCGCCCTGGATGCCGGCGCGAGCGGCTTCCTGCTCAAGAACGCCGGCCCCGAGGAGCTGGTGGCCGCCGTGCGGGTGGTGGCCGCAGGCGACGCGCTGCTGGCGCCCGAGGTGACGCGCCGCGTGATCGAGCGCTTCGGGAGGGGCCCGCGCGACGAGCCGGCGCCGCCGCGCGATCCCGGCCTCACCGAGCGCGAGGGCGAGGTGCTGCGGCTGCTCGCGCAGGCGCTCAGCAACGCCGAGATCGCCGAGCGCCTCTACATCGGCGAGGCCACGGTCAAGACGCACGTGTCGAACGTGCTGCAGAAGCTCGGCGCACGCGACCGCGTCGCCGCTGTCGTATACGCCCACCGCCACGGGCTCGCCTGAGGCACAGGCCGCCCCGCCTCGCGGCGGAACGACCGAGGGCCGCTCGCCCGCGCGGGGGAGCCCGAGAATCCACCCGCCGGGGGATCCGCGGGCATCCGCGCCCTCCCTAGCGTGAAGGCAACGGAAGAAGGGATCGCGGATGCTGCAGTTGCGCGGGATCGTGAAGAGCTACGGCGACAGGCGGGCGCTCGATGACGTGTCGTTCGACGTCGCGCCGGGACGACTGACGGGCTTCGTCGGCGGCAACGGCGCGGGCAAGACCACCACGATGCGCATCGTGCTCGGCCTGCTCGCCCACGAGGCCGGAGACGTCACGCTCGACGGCACGCCGCTCACGGCGGCCGACCGCCGGGACTTCGGGTACATGCCCGAGGAGCGCGGGCTCTACCCCAAGATGAAGGTGCTCGAGCAGATCGTGTACCTGGCTCGCCTGCACGGGTTCTCGAAGCAGGATGCCACCGAGCGCGCGACCGCGTTGCTCGAGCAGCTGGGCCTGGGGGAGCGCCTGAACGACAACGTCGAGTCACTGTCGCTCGGCAACCAGCAGCGGGCGCAGATCGCAGCCTCGCTCGTGCACGACCCGAAGGTGCTGATCCTCGACGAGCCGTTCTCGGGTCTCGACCCGCTCGCTGTCGACGTGGTCGCGGGAGTGCTGCAGGAGCGCGCGTCGCAGGGCACATCCGTGCTGTTCTCGTCGCACCAGCTCGACGTGGTCGAGCGCCTGTGCGACGACCTCGTCATCATCGCGGGCGGCGTGATCCGCGCGAGCGGCTCGCGCGAGCAGCTGCGCGCAGCGCACTCGTCGCACCGCTACGAGCTCGTCTCATCCGGCGACACCGGATGGCTGCGCGAGCAGCCGGGCATCGAGGTCGTCGACTTCGCCGGCGGATACGCGGTGTTCGAGGCCCACACCGATGCCGCCGCGCAGGATGTGCTGCGACAGGCTGTCGCGCGCGGCGACGTCGCGAGCTTCGCCCCGCAGCATCCCTCTCTCGCCCAGATCTTCAAGGAGGTCATCCAGTGAGCGCCACCACCACAAGGCCCGGGGGCAACCGGGCCGCCGCACGTGCATCCGACCTCTCTCCGGTGCAGGCCACGTGGCTCGTCGCCGAGCGCGAGATCGGCTCGAAGCTGCGCAGCCGCTCGTTCGTGATCTCCTCGATCGTGCTCGTGCTGATCGCCCTCGCGGCTGTGCTGTGGGGCGGCTTCACCGCCGGACAGGAGGAGACGACGAAGGTCGCCGCGCCCGCCGACGCCGCCGCTGCGGTGCAGGATGCCCCGGGCCTCGAGATCGTCGACGCGGCGGACCGCGCCGAGGCGGAGACGCTCGTGCGCGACGGCGACGTCGAGGCCGCGATCGTGGTCGACGACGCCTCGCCGACGGGACTCACGGTCATCGCCGAGAGCGACGTACCGTCGGGGCTGGTGCAGGCGCTGTCGGTGCAGCCGACGGTCGAGCTGCTCGACGAGGACGCGCTCAATCCGCTGCTGCGCTACTTCGTCGCCTTCGGGTTCGGGCTCGTGTTCTTCATGGCGGCCATGACGTTCGGCGCGACCATCGCCGCGAGCGTGGTGGAGGAGAAGCAGACGCGCGTGGTCGAGATCCTGATCTCCGCCATCCCGACCCGCGTGCTGCTGGCGGGCAAGGTGATCGGCAACACGGTGCTGGCGATGGGGCAGATCCTGTCGCTCGTGGCAGTCGCGGTGATCGGGCTGGTCGTCACCGACCAGGTGGCGCTGCTGCAGGGCCTGGGCGCGCCGGTCGTGTGGTTCGCCGTGTTCTTCCTGTTCGGGTTCATCCTGACGGCGGCCCTGTTCGCGGCGACCGGGGCCATGGTGTCGCGGCAGGAGGACATCGGCTCGACGACCGGCCCCGTCACCTACCTCGTGATGGCGCCGTACTTCATCGTCATCCTGTTCAACGACAACCCCGTCGTGATGACGATCATGTCGTACGTGCCGTTCTCGGCCCCGGTCGGGATGCCCGTGCGCCTGTTCTTCGGCGAGGCGCTGTGGTGGGAGCCGCTGCTGTCGCTGGCCGTCCTGCTCGCCTCGTGCATCGCCGTGATCGGCATCGGCGCCCGCATCTACGAGAACTCGCTGCTGCGCATGGGCGCCCGGGTGAAGCTGCGCGAGGCGCTCAGCGCCTGATGCACACCAATGTGCGTGTGCATTCGGCCGGGAGTACAGCTGGTCGAGTGCACACGCACTTCGGTGTGCATTCGGGCGGGCGTACAGCTGGTCGAGTGCACACGCACTTTGGTGTGCATTCGGGGCGGGAGCACGCGGGTGGGACCGCGGGGAGAGGTGCCCGCGGGCGGGATCGATTCAGGGGAATAGAATCGGGCGGGCGCGGGGTTGCATCCCCGCGGAGGGCAACGGCGCCCCGGACATCGATCCCGACCCTGAGGAGACGAAGAATGGGCGCTGCCACGCTCGACCGCACCGCGACCACCGACCACCCGGTGCTCGACGTCCTCGCCGGACGTTGGAGCCCGCGTGCGTATGACGCGGAGACCCCCATCGACGAGCAGAAGCTCGCGAGCGCCCTCGAGGCCGCTCGCTGGGCCCCGTCGGCCATGAACCTGCAGCCGTGGAAGTTCATCGTCGCGCGCCGCGGCAGCGCCGAGCACGCGGCCATCGCCGAGACGCTCATGGGCTTCAACCAGGCGTGGGCGCCCGCCGCCGCCGTGCTGATCGTCGCGATCGCCGAGACCCACGACGCCGACGGCAACGAGATCCCGACCGCGCTCTACGACCTCGGCCAGGCCATGGCGCACCTGTCGGTGCAGGCGCACCACGACGGCCTCGTCGTGCACCAGATGACGGGGTTCGACCCGGCCGCCATCGCCGAGCGCTTCCAGCTCGCGCAGAACGAGCGTCCCTTCACGGTCACCGCGCTCGGCGAGTTCGGCGACCTCGAGGCGCTGCCTGAGGCCCTCCGCGAGCGCGAGATCGCGCCGCGCACGCGCCGCCCGATCGCGGAGTCGCTCGTCGTCAACGCCTGATCGCGCACACGCGGAGGGGCTGGTGGGATGATCCCACCAGCCCCTCCGCCGCATCCGGACGCACGCGGTCACCGCATGTAATCGGGTTGCCGTTCGACCAGCTCGAGGTCGCGCACCAGGTCGACCATGTCGTCGGCCGAGAGCCCCGCGTCGCGGGAGCACGTGACCTCGGCGTCGAGCAGGATGCCCGCTCCGTTCATGTCGCGTGTGGCGTTCGCGCGCCGTTCGGCA
This sequence comes from Microbacterium sp. NPDC096154, assembly GCF_040302945.1. NCBI lineage: Bacteria > Bacillati > Actinomycetota > Actinomycetes > Micrococcales > Microbacteriaceae > Microbacterium > Microbacterium sp. NPDC096154. Next base: position 77,117 of record NZ_JBEOSM010000004.1, read on the forward strand.
GCGTACACATCGGCGTCATCCGGCAGCTCGACGTAGGGCACGGGGAACTCCACGCTCATGCCGGATCCGCGCACCGGGTAGTACTGGCTGACGCGCGGCTCGTAGACCGGGAAGTCCCAATCGGCGTTGCTCACGTGCTGATACGCGGTGCTGCGCAGGTCGTCGCCATCCGGGTCGGTCATGCCCCAGTCCATACGGTGCAGCGACAGCTCGCAGGGCTCGGTGGCGTGCACATACCGGGCCAGCAGCGAGTCCTCGGTCTCATACAGGTCGCCGTCCGGCTGCCACACCGGTGCGGGGACATCGAAGTACAGCGGCCGGTCGACCACCCCGGTGAGCGGGATGCCGCCGTCCGGCTGATCGGCGGACTCGCCCGTGATCTCCGGGATGTCGTACGCCTCTTCCGCGTACTCGTCCCCGCCGTCGCCATCGGCGCTCGTCGCGATCCCGATGCCGGCGATCAGCAGGATGACCACCACGATCGCCCCCAGCACGAGCCCCGCGCATCCGGCGGCCTTGCGTGCCGCCCCTCCCGCCGCCGCTCCCGCGGCGCGCTTCGTGGCGGTCCAGCCCTTGCCCCCGTCGGCGAGGTCGCGGCGCACCGCGTCGACCATTGACGCGCCTTGGGGAGTGGACGACAGCCGCGCCGCCAGGGCATCCCGGCGCTGCACGAGCTCGTCGCGATGCGCGGCGATGCGAGCCCGCTGCGCATCGGTCATCCCGCGGCGCACGCCGTCATACGCCTCGGCCGCAGCCTCACGCAGCCCCGTCTGCTCATCCCGCGCCGCGTCGGCCGACGCGGCGATGTGCTGCGCGGCCTCCGCCACCTCGGCGGGCAGCGGCTGAGCGGCGAGGTGCTGCGCGGCCTCGACGACCTGCGCCGGCACAGGCTGCGCAGCGGCCTGCGCGACGATGTCGTCGGCCACCGTGGGCAGCTCGCCGAGCGGCGCTCCCACATCCGGTGCCGTGGGCTGCGGCGCCGTCGGGCCGGCCGCGTCGGTTCCGCCGGCCTGCCCGCCGGCCCTTCCGCCGGCCTCCGTCGCCGATGTCGCCGATGTCGCGAAGCTCAGCGGCGCCAGCCCCGGCAGCTCGACCTTCGGCAGGTCGAGCGACGCGAATCCTTCCGGTCCGCCGAGGTCGGGCAGGCCGGGAACCACGGCCCGCGGGGGCGCGAACCCGCTCACCTCGGGCTGCGGCAGCCCGCCACTGGGGCGTGCGCCATCCGGCGCCACGTCCCCCTGCGGCGAGTCGGCATCCTGCGGCGAGTCGGGCGAGTCGGGCATGGCCACATCCTGCCGCACCCGGCGCACCTCCCGCCGCCCGCAGGCTCAGTCGTCCACGATCTCCGCGTCGATCACGTCGTCCCGGTCGTCCTCATCCGGCGCGGGCGCCTGGCTCTCGCTGGTGACGACCAGCTGCGAGCCGTCGGCCGCGACGTCCACGCGCACCGTGTCGCCGTCGCGCACGCCGCCCGACAGGATGGCCAGGGCCAGCCGGTCCTGGATCTCGCTCTGGATGAGACGGCGCAGCGGGCGCGCGCCGAACAGCGGGTCGTAGCCGCGGTCGGCCAGCCAGGCCCGCGCATCCGGCGTGACGGCGAGCGTGAGCCGGCGGTCCGCGAGTCGCCGCTGCAGCAGGTCGACCTGCAGCTCGACGATCTGCGCGAGGTCGTCCTGGCTGAGCGCCTGGAACATCACGATGTCATCGAGGCGGTTCACGAACTCGGGCTTGAACGCCTGCCGCACCAGCTGCAGCACCTGTTCGCGCTTGCCCTCCAGCGAGATCGTGGGGTCGATCAGGATCGGAGAGCCCAGATTCGACGTCAGGATCAGGATCACGTTCTTGAAGTCGACCGTGCGGCCCTGCCCGTCGGTCAGGCGCCCGTCGTCCATCACCTGCAGCAGCACGTCGAACACCTCGGGGTGCGCCTTCTCGACCTCGTCGAGCAGCACGACGCTGTACGGACGGCGCCGCACGGCCTCGGTCAGCTGGCCGCCCTGCTCGTAGCCGATGTATCCCGGAGGGGCGCCCACCAGGCGCGACACCGAGTGCTTCTCGCCGTACTCCGACATGTCGATGCGCACCATCGCGTGCTCGTCGTCGAACAGGAACTCGGCGAGCGCCTTGGCCAGCTCGGTCTTGCCGACGCCGGTGGGGCCGAGGAACAGGAACGATCCCGTGGGGCGGTTCGGGTCGCTGATGCCCGCGCGCGAGCGACGCACGGCGTCGGCGACGGCCTTCACGGCGTCCTTCTGCCCGATCAGGCGGCGCTCGAGCTCGGCCTCGAGGTGCAGCAGCTTCTCGGTCTCGCCCTGCAGCAGCCGGCCGACGGGGATGCCCGTCCACGACGCGATCACCTGCGCGATGTCGTCGTCGGTGACCTGCTCGTTGACCATCCGGGGCTCGTCGGCGCCCAGGTCGGCCTGCCGCTCGGCCTCGGCGAGCTGCTGCTCGAGCTGCTTGATGGTCTCGTACTGCAGACGGGAGGCCTTCGCGTAGTCAGCCTCGCGCAGCGCGCGGTCGCGCTCGGTCACGGCCTCGTCCAGGCGCTTCTTGAGGTCACCCACCCGGTTCAGGCCGCCCCGCTCGCGCTCCCATCGCGCCTCGAGGGTCTTCAGCTCGGCCTCCGACTCGGCCATCTGCTCGCGCAGCTTGGCCAGCCGCTCCTTCGACGCCGGATCCTTCTCCTTCTTCAGGGCCAGCTCCTCGAGCCGCATCCGGTCGACCTGGCGCTTGAGCTGGTCGATCTCGACGGGCGACGAGTCGATCTCCATCTTGAGGCGGCTCATGGCCTCGTCGATCAGGTCGATCGCCTTGTCGGGCAGCTGCCGGCTCGGGATGTAGCGGTTGGAGAGCGCCGCCGCCGCGACCAGCGCGCTGTCGCTGATCGTCACGCCGTGGTGCGCCTCATAGCGGCCCTTGAGCCCGCGCAGGATGGCCACCGTGTCCTCGACGCTGGGCTCGCCCACGTACACCTGCTGGAAGCGGCGCTCGAGCGCGGCGTCCTTCTCGATGAACTCGCGGTACTCGTTGAGCGTGGTGGCGCCGATCAGCCGCAGCTCGCCGCGCGCCAGCATGGGCTTGAGCATGTTGGAGGCCGCGACAGAGCCCTCGCCGCCGCCCGCGCCCATCAGCACGTGCAGCTCGTCGATGAAGGTGATCACCTGGCCCTCGGATTCGGTGATCTCCTTGAGCACGTTCTTGAGACGCTCCTCGAACTGGCCCCGGTACATCGCTCCGGCCACCAGCGCCGACATGTCGAGGCTGATGAGGCGCTTGTCCTTGAGGCTCTCCGCCACGTCGCCCGCCACGATGCGCTGCGCGAGCCCTTCGACCACGGCGGTCTTGCCCACGCCGGGCTCGCCGATCAGCACGGGGTTGTTCTTCGTGCGGCGTGTGAGCACCTGGCTGACGCGCCGGATCTCGGAGTCGCGCCCGATCACGGGGTCGAGCTTGCCCTGACGCGCCCGCTCGGTCAGGTCGATGCCGAACTGCTCGAGCGCGCTCTGCTGCTCCTGCTGCTGATCCGCCATGTGATGCCTCCCGAAGACGTCGCCGACAAACTTGAGTCTTGCTGGCTCAAGTTTAGCAACGGATGCCCGCAGGTGGCTAGATCCGGTTCGAGCGATCGCCGCCAGGCGCGCCTCCGCCGAGGGCATGTCCCACTTCTGGCCCGTATCACCCGAGGCGTGTCCCACTTCTGGCCCGTATCACCCGAGGCGTGTCCCACTTCTGGCCCGTATGACCCGCTGATTCCGGCCACACGTGGGACATGCCGCCCCGCGCCCCGCGCCCCACGCCCCGCACCCCGCACCCTCCGCCCCGCGCCTCGCGACCCGCGCCGGGCCACGCGGCTAGGCCGCCGTGGTCACCTCAGACCGCTTCGGCGGGCACGCGAAGCGGGCGCGATAGGCGGTGGGCGTCGTGCCCAGCACGCGCGAGAAGTTCTGGCGCAGCACGGCGGCCGAGCCGAAGCCGCACTCGTCGGCGATCCGGTCGAGACCCCACTCCGTGCGCTCGAGCAGGCGCTGGGCCTGGATGATGCGCTGCCGCGCGAGCCAGGCCGCGGGCGTCGTACCGTAATCGGCCTTGAACCGGCGGGCGAACGTGCGCGGTGACATGTGAGCGCGGTTCGCCAGCAGCTCGACCGTGAGGTCGCGGTGCAGGTTCTCGAGGGCCCAGTCGGCGACCGGCGCGAGCGACAGGCCCGTGTGGTCGGGCATGGGCTTCAGGATGAACTGCGCCTGCCCACCTTCGCGCTGCGGAGCGACCACCATGCGCCGCGCGATGCGATTGGCCGCCTCGGCGCCGAGCTCTTGCCTCAGCAGGTGGAGACACGCGTCCAGCCCCGCTGCGGTGCCGGCGCTCGTGATGATGCGGCCATCCTGCACGTAGAGCACATCCGGATCGACGTCGATGCGCGGGTACATGCGCGCCATGGAGTCGGCGTACATCCAGTGCGTGGTGGCGCGGCGCCCGTCGAGCACGCCGGCAGCGGCCAGCACGAACGCGCCGCTGCACACGCTCAGCAGCCACGCGTCGCGCTCGACGGCCGACCGGATGACCGCCGCCACGCGGGTGTCGATGCGGCCCCACGCCGATCTGGGCTGGGTCGAGACCACGATGATGTCGGCCGTCTCGGCGAACGTCAGGTCGTGCTCGACGTTGATCGAGAACCCGAGGTTCGAGGTCACGGCGCCGGGTTCGGGCGCGACGATGCGGAAGTCGAACCGCTCGATGCCCTCATCCGACCGGTCGAGGCCGAACGCCTCGCAGGCGACGCCGAACTCGAACGGCGCGAAGCCCTCCTGCACGATGCACGCGACGGTTCTCATGGACGCCTTTCGATTGGCAGGTTTCCTGCGTTTCGCGTCGATCCTGCCACTGTTGGCAGGATCACTGCAAGCGCAGGATGTCTGCCATGATCATCCTCATCCTCCTCACGGTCCTCGGGGCGCTCGGCATCGCCGCCACCGTTCGCGAGGTGCGCCTCGACGGCTACGGCCGTGTGCGCACGGATCCGCGCCGCCTGCCGACGCGCGACTGAGCGACCCAGCGACTCAGCGACCCAGCGACTCAGCGACCCGGCGACCCAGCGACTCAGCGACCGGGACCGCCGAGCCTCAGCACCCGCTCGTACACCGCCACCATCGCGGCCGTGCGCGACGACTGGCGGAACTTCACGGGCATCTCGGGGTCGGGCAGGGGAGCGGCCCCCGCCTCGATGTCGGCGGCCGCGCGGCGCAGGGTCGCGGCGAGCGCCGCGACCCGCGCGGGCTCGTCGGCCGGGGCGTCCACGCGCCACACCCCGACCCCGATCTCGCCGGCGATGTCGGGGTCGCTGATGACCGACGGCGTCCCGAGGCATGCGGCCTCGAACGGGGTCATGCCCTGGGTCTCGAAGCCGATCGAGGTCTGCACGAGGGCATCGGCCGCGGCGATGCGGCGCAGGGTCTCGTCGTAGCTCAGCCGTCCGGCGAACCGCACCGTGGCCTCGAGCCCGCGCTGGGCGACGAGCCTGCGGGCGGCGGCGAGCTGCGCGCCGCCGCCGATCACCTCGACCTCGCACGCGACTGCCGCTCGGGCGACCGCCTCGAGGAACGGCAGCAGCCGCTTCTCGGCGCTCATGCGCCCCAGCCAGACGAACCGCGGCGGGCCCGGCCGGCGTCCCGTCGGCGCATCGGCGAGCACGCGGTCGAGCACGTCGTCGTCGATGCCGTTCCAGACGACGTCGACGGCGCCGAACACGCCGTTCGCCTCCAGGCGGCGAGCGAAGTGCCCCGACGGCGCCGTGACGGCCCGCGCCCCGCGCGCGAGCCCGGCGAGGTACGCCCAGCCCCCGCGCCCGGTGTCGGCGCCGCCCGGCAGCCCCCGCAACGCGAGCCGGCGCCACCGGTTGAGCGCACCCAGCACGAGACCGGGGAACGGCGCGGTCGCCTCGATCCCGACGTCGACCCGGTTGTGCATCGTGTGCACCACCGGCACCCCATGGCGCCCCGCGTAGCGATAGCCGAGGAACGCGGCCCAGAAGTCGGCCTGCATGTGCACGAGGTCGACGGGCGGACGCCCCGCGACTCCGCGGTCGATCGCGCGGTCGGCCGCCCGGCCCGGCCAGCTGAAGCCGTACTCCCGGTCGAGCGTGACGGGCACCGAGGCCAGATCGATGTAGCCCGGATCATCCGGGTTGGTGCGCGCACGGTCTCCGTGGCGCCGCGGCGCGACGATCGTGACCGTGTGCCCCGCGCGCTCGAGGTAGCGCCGCTGCAGCCGGATCGAGACCTGCGCTCCGCCGAGCGTCTCGACGTGCTGGTCCGCGAACATCAGGATGTGCATGCCGCGCCGCCGCCGATCCGGATCAGCCGGGCAGCGTGTCGTCGCCGGGCGCCGGACGATCGGGGTTCCGGGAGCCCCGATAGAGCGCCTCGAACGTGTCGAGCGTGCGGTTGATGTCGTGCACGAGCACCCCGTCGAGCGACGCCTGCTGCATGCGCCGGCGCTCTTCGGGCGAAGCGGTCAGCACGGTCGTGAGCTTGGCCGCGAGTTCGTCGGCGTCGCCCGGCGTGAAGAGGTAGCCGTTGTCGCCGTCGTGCACCAGGTGCGGCAGGGCCACGGCGTCGGCCGCGACGACAGGCAGCCCCGAGGCCATGGCCTCCATGGTGGCGATCGACTGCAGCTCGGCGATCGACGCGATCGCGAACACGCTGCCGCGCGTCAGCGTCGCGCGCAGGTGCTCGTCGGTCGAACGACCGTGGAAGACCACACGGTCCAGCACGCCCAGCTCGGCGGCGAGCGCCTGCAGGGCGTGCTCCTGGTCGCCCTGCCCGACCAGGTCGAGCTTGGCGTCCAGCGCCGGATCGAGCTTCGCCAGCGCCCGCAGGATGACGTCGACCTGCTTCTCGGCGGTCATCCGGCCGACGAACACGATGCGGTTCTCGGTGCGGGGCGTGAGGTCTGCCGTGTACTGCGTGCGGTCGATGCCGCAGCTGATGGGGATCACGCCGTCGATGCCGGTGGCGGCCTTGAGGAAGTCGGCCGCCCGCCGCGTGGGCGTCGTGACCGCCGAGGCGAGGTCGAACGTGCGCTTGGCATCGTCCCACGCGAGCTTGATGAACAGCCGGTTCGCCCACTCGGGCAGCGTCGTGTAGTCGAGGATGTTCTCTGGCATCACGTGGTTCGTCGCGACGATGCGGATGCCGCGCTTGCGCGCCTCGCGCGCCAGACCGCGACCGATGACGATGTGCGACTGGATGTGCACGACGTCGGGCTTGACGCGATCGAGCACCCGACGAGCGTGGTGCTTGGCGCGCCACGGCCACACGAAGCGCAGCCACTCGTGCCACCACAGCTTGACCGAGGGCAACCGGTGCAGCGTCATCGGCTGCCCCTCGATCGTCTCGGTGCGGTTCGGCTCGTCGACGTGACGCGTGTTGGGCGCCGCCACGTGCACATCGTGCCCGCGCTGCACGAGCCCCGCGGCGAGTCGCTCGGCGAACCGCGCGGCGCCGTTGATGTCGGGGGCGAAGGTGTCGCAGCCCAGCAGGATGCGCAGGGGCTTTGGTTCGGAGGAGGAGTCGGTCACGGCGGCCTCGCTGTATCGGTCGCGGCAACGCCCGCGGGCGCGCGGCGTCAGGGAAGTCGAGGTCAGAGCCTAACCGACCGAGGTATGACGCCCCCGGAGGCGTGCCGGGGTCCAGCGAGCCGGGCGGCCATGTCCCCCTTCGCGCCCGTTTCACCCCAACCGTGTCCCACTTCGCGCCCATATGGCGGGCTCATTCCGGCCACAAGTGGGACACCGCTCCGGCCGCGCGCGGCACGCGCTTCCGCCCGCCCCGAACAGCGCGTTCGCGGCCCGACAGGATGGGCTCGCGCCCGAGCCGTCAGGCCTGGGCGGCCCACCACTCGCGCAGGCGGCGTTCGGCCTCCTCGGGGCCGAGCACGCCCTCGTCGAGGCGCAGGTCGAGCAGGAAGCGGTAGGCCCTGCCCACCTCCGGCCCGGGCTTGATGCCGAGCACCTCCTGGATGCGGTTGCCGTCGAGCTCGGGACGGATCGAGTCGATCTCCTCCTGCTCACGCAGGGCCACGATGCGCGCCTCGATGTCGTCGTACGCCCGGGCCAGACGCACGGCCTTGCGCTTGTTGCGCGTGGTGACGTCGGCCCGGGTCAGGATGTGCAGCCGCTCGAGCTGGTCGCCCGCATCGCGCACGTACCGACGCACGGCCGAGTCGGTCCAGGCGCCCTCGGCGTATCCGAAGAACCGCAGGTGCAGCTCGATCAGCTTGGTCACGGCGTCGGTCGTCTCACCGTCGAACCGCAGGGCCTGCAGGCGCTTGCGCGCCATCCGCGCCCCCACGATGTCGTGGTGGTGGAACGTGACCACGCCGCCCTTCTCGAGCTTGCGCGTGCGGGGCTTGCCGATGTCGTGCAGCAGCGCCGCCAGCCGCAGCGCGACATCCGGCTGCTGGTCGGGGAAGCGCTCGTGCTCGTGCTCGATCGCCTGCCGCAGCACCGTGAGCGAGTGCTCGTACACGTCCTTGTGGTGGTGGTGCTCGTCGACCTCGAGCCGCAGGGCCGAGACCTCCGGGAGGAACTGGTCGATGAGCGCGCTCTCGACCAGCACCCGGATGCCGCGCACCGGATCGTCGGTTCCCAGCAGCCGCGTGAGCTCGCTCTGCACCCGCTCGGGGCTGACGATCGAGAGCGTCTCGCGCAGGGCCGACACGGCCTCCAGGGTGCGCTCCTCGACGTCGAACCCCAGCTGCGACGAGAAGCGCGCGGCGCGCAGCATGCGCAGGGGATCGTCGCCGAAGCTGATGCGCGGATCGATCGGGGTGCGCAGCACGCCCGCGATCAGGTCTTCGACGCCGCCCGTCGGGTCGACGAGCTTGACCTCGGGCACCTTGAGCGCCATGGCGTTGACCGTGAAGTCGCGCCGTGTCAGGTCGGCCTCGAGCGTGTCGCCGAACTCGACGGTGGGCTTGCGGGTGACACCGTCGTAGCTGTCGGCGCGATACGTCGTGATCTCCACCTGCTCGCCGCGCACGCGCGCGCCGATCGTGCCGAACGCGCGTCCGATGTCCCACTGCGCGCTCGAGATCGGCGTGACGATGCGCAGGATGTCGTCGGGCCGCGCATCCGTCGTGAAGTCCAGGTCGTGCGTCGTGCGGCCGAGCAGCGCGTCGCGCACGGGCCCGCCCACGATGGCGAGGTCGTGTCCGGCGTCGGCGAACGCCCGAGCCAGGGTCGACACCACGGGCGAGGCCGCGAGTTCGCCGAGACGGGCGACGCCGGCGGCCATGTTGAGCATGGTCTTCAGTCTACGGAGGGCGTCGGACGCGTCCGACCCGGCCCGCATCGGACGCCGCCCGCCCGCCTCGGTGTCCGACCCCGCCGATAGCCTGGACCCATGCGCGCGACCCTCCTCCACGGCCCCGGCGACGTCCGCTTCGAGCAGGTGCCGGATCCCGTCATCCGCGAGCCGCGCAACGCGATCGTGCGGGTGGTCGCCTCCTGCGTCTGCGGATCCGACCTCTGGCACTACCGCGGCGCCACGACCGCTCCCTCCCAGCCGCAGCGCATCGGCCACGAGTTCATCGGCGTCGTCGAGGAGGTCGGAGCGGATGTCTCGCGCGTCAAGGCCGGCGACTTCGTGATCGCGCCGTTCTACGACTGCGACATGACGTGCCCGAACTGCCGCAACGGGTTCAGCACGTCGTGCCTCGAGTCGGGCTGGTGGGGCGGCTCCGACCACGCCGGCGACGCCATGGACGGCGGCCAGGGAGAGTACGTGCGCGTGCCGCACGCCGACGGATCGCTCACGGTCGTGCCCGGCGGCACGCCGGACGACGCCCTGCTCCCGAGCCTGCTGACGCTGTCGGACGTGTTCCTGACCGGGCACCACGCGGCCGTGTCGGCCGGCGTGAGCAAGGGCTCGACCGTCGTTGTCGTGGGCGACGGCGCCGTCGGCCTCAGCGGGGTGCTGGCGGCGAAGCGCCTGGGCGCCGAGCGCATCGTCGCGATGTCACGCCACGAGCCGCGTCAGGCCGTGGCGCAGGCGTTCGGGGCGACCGACATCCTCACCCAGCGCGGCGACGAGGGCGTCCAGGCCGTGAAGGACATGTTCGGCGGCATCGGACCGGATGCCGTGCTCGAGTGCGTCGGCACCAAGGAATCGATGGATCAGGCCCTGCGTTCGGCCCGGCCCGGCGGGCAGGTGGGTTTCGTGGGCGTGCCGAACGGCGGCCCTGAGCTGCCGGTGCGCACCATGTTCCGTTCGAACGTGGGCGTGCGCGGCGGCGTCGCGCCGGTGCGCAACTACGTCGACGAGCTGCTGCCCGAGGTGCTGTCGGGCGCGATCGAGCCGGGTCGGGTCTTCGACCTGACGCTGCCGCTCTCCGATGTGGCCGCGGCCTACGCGGCCATGGACGAGCGCCGCGCGATCAAGTCGCTGCTGCTGCCCGGCGCCGCGCGCCCGTGACGGCGGTCCTGCTCGCGCTGGCCTGCGCGGTCGCGTACGGCCTGTCCGACTTCCTCGGCGGCCTGTTCTCCAAGCGGCACAGCGCCTGGACCATCGCACTGTGGAGCCAGCTCGGCGCGCTGCTCACCGCCGGCGCGCTGGGGCTCATCCTGGGCGGCACGCCGCTTCCGGTCGACCTGATGTGGGCCGTCGTAGCGGGGATCGGCTCGGGCCTCGGCGGCGCGTTCCTGTATCGCGGACTCGCCGGCGGCCGCATGAGCGTGATCGCTCCGATCTCCGCCGTCGTGAGCGCTGCGGTGCCCGTGGTCGTCGGCGTCGCGACAGGGGAGCGGCCGCAGCCGCTCGCCTGGGTCGGCATCGCCGTCGGGCTCGTGGCCATCTGGCTCGTGGCGCGCACGCCCGATCCCGCCGGCGCGCCGGACGCCGTCTTCGCCCGGCCCTCCGGCACGGCCGCATCGATCCGCGATGGGGTGCTCGCGGGCATCGGCTTCGGAACGTCGTTCGCCGCGATCGGCCAGGTGCGCGAGCAGGCCGGCCTGTGGCCCAACGCCGCGAGCATGCTGACGGCCGTGGTCGTGCTGCTCGTGGCCGCGCTGCTGGTGCGCGCCCCGCTGACGCTGCCGCGTCGATCCGCCGCGCTCGCGCTGCTGCCGGGCGTGCTGGGCGCGGTCGCCCTCACGTTCTTCCTGCTCGCCACCCAGCACGGCCTCCTCACCGTGGTGTCGGTGATCTCGGCGCTCTACCCGGCGGCCACGGTCATCCTGGCGGCCGTCGTGCTGCGGGAGCGGATCCACCGCGGGCAGAGCATCGGCCTGGCGGCCTGTGCCGTCGCCGTGGCGCTCGTCGCCCTGGCCTGACGCTCCCGGCACGGCCACCGGCGCGCCGGCGTCAGGCGAAGGCGAGGAACCCGTCGATCACCAGCTCGCGCACCCGCGGCAGCAGCTCGGCGCGCAGGGCGTCGCCGTCGACCTCGAGCAGGTCGGCGATCGCGGCGATGAGCGGCCCGACGGCCAGCTCGCCGTCGCACGCCCCCACAAGCGCCGCCAGGCCCGGATCCACCTGGATCGACCGCCCGAACCCCGCGCCCTGCCGCAGCTCGATCACCTGCGGGTCGCCGATGCCCGGCAGGTGGTGTCGGGCCTCGGTGACGTCGGCCGCCGTGCGCAGGATGGCTGTCGCGAGCGCGTCGTCGTCCATGCCGGCGAGCCGGTCGTGCGCGGCCAGCGCGAGCGCGAGGTGCGAGCCGAGCCCGCCCTCGGAGGGGATCGGCTGGCTCACGCGCTCGTACCGGCCCAGCTGCGGGACCCCGTCCGGCGCGCGCCGCAGCAGCACGTACCCGAAGCCGATGGACGTCACGCCGCGCTCCGCGAAGTCGTCGAGCCAGGCGGTCAGCATGGCGTCGTGACGCGGCGAACCCGGCGTCGTGCCGCCATCCCGGATCCACATCTCGGCGTACTGGATCGGGTTCAGCTGCTCACGCTCGACCACCCACGCCTCGAGAGGCACGGGGGAGGCGTCGACCCACGCGCGCACCCGCTCGAGGCCATCGACGCCGTCGCGCGACTCCCAGTTGCCGAGCAGCTGCGCGACTCCGCCCGGCACCAGGTGGGCCCCGACGCCACGCACCACCTGCTCGACGAGCGCGTCGCCCACCAGCCCGCCGTCGCGGTATTCGTAGCCGGGCACGCCGGTGACCCGCGGAGTGATCACGAACGGCGGGTTGGTCACGATCCGGTCGAACGTCTCCCCGGCCACGGGCTCGAACAGGCTGCCGTGGCGGGTCTCGACGTGCTCGTCGTGGTTGAGCAGCGCGTTCAGGCGGGCGAACGCCAGCGCTCGCTCCGACAGGTCGGTGGCGACGACGGACGTCGCGTATCGGCGCGCGCGCAGAGCCTGGATGCCGCATCCGGTGCCGAGGTCCAGCACTCGACCGGCGGGGGTCGGAAGCTGCAGCCCGGCGAGCGTGAGCGAGGCGCCGCCCACGCCGAGAACGTGGTCCTCCGCGAGGGCGCCGCCGCCGAGCGCCAGTTCGTCGAGGTCGCTGGCGAACCACCACTCGCCCGCCCCGTCGGTGTCGAGGTACGACTGCGGGCGGATGATCGCCCGCGGCTCGACGATGTCATCACGAAGCGCAGCCAGGCCCAGGGCCCGCAGACCCGTGGCGCCGAGCCGCGGCAGGGCTGCGTCCACGGCGGCGAGCGGCTGGGCGACCCCGAGCACGAGCAGGCGGCCCAGCGTCGCCAGGGCATCGGACCGGTCGCCGAGCCCCCGCAGCGCCGGCACGCGCAGCCCCCGGCCGATCGCGTCGTCGGCCTCGACCCCCCACGCGGCGCGCAGTGCCTCGGAACGGAAGCGCGCGGCCTGCAGGTCAGCGGCCAGCACCGCGCAGAGGTCGGGATCGGGGTTCGGGGTCACGGCACCATTCAACCCCGAACCCCTGTCCCGGTTGTGGCCCATCCGCGCCGGCGCGTGTCCCACTCCTGGCCCTTGTCGAGGGCTCTTTCCGGCGTGAAGTGGGACACGGCCCCGGCATCCGCGGGCACTGGCGCACACATCGATCCACCTCCTCACCGGGGCTTTCAGCCGATTCTTAGGATTCTTCGAGCACAGACTCTGGCACTCTCACCACGAGAGTGCTAAATCATGTATCGAGTCCTCATGACTCAGGTCTGAACCGCCACGAACAGACAGGAGGAGGATCACGATGGCGATGTTCTTCGACCCGTTCCACGAGTTCGACCGCATGGCCGAGCAGCTCTTCGACCGGCAGGGCCCCCGGGTGATGCCCATGGACCTCTACCGCGACGGTGACCACTACGTGCTGAGCGCCGACCTGCCCGGCATCGACCCGGGCAGCGTCGACATCGACGTGGACGGCCAGCTGCTCACCATCCGTGCCGAGCGCACCGCCCGCAGCGGAGAGGGCGTGAAGTGGATCACGCGCGAGCGCCCGACGGGGTCGTACCTGCGTCAGCTCAACCTGGGGCAGGGCATCGACACCGCCGCCATCTCGGCGACCTACGACAACGGCGTGCTGAGCGTGCTCATCCCGATCAGCGAGAGGGCAAAGCCCCGCAAGGTCGAGGTGCAGCGCTCGGTCGCCGGAGCGCAGGACGTCACTCCCGAGCTCACGGCGTGACCCCCGCACCCCAGGGGACCCGGATCATCCGGGTCCCCTTTCGCATGCCGGGAGATACGGCGCCGGATGTCTGGCTCCCGGCCGCGGTGTGGTCCACCTGCACGCCACCCACGTGCCGCCGACAGCCCGGCCGGAACGCCCGTGACGGCGCGAGGTTTTGCGCTGCACCTCGGCGGAGGCGCACGTCACGCGTCGCGACGAGCCCCCTCCGACGGCTCGATGGTGAAGCAGTGCGGCGCCGTGTAGCCGCGCGCGGCGAAGGCGCGGGCCGCCTCGTGGGCCACCACGTCGACCGCCTCGACCTCCACCAGAGCCACGGCCGAGCCGCCGAAGCCGCCGCCGGTCATGCGGGCGCCGAGCGCCCCCGCCTCGAGCGCGGTCTCCACGGCCAGGTCGAGCTCGGGCACCGAGATCTCGAAGTCGTCGCGCATGGAGGCATGCGAGGCGACCAGCAGCTCGCCGATGGCACGAGGGCCGGATGCGCTCAGCACCCCGACCGTGTCGAGCACGCGCTGGTTCTCGGTGACGATGTGCCGCACGCGGCGGAAGGTGACGTCGTCCAGGATGTCGCGCGCGCGATCCAGGTCGGCCGCCGCCACGTCGCGCAGGGCAGGGACACCGAGGGCGGCAGCGCCCCGCTCGCAGGCGGCACGACGGTCCCCGTACCCGCCCGTCGCGTGCGCGTGCTTGACCCGCGTGTCGATCGCGAGCAGCGCGAGCCCCTCGCGCCCGAGGCCGAGGTCGACCGAGCGCGTCTCGAGGGTGCGGCAGTCGAGGAATGTCGCCGCGTCGGCGCGCCCCATGATCGACGAGACCTGGTCCATGATCCCGGTCGGCGCTCCCACCGCCTCGTTCTCGGCCCGGCGTCCCACTCGGGCCTTGTCGAGGGGCTCGAGGCCGAGGTCCCACAGCGTGTCGAGGGCGGTCGCGACGGCTCCCTCGATCGCGGCCGACGACGACAGCCCCGCCCCGATCGGCACGTCCGACGCGATCGCGATGTCCACACCCGCCACGTCGCCCGCCTCGCGCCGCGCCGCCGCGAGCGCAGCCCATGCCACGCCCAGCGGGTAGGCGGCCCACTCGGGCACGCGTCCCTCCGCCACGGCGCTCCCCGCCGCTCCGCCGAACGTCGCCTCCAGGTCGGCGACGCGCAGCTCCACCGCGTCCGGCGCGAACGTCGACGCGACCCGGATGAGCCCGTCGCCCCGCATGCCCGCAGCGGCATACGTGCGGTGCTGGATGGCGAAGGGCAGCACGAATCCCTCGTTGTAGTCGGTGTGCTCGCCGATGAGGTTGGCACGACCGGCCGACGACCATACGCCCTCGGGCGCCCTGCCGGTCAGCGAGCCGAACAGGTCACGGGCATCCTGCAGCGCCGTCATCTCGGCTGGCTCCCTTCGATCGATCCGCCGGCCGTCGTGTCGCCCGACGCCGGATCGGCGACTCGGGCGATCGCCTCGCGCAGCCGGTCGGCGGCCTGCTCGGGCGGGATGTCGCCGATCCAGGCGCCCATCGCGGCCTCCGATCCGGCCAGGTACTTGAGCTTGTCGGCACCCCGGCGCGGCGACGTCAGCTGAAGGTGCAGGCGCGCGGTGTCACGCCCCACCGCCACCGGCGTCTGGTGCCAGGCCGCGATGTACGGCGTGCCACCCGCGAACGCGGCATGCGATTCGTCGCCGTACAGCGCGTCGATGCCGCGCAGCAGCCGCAGGTACAGCGGCGCGAGCTCATCGCGCTCCTGCGCGGTCAGGGCCGCGAAGTCGGGCGCGTGGCGGCGTGGCGCCAGATGCACCTCGATCGGCCAGCGCGCCGCGAACGGCACGTACGCGATCCAGTGCTCGCCCTCGAGCAGCACGCGGGGGCCATCCTGCTCGAACGCGATGATGCGCTCGAACAGGTCGGGGCCCTCCCGCTCGATGGAGGCGAGCAGCGACGTCGTGCGGGGCGTGACGTACGGGTACGCGTAGATCTGACCGTGCGGGTGCTGCAGCGTCACGCCGATCTCGGCGCCGCGGTTCTCGAACACGAACACCTGCCGCACGCCGGGGAGGGCCGACAGCGCCGCGGTGCGATCGGCCCAGGCCTCGATCACCGTGCGCGCACGTGTGACCGACTGCGTTCCGAACGATCCCGTGCGCTCGGGGCTGAAGCACACGACCTCGCATCGCCCGACCGAGGTGCGCGAGCGGCCCAGCCCGGGGGCGTCGAGGTCGTCGAGCCCGCGGGGCGGATCGACGGCGACGGGTGCCGCGCCCACGGCCTCATCGAGGGCGGGGCCGAACGAGGGCGAGCGGTTCTCGAACACCGCCACGTCGTACAGGCTGGGCAGCTCCGACGGGTTGGTGGGCGACTGCGGAGCGAGCGGGTCGAGGTCGGCCGGAGGCATCACGACGCGGCTCTGACGGGCGGCGGCGACCGAGATCCAGTCGCCTGTCAGCACGTCGCGCCGCATGGTGGCCGTCTCGGGCCGCGGGGTCAGCTCGCGCTCATCCATCCGGCGCTCGGGCGGCAGGCTCGTACCGGGGTCGTCGTAGTAGATCAGTTCGCGGCCGTCCGCGAGCACGGCGTTGCGGCGCACGACTCCTGCGCCGAGCGCGACACCCTCGGGCACGGGTGGGTTCTGCGGGTTCGTCATGGGATCCTTCGCATGTTGACGTCAACATGCATGATAGAGGCGGCTCACCCCGCGGCCGCAAGGAGGCAGGGCTGTGGCGGAGGGGCGCTGCGGCAGGTGCGGCGGGGCAGGCGACGGGAAAGGGGCAGGATGACGCGAAGCGCATCGGCGGCGGATGTCGCCCGGCTCGCAGGCGTCTCGGGTCAGACCGTGTCCCGCGTCGCGAACGGATCGGCGCGCGTGGATCCCTCGACCCGCGCCCGGGTGGAGGCGGCCATGGCCGCGCTCGGCTACCGACCCAATCGCGCCGCACGCGCCCTGCGCACGGGCCGCACCCGCACGATCGGCGTGCTCGTGCGCACGCTCGCATCGGTCGGCAGCGCCCGGGCGCTGGAGGCCGTGGTCGCCGCCGGGGCGGAGCACGACCACGCCGTGCTCGTCGTGACTCTCGCCGACGACACCCTCGACGCCGCCGCGCGGGCCTTCGCGGCTCTGGACGACCACGGCGTCGACGGCGCGATCGCCCTGAACGAGGCGAGCCCCAGCGTGCGCGCGGCCGAGGCGCCGGGGTTCCCGCTCGTCGCGATCGACGCGGCGCCGGGCCCCGGCCTCGCGGTCATCGCGTCCGACCATGCCGGGGGAGCCGCGGCCGCCGTCGCGCACCTGCGCTCCGCGGGACACGCCACCGTGCACCACCTCGCCGGCCCGGCCGGATCCTACGCGGCCGACGAGCGCGAGCGCGGATGGCGCCGCGGGCTGGCGGATTCGCCCGCTCCCGAGCCCGCCCGCGGCGACTGGAGCGCGCAGTCGGGTTTCGACCGCGGGCGCGAACTGGCGGCCGACCGCTCCGTCACCGCCGTGTTCGCGGCGAACGACCAGATGGCGCTCGGGCTGCTGCGCGCGCTGCGCGAGGACGGCCGCGATGATGTGGCCGTGGTGGGCTTCGACGATGTGATCGACGCGGCGCACTTCCTGCCGCCGCTCACCACGGTCGCCCAGGACTTCGGGGCGCTCGGCGCCGGCGCCGTCACGCTGCTGCTCGACCTCGTCGAGGGCCGGCAGCCTCCGGAGCGCACCCTCGTACCGACCCGGCTCGTGGTGCGTCAGAGCGGCTGAGACGCCCGACGACGACGTCCGCGACCACACTCCCGAGGCTCCGACAACGCGCGGAGCGCCCTGCGCATCCGGGCGTTCCTCAGGCGCCTCCGTAGAATCGAGAGGATCCGAGGTCTGTGGCTCCGCCGTGCCGACCCGCGATCAGAGCGCACTATGACTTCGACGCACCTCACCCGGGGCCGGGCCGCCCACAGCAGGCGGCGCCACCTCGCCCCTCTCCCCGCTGCGGCGTTCGCTGTGCTCGTCGGCCTGTCGTGCGCTGGGCCGGTGCACGCGGCGGTCGATGGGCAGGACGCTGCCCAGCTCACCGTGGCGGCCGCGTCCCAGGGCGTGCTGCGCCCCGGGCTTCCGCTGACCACGACCGTGACGATCGAGAACGCGTCCAGCGCGCCGCTCGACGGCGGCACCGCTGTGCTCGAGATCGCCCGCACCCCGCTCGCCGACCGCGAGGCGCTGCGGTCCTGGCTGCGGGGCGAGGGCGACGACATCTCCTTCACCGTCATCGGCACCGGATCCGGAGACGACGTCGCCCCGGGACAGACCGACACCGTCGGCATCACGGTCGATGGCGACCACGCGGTGATCGCCGACCTTGATCCGGGCGTCTATCCCCTGCGAGCGCGCTTCGGCCAGACGTCGGCCACGAGTGTCGTGGTGGTGTCCGACGAGGCGCAGCCGGTGGGCCTCGTGGTGCCCATCACGACCACGGTGCCGGTGGGCGGCATGCTCGACGCCGAGCGGCTCGAGGCGCTCACGGCTCCGGATGGCGCACTGACGGCGCAGCTGGCCGCCGTCGGCTCCGACGCCATCCTCGCCGTCGATCCGGCCATCCCCGCTGCGATCCGCGCGCTCGGCGAGCGCGCCCCCCAGTCCGCAAGGGAATGGCTCGATCGGCTGATGATCCTTCCCAACGACCGTTTCGCCCTGCAGTTCGGCGACGCCGACGTCGCGGCCCAGCTGCAGGCGGGGCTCCCGAAGCCCATGCGGCCGCTCTCGCTCGCGGGATACCTCGCCCCTGAGGCCGAGCCGCAGCCGTCGACCTCCCCGTCACCCTCGCCGACAGTCGCGGACGCCGGCGAGAAGGACGCCGAGGTCGCCCTCGAAGATCTGCTGGACATCGGTGACGCCGCCCAGTCGGTGTACTGGCCTCTGCCCGGCTCCGCGGTGGAGTCCGTGATCGACGGCCTCCACGCAGCGGACGACGAGGCGTTCACGCTCACCCCCTCGGACGCGACCGAGCAGGGCGCCGATGGATCGGCCGTCGCCGCGGCGGGGACGACCGGCGGTGGGGCGGGCGTGCTGGTGTACGACGCGGGCGCGTCCGCTGCACTGGCCGAGGTCGCCCGAACGCGTGACGAGGTCGATCGCACGGCCGCCGCCGCGGAGGCGAGCGCCGAGCTGTGGCTCGCCGGCCAGGAAGCCGGCGACGCGCCGCTGCTGGTGGCGCTCCCGCGCGGGGCCGGAGCGGGCACCTCCCAGGACGGCACCGGGCAGGATGGCACCGGGCAGGATGGCACCGGGCAGGATGGCGGCGACGTCACACCCGGCGGCTCGGACGACGGCGGATCGGCCACCGGCGATGTCGCTCCGACCGAGACCACACCCAGCGGCACCCCCGAGGCGACCCCCTCCGCGGAGGCCGAGGAAGACATCCCGGTGATCGAGGACACCATGCCCGATCTCGAGGCGCAGCTCACGGCCGCGATCGACGTCGTGGGGCTGAGCTCGGCCGTCGAGCCGCAGGACCTCGACGACCTGGTCGCCGCGGAGCAGGAGCGCGTGACGCCGCTCGACACCCCGGCCGACGCCTCGCGCGCGGCGTTCGTCACCGAGGTCGGCGCCGCCGAAGAGGATGTCGCGGTCACCGCCACGACGCTCGAAGACCCGGAGGTGCTGTCGGGTCTCGTGCGCGCAGAGGCGCTGCAGGTGCTCGCGGTCGGATGGGACGGCCGGCGCGCCGCGTGGGAGGACGCCGTGGTCACGTTCCGCGAGCGCACGCGCGGGCGCGCCGACGCCGTGGGCATCCAGCCTCCGACGCCCGTGCAGCTGCTCAGCGCGGGCGCGTCCCTGCCCGTGTGGATTCGCAACGACCTGCCGTATCCCGTGACGGTCACGCTGCGCACGCAGCCGACCGACCCGCGACTCGATGTCGCCGACGAGCTCACGGTGACCGCCGGTGCCCGCAGCAGCACGGCCGTGCAGGTGCCGGTCGAGGCGCGTGTCGGAAGCGGCGAGGTCGACATCGACCTCACTCTCGTCAGTCCGACCGGCGAGCTGATCGGCGCACCGCAGACGGTCGAGGTGACCGTCCGGGCGGATTGGGAGCGCATCGGCCTGGTCGTGCTGGTCGTGCTCGTCGTCGGCCTGATCGGCACCGGCATCGTGCGCACGATCCGTCGCCGGCGCCGCGGGGCCGCGTCCGCCGAGCCGCCGGGGCCCGAAGATCAGACACCGGATGCCGCGAGCGCGGATCCCGACGGACAGCCGGCCGGCCCTGCCGCCCGGGAAGCCGCCGGCGAGAGTGCCTCCGGCCAGAGAGCTGCCGGCGAGGAGAAGGACGCGGATGCATAGTCTCGGTCGGGCCAGCGCGATGATCGCCGCGGGCACCCTGGTGTCGCGCGTGACAGGGCTCATCCGGTCGATCGTGCTGGTCGCCGCGATCGGCGCGTACGGGCACGCCTCGGATGCGTTCACCATCGCGAACCAGCTGCCGAACTACGTCTTCCAGGTGCTGTCGGCGGGCCTCATCACCGCCGTCCTCGTGCCGCAGATCGTGAAGTGGAGCAGCCGCGACGACGGCGGCCGCGAGCACCTCTCCAAGCTGTTCACGCTCGGGGCGGTGGTGCTCTTCGCGGTCACGGCGGTCGCCATGGCGGTCGCCCCGTGGCTGGTGGCCCTCTTCGGCGCCGAGTTCACCGACGACCAGCTCGCTCTCGGCACCGCGTTCGCGTACTGGTGCCTGCCGCAGGTGTTCTTCTACGGCATGTTCGCCCTGATCGGCGAGACGCTCAACGCCCGCCGCGTCTTCGGGCCGTACGCGTGGGCGCCGATCGTCAACAACGTGGTCTCGATCGTGGGCTTCGGCCTCTTCATCGTCGCGTTCGGCGGTGAGCGCAGCGAGGTGGGGCAGTGGGATCCGGCGATGATCGCCGTGCTCGGCGGCGTGGCGACGTTCGGCATCGTCGCCCAGACCGTGCTGCTTCTCGTGTTCTGGCGCCGGACGGGGCTCAGTCTGCGCCCCGACTTCGGCTGGCGCGGCATGGGCCTGGGCGACATCCGCTCGCTCGCCGGATGGAGCTTCGCCATGCTCGTCGTGGGCCTCGTGGTCTCGACCGTGCAGCAGCGGGTGATCTCGGCGGCTTCCGGCGACGACGCATCCGCCACCGTCTGGTTCACGGCCTGGCTGGTGTTCATGCTGCCGTACTCGGTGATCGTGATGTCGATCGGCACCCCGTACTTCACACAGCTCTCCGAGCACGCCTCCGCCGGGCGCGACGACGAGGTGCGCGCCGACATCGGCCGCAGCGTGCGCACGCTCGGCCTGCTCGTCGTGATCGCCGCGGTCGCGCTGATCGCGGCGTCCGTGCCCGCGGCCCGCATCTTCACCGCGAGCGACACCGAAGCCGCCGCCGCGGCGCCCGTGCTGATCGGGTTCCTGGTGAGCCTCGTCCCCCTGGCCGTGCAGTTCATCGTGCAGCGCACGTTCTACGCCTATGGCGACACCCGCACGCCGTTCCTGTTCACGGTGTTCCAGGCCGCGATCGCCATCGGCCTCGCGGTGCTGATGCCGCTCGTCGTCGCCCCCGACCACCTCGCGGCGGCCGTCGCCGTCTGCCAGTCGATCTCGAGCCTCGCCCAGGTGATCCTGGCGTCGTGGCTGCTGCGCCGCCGGCTCGGGCCGCTCGGCATGGGCGAATCGCTGTGGGCCCTCACGCGCTTCACGCTCGCGGCGATCCCCGCCGGCGCCGCGGCGTTCGGCGTCTACCTCGTGAGCGGGGGAGCGAACGGATGGATGGCGGCCGCCGACGTCACCGGCATCGCAGGCCGCCTGCTGGGCGCGGTCGGCACCGGTGTGGTGGGCGGCGTCGCGCTCGTGGTCTACGTGCTCGTCCTCGCGCTCTTCCGCGCCCCGGAGCTGCGCACAACGGGCACCCTGGTGCGCCGCCTCCTCGGCCGCTGAGGCCGAACCGCCGACGGGATGGGGCGCGAAGCCCTCGCACCCCGCGAGGCTGTTCGTCAAGCCTCTGTCGGCGGCTGTTTCGCCCGTGGTGTCCTGCTATTCCGCGGCACACAGCACGCGGAGAGAGCGGGGCATCGTGAGTAGTACAACGAGGCGAACGAACGGCTTCGCCGAGACACCTGTCCAGAAGGCGGCGCTGGTCTACGGCATCGTGTTCCTCATCGTCGGGCTGGGTGGTTTCATCCCGGGGCTGACGTCGAACATCGAGAGTCTGCAGTTCGCGGGCCACACGTCTGAGGCCATGCTGCTGGGCATCTTCCAGGTATCGATCCTGCACAACATCGTGCACCTGCTGTACGGCGTGGTCGGCCTCATGGCGGCGCGCGCGTTCGGCTTCTCGCGCCAGTACCTGATCTGGGGCGGTGCGGTGTACGCCGTGCTCTGGCTGTACGGCCTGTTCGTGCCGCACGACAGCGGCGCAAACTTCGTGCCGCTGAACACGGCCGACAACTGGCTGCACTTCGTGCTCGCCGTCACCATGATCGGACTCGGCATCCTGCTGGGACGCGGCGGCGCGCGCGACGCGGCGTACGACTGACGACGCAAGTCCTGCGCCAGAGCCTGATCACACGCGCGGCCTATTCCATAGACGCTAATCTATGGAATAGGCCGCGCGTAGCATGTGTTGAGGCAGTCGGAACCTAGGAGGCGCTCGTGCGACAGCTCATCATCATCGGATCCGGTCCCGCCGGCTACACCGCCGCGATCTACGCGGCCCGTGCCAACCTGAACCCGCTGGTCGTCGCCAGCTCGGTCGAGGTGGGCGGTGAGCTGATGAACACCACCGAGGTCGAGAACTTCCCCGGCTTCCCCGAGGGCATCATGGGGCCCGACCTGATGGCCAAGATGCAGGAGCAGGCCGAGAAGTTCGGCGCCGAGATCGCCTACGACGACGTGACCGCGCTCGACCTCGCGGGCGACGTCAAGAAGGTCACGCTCGGCAGCGGCAAGGTCGAGGAGGCCGAGGCCGTGATCTTCGCCACCGGCTCGGCCTACCGCAAGCTCGGCCTCGACGGCGAGGACCGCCTCTCGGGCTACGGCGTCTCGTGGTGCGCCACGTGCGACGGCTTCTTCTTCCGCGAGAAGACCATCGCCGTGGTGGGCGGCGGCGACTCAGCGATGGAGGAGGCGACCTTCCTGACGAAGTTCGCCTCGAAGGTCTACGTGATCCACCGCCGCGACACCCTCAAGGCCTCGAAGATCATGCAGGATCGCGCCCTGGCCAACGACAAGATCGAGTTCGTCTGGAACGCCGAGGTCGCCGACATCCTGGGAGAAGGCGCGCTGACCGGCGTGACCCTCCGCGACACGGTCACGGGGGAGACCCGCGAGCTCGCGGTCGAGGGCCTGTTCATCGCGATCGGCAACGACCCGCGCACGCACCTTGTGCACGACCAGCTCCAGCTCACGGAAGACGGCACCATCTGGGTCGACGGCCGCTCGTCGCGCACCTCGGTCGCCGGCGTCTTCGCCGCGGGCGACGTCATCGACCCGAGCTACCGCCAGGCCGTCACGGCCGCCGCCAGCGGCACCGTCGCGGCGCTCGACGCCGAGCACTACCTCGCGGCGCGTGGCGACGCGGGCCAGCCGGCCCCCTCCGAGGACCAGCTGGTCGAGACCCCGGCCTGACCCGGGCCCGACCCGGGAACATCCGAGCCCCGCTTCGCGTTCACGCGAGCAGAGATCCTTCACGACAGGAGACGCATATGACCGCCAAGGCCACCACTTCGGCCACGTTCGAGCAGGACGTGCTCAACGCCGAGGGCCCCGTGCTCGTCGACTTCTGGGCCGCGTGGTGCGGCCCATGTCGCATGGTCGCACCGGTTCTCGACGAGATCCAGGCCGAGAACCCCGACAAGATCACGATCCTCAAGCTCAACGTCGACGAGAACCCGGATCTGGCCATGAAGTACCAGATCACCTCGATCCCGGCGATGAAGGTCTTCAAGGACGGCGAGGTCGCCACCACGATCATCGGCGCCAAGCCGAAGTTCGCGCTCGAGCAGGACCTGGCCGAGTTCCTGAAGTAAACCGAGCTCTTCGCGACGGATCCCCCTGGCACCGCCGGGGGGATCCGTCGTTTCACCGCGGATCAGGCGAGATCGGTGCCCCGCCGAGACGCCTGCTCGGCGCGCTGCCACTCGGTGTGCGCCTTGAGCGCGTGCAGCACCGCCAGCCGCACGACCCAGTACAGGGCGAAGCCGACCACGGCGAGGGCCACGGCCCAGGTGAGCAGCAGGATGACGAGGTGCGTGCCGGCGATCATGGCCCCACCTTAGTGACGGGCTCTCAGGGGCCGTCGATGACGCGCACGACCGCGTCCCAGCGGCGGTGGGTGTTCTCCTGACCCACCAGGCGCCAGACGGCGCGAGTGAGCTCCGGATACTCCTGCGCGATGAGGCGAAGCAGGCGCTGGTTGCGCGCCGCGGTGGGCCGCAGACCGCCGTCGGCCTCGATGTGCTCGGCGCGCAGGGTGAAGACCACCAGCTCGTCGATCGTGGGCAGATCCTCCATGAAGTCCCACGGGTCCTCGCCGCCGCGCAGGCGCTCGTTGATGAGCGCCGCGAGCTCATCCGCCGCCTCCGCGCGCAGCACCTCGACGCTCGCGCGCCGGCGGGGGAGAGGGGTGGGATCGCTCACCCATCAAGGCTACGCGCGCCTGCCTGAACGGGCTCCGGATGGGCGAGATCCGGCCAGCCGGCGTGAGGGCACATGTCCGGCGTGAGGGCACATCCATCCGCATGGGGTCTCACGGGATGGATGCGCCCTCACGACCGACCTCGGGTCTCAGAACGGGTAGCGCTCCACCTGGCTCTGCATGGTGATCCACTGCGTCTCGGTGAACGTGTCGAGGTTCGCCTGCGGCCCGCCGAACCGGCCGCCGACGCCCGACGCCTTCGCCCCGCCGAACGGGATCACGGCCTCGTCGTCGACCGTGGCGTCGTTGATGTGCACGGCACCCGACTCGATGCGATCGCACAGCTCATACGCCGCGTAGGGGTTGCCCGTGATGATCGAGACAGACAGGCCGTACTCCGAGGCGTTGATGATGTCGATGGCCTCGTCGATGTCGTCGTAGATCTGCACGGGCGCCACGGGGCCGAAGATCTCCTCGGTCCACGCCGGGTTGTCGCCCGCCACGTCCGTCAGCACGGTCGGGCGGTAGTACAGGCCGTCGTACTCGCCACCCGCCGCGAGCGTCGCGCCGTTCTCCACGGCGGCGGTGACGTAGCCGTGCACGCGATCGCGCTGCTTCTCGTCGATGATCGGCCCCAGCGGCAGGCCCTCGGTCGGGTCGCCCACCGGGATGCCCTTGGCCTTCTCGGCCAGCGCGGCGACGTACTCGTCGGCGATCGAGCGGTGCACGAGATGACGTCCCGTAGTCATGCAGATCTGCCCCTGGTGCAGGAACGAGCCCCAGGCGCCGACCGAGGCGGCGGCCTGCACGTCGGCGTCGGGCAGCACGAGCATGGCGTTGTTGCCGCCCAGCTCCAGGTGCACGCGCTTGAGCAGCGGCGCCGCGGCCTCGCCGATGCGGCGCCCGGCGGGCGTCGAGCCGGTGAACGAGATGCACGGCACCTCGGGGTGGGTCACGAGGGCCGCACCGAGGTCGCCGCCGCCGGGCAGCACGTGCAGCACGCCTTGCGGCAGCCCCGCATCCTCGAACAGCGCCGCGAGCGCGAGGCCGCCCGAGATGGAGGTGCGGGGGTCGGGCTTCAGGATGACGGCGTTGCCGACCGCGAGCGCGGGCGCCACAGAACGCATCGCGAGGATCGCGGGGAAGTTGAAGGGCGAGATCACACCGACGACGCCGAGCGGCACGCGGCGTGCGATCGATGTGCGGTCCTTCACGCTGCGCAGCAGCTCGCCATAGGGGTGCGACGCGAGAGCCGCGGCCTCCTGCAGCTCGCTGACGACAAGTCCGACCTCGAAGCCCGCCTTGCCCTGACCCGACCCGCTCTCCGGCACGAGCACGTCCGCCAGACGGCCCGGGTCGGCGGCGAGCAGCTGCGAGGCCTTGAGCATGACGGCCGCCCGCGCGGCGTAGGGCAGCTTGGCCCAGGCCTTCTGCGCGGTGCGCGCCGACGCCACCGCCCGCTCGAGGTCATCCGCTCCGGCCTGGGCGATCGAGCCGACCGTCTGGCCGGATCCCGGAGCGGTGACGGTGAGCGTGCCGCCTGAGCCGGCGCGCCAGCCGTCCGAGTAGAGCGACTCGTGCCACACGGGCGTCTGCATCTGAATGGTCATGTCATCTTCCGTTCTTCATCGAGGGAGGCGCTAGACGACATTCTCCCGCCCGTGGCGCCGAAGGCGGCGAGCCGGCGCACAGCGCGGGTCACGGTGGCAGGAGGAAGGGCCGACGGCTGTCTGCCATCGGCCCTTCCCGCGCCGTGGATCAGTGGTTGCGGAGCTTGTCGATCAGCTCGTCCTTCTTGAGCTTCGAGGTCCCTTCGATGCCCAGCTCCTTCGCGCGGTCGCGGAGCTCGTCGACGGTGCGGTCCTCGTAGTTCTCGGCGTTGCCGCCTCGCTCGCCCACCTCGTCGCGGCCGTCGCGCGCTGCGGCGTTGGCGATGCGGGCGGCTTTCTCCTTGGAGTTGCCCTCGTCGCGCAGCTTCTCGTAGAGCTTCTCGTCCTTGATGCTGTTGTTGGGCATCTCAGAACCCCTTTCCGCCCGTCACGGGCAGGATGGCGCCCGACGTATAGGTGGCCTCATCGCTCGCCAGGTAGACGTAGGCCCCCGCGAGCTCGACGGGCTGGCCCGCTCGTCCGAGCGGCGTGTCCTGACCGAACTCCTTTACCTTGTCGGCCGGGAATCCCGTCGCCGGGATCAGGGGCGTCCAGATCGGCCCGGGCGCGACGCCGTTCACGCGGATGCCCTTCTCGCCCAGCTCCTGGGCCAGCGCCTGAGTGAACGCCACGAGAGCCGCCTTGGTCATGGCGTAGTCGAGCAGCCCTGGGTTCGGGTTCGACGCCTGGATGGACGTGGTGACGATGATGGATGCTCCGGGCGACATATGAGGCACCGCCTCGCGGGCCAGCACCATCGGCGCGATGAGGTTCGTGTGGAACGTGCGCTCGACCTCCGACACCGCCAGCTGGTCCACGCCCTCCCGCTGGCGCTGATATGCCGCGTTGGGAATGAGGATGTCGATGCCGCCGAGCTCTTCCCGCGCCGCCGCGACCACGTCGATGCAGGCCTGCTCGTCGGTCAGATCGGCCGGAAGCAGCACGCAGGTGCGGCCCGCCTCACGGACGAACCGCTCGGTCTCCTGCGCGTCCTGCTCCTCCTCGGGCAGATAGACGATCGCGACGTCGGCGCCTTCACGCGCGTAGGCGATGGCCACCGCCCGGCCGATGCCCGAGTCGCCGCCCGTGATCAGCGCCTTGCGTCCCTCGAGTCGGCCTCGACCCACCCAGTTGTTCTCGCCGTGATCGGGCGTCGGCTCCATCGCGCCGGTGAGACCGGGCTGGTCAGGCTGCTCCTGCTCCGGGAACGAGCCCGACGGCTCACGCGGATCGTCCTGGTTCTGGGTGTCGGTCACGGCAACCTCCTTCGCGTGGAAAACTGTGCTCCACACGCTACGGAGGCGGTCGAACGGCGCCCAGGGTCTTGACGCTCGTGGGGGAGTGACCTAGGGGCCGCACCCGTTCAGTTGCCGTACCCCTCTTCGCCCAGCTCCGTGAGGATCCGGTTCAGGTCCTGGATCGTCGCGAAGTCGATCTTGATCTGCCCCTTGCGCGACGTCAGATCGATCTTGACCTTGGTGTTGAGACGGTCGCCGAGGCGCTCCGACACATCGTTGAGGAAGGCGCGGCGCGCTCCCGGCTGCGGCTTGGGAGCTCTCGGTCCTGCCTCCGACGCGACGCTCTTCGCGGCACTCTCGGCGGCACGCACAGAGAGGTCCTCGTTGACGATCTTGTCCGAGAGGCGCTGCATCGCCTCGGCGTCGTCGAGAGACAGGATGGCGCGCGCATGCCCCGCGCTCAGCACGCCGGCCGCGACGCGCTGCTGCACCGGCACCGGCAGACGCAGCAGCCGGATGGTATTGCTGATCTGCGGTCGTGACCGGCCCAGTCGTCTCGCCAGCTCATCCTGAGTGATGCCGAAGTCGTCGAGCAACTGCTGGTAGGCAGAGGCCTCCTCCAGCGGGTTGAGCTGCGAGCGATGCAGGTTCTCGAGCAGCGCGTCACGCAGCAGGTCCTCGTCGGAGGTGTCGCGAACGATGGCCGGGATCTCTGCCAGTCCGGCTTCGCGCGACGCGCGCGTCCGGCGCTCGCCCATGATGAGCTCGTACTGCCCGTCGCCCTTGTCGCGAACGACGACGGGCTGGAGTACGCCGAACTCGCGCACGCTGTGAACGAGCTCCGCGAGGTCCTCGGGGTCGAAGTGCGTGCGTGGCTGGCGCGGGTTCGGCACGATGCGATGCGGGTCGATGTGCACCAGCCGGGCACCGGGAACCGCGACCAGGTCATCCGCCGACTCCGATGCAACCGGCACCGGCTTGTCGTCGGCCTCGGTCTTCGCGATCGGCCCACCGGGGAAGAAGACGTCGACCGGCCGCGCCTCAGTCGACTCCGCCGTGGGGATCAGCGCACCGATCCCACGTCCCAGGCCTGTCCTCTTCGCCATCAGGATTCCTCTTCCTTCTCACTGCCGTGTCCCCGCCGCACGATCTCCACCGCCGCCTCGCGATACGCGATCGCGCCGGCGGAGTTGCCGTCGTAAGCGATGACGGTCTGCCCGAAGCTGGGTGCCTCGGAAATGCGCACTGACCTGGGAATCATCGTCCCCAGTACCTCATCCTTGAAGTGGGTCCGCACTTCCTCCGCGACCTGCTGCGAGAGCTTGGTGCGGCCGTCGTACATGGTCAGCAGAATGGTCGAGAGGCGCAGTCGCGAGTTCAGATGCTTCTGAATCATCTTGACGTTGCCGAGCAGCTGACTCAGTCCCTCGAGCGCGTAGTACTCGCACTGAATCGGAAGGAAAACCTCCTCCGCGGCGGTGAAGGCATTGATCGTCAGCAGTCCCAGCGAAGGCGGGCAGTCGATCAGGATGAAGTCGAGTGCCTGTTCCTGTTCCCGCACGAAGTCGTCGATCGCGGTCTTGAGGCGCTGCTCTCGCGCGACCTGCGTCACGAGCTCGATCTCCGCCCCAGCCAGATGGATATTGCTCGGCGCACAGAACAGCGTCTCTGACTCCGGGCTCGTCTGGACCACGTCAGAGAGCGGGAAGCCGTCGATCAGCACGTCGTAGATGCTCGGTGTGTCTGCATTGTGAGGGATGCCGAGTGCGGTGGAGGCGTTGCCCTGCGGATCGAGATCGATGACGAGCACCCGTCCGCCGAGAGACGCCAGGGCGGCGGCGATGTTGACCGTCGTCGTGGTTTTACCGACCCCGCCCTTCTGGTTCGAGATCGTCATGACGCGCGTGCGCCCGGGGAACTCCACGCTCACCGACTCGAGCGCGCGGCGCCGAGCGGAAAGGTCAGCGAGTTCACGAGCGAGAGGGGTGTCGTCGGGGAGTGCGAACGACGCCGCCTTCTCGGACTGTTTCACGTGAAACACTTTCCCTTCGCGAGCGGATCAACTCTCCCACTCTAACCGCCGCTGCCGACATTTCCGGCGATGACTCTCAGGCGCGGCGGACGGACGGGATTCGTGAAGAGGCCAGGACACGCGCTCAGGCGAGCGTTTCACGTGAAACGAGCACGCCGGCCGGCGCGCCCCAGCGTCGCCCCGCTGTCGTCCGGAGGCGGCCGACCGCTCGCGCACCGGCGACGAGCCGCGCGCGGGCGAGCTGGCCGCGGCACGCCCAGTCACACGCCAGGACGTCAGAATTCACCCGGGCGACAAGGAAGCTCGGGTCCCAGCCGCCGCGGCCGGAGCATCGCGTCGCCGTGTTTCACGTGAAACGCCGGGATTCAGACGACCAGGCGCAGCGCGCGCGACCGCACTTCCACCTGCACGGGGAGTGTCCCTAGCCATTCGCCGTCACCGTACACGGGCGGAGCAGCCTCCCGCGGCCCACCCGACGCGATGTGAACCATCCGTGCCGGTACGCACCGCAGCCGCTTCGACCTCAGATGCCGACCGACCACCAGTAGCGGAAACAGCCGCGCGGCGGTGAGACGCCCAACGTCCTGAGCGACGACGACGTCGGCGTAGCCGTCGTCGAGCTCGGCGCGGGGAGCGATCCGGATGCCACCGCCGAGCGTCGCGGCGTTGGCCACCGTCATCAAGGCACCGCGCTGCTTCCACGTCACGCTCCGGTCGACGCCAGCATCGCCCACCCTCATCCCGGGGAACTGCTCCATCTCCGCACGCTGCGGGGGAGCGAGGGCCACACCCTCCATGCGTACTCGGTACGACCACGACCGGTAGCGCAGGATCTCCAGAAGGGCCGCCACAACATAGCGGAGCGGGCCGTGCGGCCAACGCATCCGGTTCGCGCGTGCGTTCACCGCCGCGTCCAGCCCCGCAGAGACTGAACCGGCCACCCACTGCGCAGTACTGCCATTCAGCCCGGCTCCCGTCACTCGCAGGAGGTCGACCTCGCGGGCGGAAGCGCCACTCGTCAAGGCAGCCACCAGCGCCTCGATCGCTCGATCGGTCCGGAGTGGGATGCCCGCGCACGCCGCGAAGTCGTTGCCCGTACCCACCGGCACTATTCCGAGCGGAATGCCCGTCTGGGCAACCGACTGAATGCCGAGGTGAACGATGCCATCGCCGCCCACGACGACCAGCGCGCCGAGGCCCGCGTGCACCGCACAGTCGACGGTGATGTGCATCTCCGCAAGACCGGTGGCCGAGAGTTCGATCACCTGCTGCCCGGCCGCACGAAGAGCGCGGGCGAGTTCGGTGCCCACGGTCGATGCGGTCCCCTTGCCCGCCGTTGGGCTCACCGCGATCCCGATGAGCATCGCGTCGTCCTGCACACTGACAACGCTACCGCTGGCCGATGTTTCACGTGAAACGGGCCAGGGGGAGTACAGCCCACGCCAGGGTCGATTTTGTGTCACTAGTCAGCGCCCGCTCCCGGGCCGCGCCTAACGCAAGGCCCGGCGTCGCAGCCAGCGCCAGCGGTTGCGGCCCGTCGCAGTGTCGTCCGGGGTCCCGGGCACGCGTATGTTTCACGTGAAACGGCGCGACGACGACGTGATCGCCTCGTCAGTGCGGCGGACGCCCGCCCGATCCACGGCGCCGCGACTCCGACGGCGTGGGCTTGTGAGGTTTCACGTGAAACATCTGCCGAGCCGGCAGGTACCCACGGGGCGAGGAAGGGGATCAGCGCTGGGTCGCTTCAGCCGCGAACGGTGGCGCGGACGACGCGGGTCTCCTCGTCCAGCACACCTGCGCCCAGTACCTCGACGCGAACGTCCGAGAGCTTGAACCTGCGGATCTGCTTCTGCGCCGCCTCGATCTCCACGGGCGCATTGTGTCCCTTCAGCAGGATCAGCTCCCCGCCGTCGCGCGCGAGCGGCGCGACCCATGGGATCAGTGTGCGCAGAGCGCTGACCGCGCGGGCCGTCACGGCATCAAGCACGCCCTCATAACGGCCCGCATCCTCCGCCCGCGCCCGCTCGACCACGACGTTGTCGAGCCCGAGTGCAGTGACCTGCTCCTCGAGCCAGGCGACCCGGCGCTCCATCGGCTCGATCAGCACCCAGCGCACATCAGGTCGCGCGATCGCAAGCACAAGCCCTGGCAGGCCGGCCCCGGACCCGACATCGCCAGCGGTTCCGCCGGCGGGAAACAGGGGAGCCGCGATCGCACTGTTCAGGATGTGGCGCGTCCACAGGCGCGGCAGCTCGAGGGGCCCGATCAGCCCCCGCTCCTCCCCGTGCTCCGCCAACGCAGCTGTGAAGGCGCGGGCCAGATCGATGCGATCGCCGAACAGGGTTGCCGCGACCGAAGGCTCGCGCTCCAGGCCCTGCATCGCTCAGCCTCGGCGGATGACGGTGTGCCGGTCGGCACCCTCGCCGTACGACTCCGACACCAGGCCACGCTCGGCGACGATGTCGTGCACCAGCTTGCGCTCGTAGCTCGACATGGCCGGCAGCGAAGCCTGCGACGACCCCTCATCGAGACGAGCCACCGCGGCGTCGACCAGCTTCTCGAGCTGCCGCTGACGCGCATCGCGCGAGCCGCCCACGTCGAGGATCAGGCGCGAGAAGCGTCCGGTCTTGGCCTGCACGGCCAGACGCGTCAGCTCCTGAAGCGCCTGCACCGTATCGGGCTGCGCCAGCACCGAGAGAGAGTCGTCATCCGACTCCACCGACACGTACGCGCGTCCCTGCTTCACGTCGAGCGTGAGATCGCCGTCGATGTCGGCGATGTCCAGCAGGCCCTCGACGTAGTCGGCTGCGATGTCGCCCTCGGCCTCGAGCTCAGCCTCGGTGGGTGCGTCGCCCGTCAGGGGAGTGGTGCTCATGTCGCCGTCCTCAAGGGTTTCAGAAGGATAATGCCTGATCAGAGGGTATTACATGGAGAGCGGGACGCCCGCGTCGCCTTCGTCGGGGCGAGCGCTGCCCGGACCGTCGGTCCGTTGCGCCTGCTTCTTCGCCCGCTGCTTGCTCATCGGCTGCTGACGCTTGGGCTGCTGCGTCTTGCGCTTCTCGTTCTCCTCGAGAAGGCGGCGCTGCTCCTCCTCGTACTCCGCCATCGACACGACCTTGCCCTTCGAGTTCAGGGCCTTGCCGCGCCGCGCCAGACGCTCCTCGCGGGCCTTCGCGGCCTCGGAGCCGGGAGTCGGCAGCTCGCGGATGACGACGAACTGCTGCGCCATCGTCCACAGGTTGCTGAAGAACCAGTACAGGACGACACCGAGCGGGAAGAACACGCCCGAGAAGATGAAGCCGAGCGGCAGCACGTACAGCATGACGCGCTGCATCTGGTACGCCTGACCCGTCTTCGCCTCGGGGGAGAGGTTCTTCGAGATGATCTGCAGCTGCGTGTAGAACTGCGACGCGATCATCAGCACCACGAGCACCGCAAGGATCACGATGGTGGCGGTCGATCCCTGGGCCCATGCGTCGCCGAGAGTCTGGTGGAACGGGGCCACCTCGAACAGCTTCGCCTCGTTGAACTGACGCGTCAGGTCGGCGTTGAGCAGTCCGACACCGCCCACGCCCCGATCGGCATGCGCCTTCACGTCGAGGAGCGTGTAGTACATCGAGAAGAAGATCGGCATCTGCACGAGCAGCGGCCAGCAGCCACTGAGCGGGCTCGAGCCATGCTTCTTGTACAGGTCCATGGTCTCGCGGCTCATGGCCTCACGAGAGAGCTGGTCCCGCTTGCCCTTGTACCGCTCCTGGATCTTGCGGATCTCCGGCGCGAGCTCCATCATCGCTCGCTGGCTCTTGATCTGACGCACGAACAGCGGGATGAGAGCCGCACGCACGACCAGCACGACGCCCAGGATGGACAGCATCCACGTCACACCGCCGGCCGCGGGCAGCCCCGCTGTCGTGAACAGCCAGTGCCATGCGACGAGGATGGCCTCCACGGCCCACTTCAGCGGCCAGAGGATCGTTCCGAAGAAGTCCACGAAGGATCAGTCCTTTCGACACGGCACGACGAAGCCGTGAGGGGTGAGGTCGTAGCGGAAGGCGGGGTGCGGACGCACGTCGTCCTGACCACCAGCCGCCCAGGGGTGGCACCGGATGATGCGCGCTCCCGCGAGCACCGATCCTTTCACGAGACCGTGCTGCTGCACCGCGGTCACGGCATACGCCGAGCACGAGGGGTAGTAGCGGCACACCTCGCCGTAGAGCGGGGAGATGACGGCGCGATAGCCATGCAGCAGTGCGATCCCCGCATTGCGCGGAAGCAGCGGAACCGCCGCGAGAGCGTCGGCTGCGTGAAACCGAGCCGCCCCGCGCGCGGTCTGGGGGAGCACGCTCATCGCGCTCCGTCCCGATCGCTCGACGCGTCGGCCACAGTGCGGTCCTTCGCGGCGCGTCGGCCCAGACAGCGTGTGACCTCGGCACGCAGCTCCGCGAAGGAGGCGGTCGCCGCCGAAGGAAGCGCGCGGATGACCACGTCTGCGCCTTCGCGGACGTCGGGCAGCGCCTCGGCGCACACGGCCTTCAGCCGTCGACGCACCGTGTTGCGCGTCACCGCGTTGCCGACGGCCTTGGACACGATGAAGCCGAACCGCGCAGCGCGCGGTTCGGCTGTCAACACGACGTGTGTCACCGTGCTCGTGCCTGCGCACCGAGCACCCCGCCGGACGACGAACCTGTAGTCGTCCCCGCGGGTCAGGCGCCTCGGCCTCGCGAGCACGATCCTGGCTGGGTGCCGGTGGAAGCGCCGGCGCTGTTACGCCGAGAGCTCGGTGCGGCCCTTGGCGCGGCGCGCGGCGAGGATGGCGCGGCCGGCACGCGTGCGCATGCGGGCGCGGAAGCCGTGCTTCTTGGCGCGACGACGGTTGTTGGGCTGGAAGGTGCGCTTGCTCATGGGATCTCTCCGGGAGATGGTGTCACCGGGATGAAAGCCGCCGGAGACGTGGATGTGTACGGGAATGCCACGAGGGCATA
This sequence comes from Microbacterium sp. NPDC096154, assembly GCF_040302945.1. Classification (NCBI taxonomy): domain Bacteria; kingdom Bacillati; phylum Actinomycetota; class Actinomycetes; order Micrococcales; family Microbacteriaceae; genus Microbacterium; species Microbacterium sp. NPDC096154. The sequence goes on from NZ_JBEOSM010000004.1 coordinate 111,240, forward strand.
AGTCAACCGACCTAGGTTACGTCCGGTCTTGTGATTCTCGCAAACCAGCGCGACAACCTGACAGTATCTCCACAGCACCGCGCCGCCACCCGCAGGGACACGCGTGATGTCCGCCCGCGAACCGCGCCGGATCTCCTCCGGAGAGCCGGAAGACGGTTTGCCGATGGGCCTCCGGATGACTAGCGTGGCACCAGTTATCCACAGGCAGATGCGCGTGATCCCGCGCGCGTACCTCACCCGAGAGGATGCCCTGTGGATCGTCCCAGACCCAGAGGGAGCCCATGTCCACGCAAGACGTCCCGCCCGGCCAGCGGATCCCGGATGTGCCGGTGTGGCGCTCCGTGCTCGCCGAGCTCGAGAGCGACGACCGCGTCACACCGCAGATGAAGGGCTTCCTCAGCCTGGTCGTGGCGCAGGGCGTCATGGGCGGCACGCTCTACCTCGACGTGCCGAACGACCTGACCGCCGCACAGATCACGAAGCGTCTGCGTGAGCCGATCATGGAGGCCCTCGCCCGCATCGGCGGAGACGCGCAGAGCTTCCGGGTGACGGTGAGCCCCGAGCTGTCGGAGGCTCAGTACCCGACGAGCCTCGGGGCTCCGACGATGGCGCCGGCCGAGACCCCGCCCCCGCCGCGCCCGGTCGAGAGCCCGGCGGAGACGCACACCCCCAGCCGCAGCGACACGCGCCTCAACCCGAAGTACACCTTCGACAACTTCGTCATCGGGCAGTCCAACCGCTTCGCCCACGCGGCCGCTGTGGCGGTCGCCGAGGCGCCGGCCAAGGCGTACAACCCGCTCTTCATCTACGGCGACTCCGGGCTGGGCAAGACGCACCTCCTGCATGCCATCGGCGACTACGCCCAGAATCTCTTCGCGGGCGTGCGCGTGCGCTACGTGTCGAGCGAGGAGTTCACGAACGACTTCATCAACTCGATCGCGAACAACCGCGGCGCCGCGTTCAACGCCCGCTACCGCGATGTGGACATCCTGCTCATCGACGACATCCAGTTCCTGCAGGGCAAGGCCGAGACGCAGGAGGCCTTCTTCCACACCTTCAACACGCTGCACGACCACGACAAGCAGGTCGTGATCACGTCGGATGTCGCGCCCAAGCACCTCACGGGCTTCGAGGACCGCATGCGCAGTCGCTTCGAGTGGGGCCTGATCACCGACGTGCAGGCACCCGACCTCGAGACACGCATCGCGATCCTGCGCAAGAAGGCGCAGTCGGAGCGGCTCTACATCCCGGACGACGTGGTCGAGTACATCGCGACCGTGGTGTCCACCAACATCCGCGAGCTGGAGGGCGCGCTCATCCGCGTCTCGGCGTTCGCCAGCCTGAACCGGTCGGATGTCGACATCCAGCTCGCGCAGAACGTGCTGCGCGACATCGTCGACCAGACCGAGGACAACGTGGTGTCGGAGAACGACATCATCACGGCCACCGCGGCCTACTTCAAGCTCACGGTCGACGACCTGTACGGATCGAGCCGCTCGCAGGCCGTGGCGCAGGCGCGGCAGATCGCGATGTACCTGTGCCGAGAGCGCACCAGCCTGTCGCTGCCGAAGATCGGCCAGCTCTTCGGCGGCCGCGACCACACGACCGTCATGTACGCGTACAAGAAGATCAGCGAGCTCATGAAGGAGCGCCGCTCGATCTACAACCAGGTGACCGAGATCACCACGCAGCTCGGCCGACGCTGACGCCGGGAGCCCCTCATGACGCGCGTTCTGGTCCTGCTCGACGACTACCAGGATGTCGCGCTCGGCTTCGCGCCCTGGCATGAGCTCGCAGGGTGGGACGTCCGTGTGCTGCACGACCATCACGCCGACGACGACGAGCTCGTGGCCGCCCTCGAGGACGCCACGGCCGTCGTCGCGATGCGCGAGCGCACCGCGTTCCCCCGCCGAGTGCTTCAGCGCCTGCCGCGTCTTGAACTGCTGATCACGACCGGGGCCGCCAACGCGTCGATCGACGTGGGCGCCGCGACGGAGCTCGGCGTGACCGTCTGCGGCACCCGCGCGTCGGCCACGGCCGCGCCCGAGCTCTCGTGGGCGCTGCTGATGAGCGCGGTGCGCGACATCCCGGGACAGCAGGACGCGCTGCGTGCGGGGGACCGCTGGCAGACGGCGGTCGGACGTGAGCTCTGCGGTCGCACGCTGGGCATCGTCGGGCTGGGGAAGATCGGAACGAGGATGGCCGGCTATGCCCGGGCGTTCGGCATGCGTGTGATCGCCTGGAGCCAGAACCTCACCGCGGACGCGGCGCGTGCGGCCGACGCCGAGCTGGTGTCCAAGCAGGAGCTGTTCGAACGCGCCGACATCGCGACGCTGCACCTGAGGCTCTCGGATCGCACCCGCCACGTGATCGGTGCGACGGAGCTCGAGGCTCTCGGCACGGACGGGCTCCTCGTCAACACCGCACGGGCGGGACTCGTCGACACGGATGCACTCGTCGCGGCTCTGCACTCGGGAGCCCTCGGCGGCGCCGCACTCGACGTGTTCGACGAAGAGCCGCTGCCGTCGGACCATCCTCTCCTGCGAACCCCGCGCACGCTGCTCACACCCCACATCGGCTACGTCACCAGGGAGCAGTACGCGGTCTTCTACCGCGACGCCCTCGAAGACGTGCGCGCGTGGGCCCATGGAAGGCCCATCCGGCTCATCTCCGGTCGTTGACAGCGCCCCGTGAGCATTCCGGATCGCGCACGCGCGAGCCTGCCGACGTATGCCCCGATCCGCGCTTGACACCGCTCCCGAGGCGGCTCTATAACACTTCTCCCCAGTGTGGAAAACTTGTGGATAACTGTTGAGACACGCCTGCAGCGATGTGAGCGACACGCGAATCACATGTGGATGCGCATGTTCGCCGCCGCATCGCGACGAGGCCGTCGTCCCCGTGTCGTCCGCAGCAGTTCCACATCTCACACGCGTGTAGTTCCCTACGGGCGACCGGGATCCACAGAGTTATCCACATTTTCCACAGCTGTTAACACCGTTAAGAGATCTCTTCTTTGAATGGGCTCTCCAATGACCTTCCCGGCCGCAGGACGTGGAATCACAGGAATCCGGCGCGGGCACTAGCATGGGAGGCCCACGGGCGGTCGACCCGTGGCTGCAGTCATCCGAGGGAGCGCTAAGTGAAGTTCCACGTCAACCGTGACGTCTTCAGTGAGGCCGTGTCGTTCGTCGTCAAGCTGCTTCCTCAGCGCAACCCTCAGCCGATCCTGGCCGGCGTGCTGATCGAGGCGACCGAGGACGGCGCGCTCGCGCTCTCGGCATTCGACTACGAGGCCTCCGCGCGCACCACGATCGAAGCGACCGTCGATGAGCCCGGCACGATCCTCGTGCACGGTCGTCTGCTGTCGGACATCGCGAGCCGTCTGCCGAACGCTCCGATCCAGATGACGACCGAGGATGACGGCAACATCGCCCTCACCTGCGGCTCGGCCCGCTTCGCCCTGGCCTCGATGCCCGTCGAGGAATACCCCGCGATCCCGGAAGTGACCGGAGAGTCGGGTCTCGTCCCCGCCGACGACTTCGCCACCGCCATCTCGCAGGTGGCCTTCGCCGCCTCCCGCGACGACGTCACGCCCGTGCTCACCGGTGTGCAGCTCGAGGTCTCGGGCCACCAGCTCGCACTCGTCGCCACCGACCGCTACCGCGTCGCACTGCGCGACATCGACTGGGACGGCGGACAGCAGGAGGCTCACGCGCTGGTGCCGGCCCGCACGCTGCAGGAGGTCGGCAAGACCTTCTCGCACGGCGGCAACATCTCGATCGCCTTCTCCGGCTCGGGAGATCGCGAGATCATCGCCTTCACCGCCGGCAACAAGACCGTCACGTCGCTGCTCATCAAGGGCAACTTCCCGCCCGTGCGACGACTGTTCCCCGAGCAGACCGACCACTACGCGGTCGTGAACACGGCAGACCTCACCGAGGCCGTGCGCCGTGTCGCGCTCGTGCTCGACCGCTCGGCGCCGCTGCGCTTCACGTTCACGACGTCGTCGGTCACGATGGACGCCTCGGGCGGCGACCAGGCGCGTGCCTCGGAGTCGGTCGACGCGCACCTCCAGGGCGAAGACGTGACCCTGGGCCTCAACCCGCAGTACCTGCTCGAGTCGCTCGCCGCCGTGCGCAGCGAGTTCGTGCGGATCACGTTCACGTCGAGCGACAACGCCAACAAGCTCAGCCCGGTGCTCATCACGAGCCAGACCTCGGTAGACCAGGCGGGCAACGACTCGTTCAAGTACCTGCTGCAGCCGAACCTGCTTCTTCGCTGACTTCCCGCTTCGCGGGGTAGTGCAGAGGACGTACGCGAACGCTCGCGCCCACGCTCCGCGCGGGCACTCGTGTTCGCGGGCTGTCGCAGGCGCTCCATCCCACGACGGACCTTGCGTTGTCGAGGCGGTCGGCAGTCGCTTCGCTCCACGCGCGCTTCGCTCGCACAGGGGTCACCGCCGTGGGGCTTGCACCTCGGGTGCCTGCGGGCGCCGCTTCGACGGGTGACGAGGTGCGACGCCTGATGGTGTGCGACGCGCGTCAGCGCGGAGCGTGCCGCGGATGCGTCCAACCAGGCGCGAAGCGCCGGCCCGGCGAAGCCGGACTCGCCCGCGAGCGGGTCGCTCGCGAAGCCGAGCGGGCGAGTGAAGAGAAAGAACATCTCCGACCCCCGTGGGAGACTGGAATCCCCATGATCGTCGAGCACGTGAGCCTCAAGGACTTCCGCAACTATGCGGAAGCCGAGCTCGCGCTCCGGCCCGGGCCGAATGTGCTGGTCGGGCGCAACGGGCAGGGCAAGACCAACCTGGCCGAGGCGATCGCATACCTCGCGACGCTCGGTTCGCACCGGGTGTCGGCGGATGCGCCCCTGGTGCGGGAGGGATTCGACGCCGCCTTCGTGCGAGCCCGGCTCGCGCACGGCGAGCGCCGGGTCACGCTCGAGCTGCAGCTCAACAAGCAGGGTTCCAACAAGGCCCGCATCGGGGGGTCTCCCGTGCGCACGAACGAGCTGCCGCGGTACGCGCAGGTCGTGCTGTTCGCGCCGGAGGACCTGCAGATCGTGCGCGGCGACCCGTCGGCCCGCCGGCGCTTCGCCGACCAGCTGCTGGTGCAGCGCACCCCCCGGATGTCGGCGGTGATCGCCGACTACGAGCGCACGCTGCGGCAGCGCACGGCGCTGCTGAAGTCGGCCCGGGCGCGCGGTCTGAAGTCGGCGCAGCTGCCGACCCTCGACGTCTGGGACGACAAGCTCGTGGCGCTCGGATCCGAGATCATCGACGCCCGCACCCGGCTCGCACAGGATCTCTCCGCCCCTGTCGCCGCCGCGTATGCCGCGATCGCGGGGGAGGATCACCGACCTCAGCTGGAATGGGCCCTGTCGGTCCGCGGCGGTGATCCGGAAGAGGGCGAGGACGCGCAGGATGCCGGCGGCGGCGCGACCGCCGACCTGTTCCGGGCCGCGCTTCAGGCCAAGCGGGCGGCCGAGCTCGATCGCGGTCTCACGCTGGTGGGTCCGCATCGGGACGACCTCATCCTGCGCGTGCGCGGGCTTCCCGTGAAGGGGTATGCATCGCACGGCGAGTCGTGGTCGGTCGCCCTCGCGCTGCGTCTGGCATCGGCCGAGCTGCTGCGCGCCGAGTCGCCGGGCGGCGACCCGGTGCTGATCCTCGACGACGTGTTCGCCGAGCTCGACGCCGACCGGCGCGCGCGCCTCGCCGGCGTCGTCGCCGGATACGAGCAGGTGCTGGTCACCGCGGCCGTGGCCGGCGACGTGCCGGAGGCGCTGCGCGCCAACGCCGTGCGCATCGACTCCGGGCAGGTGCTCGGACCGCTCAGCGAGCACCCGCTCGAATCTCGGGAGGACGTGTCATGAATGACGAGATCCCCGAGACCATCTCGACCTATCTGAGGCTGCGGGGCCTCGAGCCCAGCAAGCGCGCCAAGTGGCGCAAGCGCCGGCGCCGGGGCGGCGAGGACGACGAGAACCAGCCGTTCACGGCCGGACGCGATCCGCGCTCGCTCGGCGACGCGCTCGACGTGCTCACCAAGGCGCACGGCTGGGAGCCGCAGCTGGCGCGGGAAGACCTCGTGCGTCAGTGGGAGGACGTCGCGGGCGCCGACACGGCACAGCACTCGCATCCGGTCTCGCTGACGGACGGCATGCTCACGATCCAGTGCGACTCGACCGCGTGGGCCAAGAACCTGTCGTACATGCGGTCGCACATCCTGACGCAGATCGTCACTCGGTATCCCGAGGCGGGCGTCGAGGGGGTGCGGTTCGTAGGGCCGGACGTCCCCACCTGGAAATGGGGTCCCAGATCGATTCCAGGGCGTGGCCCGCGCGATACCTACGGCTAGGACACCTCCTGGGACATCCGGGGCGATTTTCTCTCGCCTGCGGGCCCGTCACGGCCGGTGGGAGGGGTGCCGCTTGATAGGATGGCGGTGCACCGGAATGCAGATGTGGAGCGCCCTTCCAGATGACGACTGACAATCCCCAGGACCCGCAGACCGAGCCGACGGAAGCCGGATCGGAAAGTCTCTCGAAGGAGAGCTCCTCGAAGAAGGTCGGTGGAGAGTACGGAGCAGACGCCATCCAGGTCCTCGAGGGACTCGAGGCCGTGCGCAAGCGCCCCGGCATGTACATCGGATCGACCGGTCCGCGCGGTCTGCACCACCTGGTGTACGAGATCGTGGACAACTCGGTCGACGAGCATCTCGCCGGGTACTGCGACACGATCGTGGTCACGCTGCTCGAGGACGGCGGGCTGCGCTGCGTCGACAACGGGCGCGGCATCCCGGTCGCGATGCACAAGACCGAGGGCAAGTCGACGCTCGAGGTCGTGCTGACGGTGCTCCACGCGGGCGGCAAGTTTGGCGGTGGCGGATACGCCGTCTCGGGCGGTCTGCACGGCGTCGGCTCGTCGGTCGTGAACGCGCTGTCGACGCGCCTCGACGCGGTCGTCAAGCGCGACGGCTACGTGTGGCGCCAGTCGTTCGCCGACGGCGGTGCGCCGCTCGCTCCGATCGAGCAGGGCGAGGAGACCGACGAGACGGGCACCACCATCACCTTCTGGCCCGACCCCGAGATCTTCACCGAGGGCGTCGACTTCGACTACGAGACGCTGCGCACGCGCTTCCAGCAGACGGCGTTCCTGAACAAGGGCCTGCGCATCGAGCTCTACGACGAGCGCGCCGACTCGGCCGAGGAGGTCGAGAAGGAGGACGGCTCGACCGAGCTGGTAAAGCGCCACAACGTGTTCCACTACGAGCGCGGCCTCGTCGACTACGTCGAGTACCTGAACAAGGTGCGCAAGGCGGAGCGCGTGAACGAGGACATCATCGTGCTCGAGCAGGAGCAGTCGGACGGGCGGATGTCGGTCGAGGTCGCGATGCAGTGGACGACCTCCTACAGCGAGAACGTCTTCACGTACGCGAACATGATCAACACCCACGAGGGCGGCACGCACGAGGAGGGCTTCCGTGCGGCGCTGACGACGCTCGTCAACCGGTACGCGCGCGCGAACAACATCCTCAAGGAGAAGGAAGACAACCTCACGGGCGACGACGTGCGCGAGGGTCTCACCGCCGTCATCTCGGTGAAGCTGTCGGAGCCGCAGTTCGAGGGCCAGACCAAGACCAAGCTGGGCAACACCGAGGCCAAGGCGTTCGTGCAGAAGGTGGTCGGCGATCAGCTCGGCGACTGGTTCGAGCGCAACCCGCAGCAGGCCAAGAACGTCATCCGCAAGGCGATCGACGCGGCGACCGCGCGGCTCGCGGCCCGCAAGGCGCGTGAGACGGCTCGCCGCAAGAGCGTCTTCGAGTCGGCCGCGATGCCCGACAAGCTCAAGGACTGCACGTCGAAGGACCCGTCGATCAGCGAGATCTTCCTCGTCGAGGGAGACTCGGCCGGTGGGTCCGCCGTGGGCGGCCGCGACCCGCACACGCAGGCCATCCTGGCCCTGCGCGGCAAGATCCTGAACGTCGAGCGCGCGCGCATCGACAAGGCCCTGGGCAACAAGGAAGTCCAGGCGATGATCCAGGCCTTCGGCACCGGCATCGGGCCCGAGTTCGACATCGAGAAGGCGCGGTATCACAAGATCGTGCTGATGACGGATGCCGACGTCGACGGCCAGCACATCACGACGCTGCTGCTGACGCTGCTGTTCCGCTACATGCGCGGCCTGGTCGAGGCCGGATACGTCTATCTCGCGATGCCGCCGCTGTACCGGCTGAAGTGGGCGAACGCGCCGCACGAGTACGTGTACAGCGACCGCGAGCGCGACGCGCTGCTCAAGGAGGGTGCCGCCGCCGGCAAGCGCATCCCGAAGGACGCGGGCATCCAGCGCTACAAGGGTCTGGGCGAGATGAACGACCACGAGCTGTGGGACACGACCATGAACCCCGAGACCCGCACGCTGCGCCAGGTGACCATCGACGACGCCGCCGCGGCGGACGAGATCTTCTCGGTGCTCATGGGCGAGGACGTCGAGTCGCGCCGTTCGTTCATCCAGCGCAACGCGAAGGACGTCAGGTTCCTGGACATCTGAGACTCAGCGAGCGTCAGCGAGCCGTTATCCGGTCGTTGAGCGAGCGAAGCGAGTCGAAACGGTCCGAGCGAACCTCCCGATCAACCGAAGAGAATCCACATGACTGACGAAGAGCGCCCCGACATCACGGCGGCCCACAACCACGGCCGGATCGACCAGGTCGATCTGCAGTCGGAGATGCAGCGCAGCTACCTCGACTACGCCATGAGCGTGATCGTCGGGCGTGCGCTGCCCGACGTGCGCGACGGCCTCAAGCCCGTGCATCGCCGCGTCGTGTACGCGATGTACGACGGCGGCTACCGTCCCGACAAGAAGTTCTCGAAGTGCGCTCGCGTGGTCGGCGAGGTCATGGGTCAGTACCACCCGCACGGCGACTCGGCCATCTATGACGCCCTCGTGCGTCTGGTGCAGCCGTGGTCGCTGCGGTACCCGCTCGCGCAGGGCCAGGGCAACTTCGGCTCGCCCGGCAACCAGGGTGCCGCGGCGCCGCGATACACCGAGACCAAGATGGCCGCGCTCGCGCTCGAGATGGTGCGCGACATCGAGCAGGACACGGTCGACTTCCACGACAACTACGACGGCGAGACGCAGGAGCCGGCCGTGCTGCCGGCCCGCTTCCCGAACCTGCTCGTCAACGGCTCGGTCGGCATCGCGGTCGGCATGGCCACGAACATCCCGCCGCACAACCTCCGCGAGGTGGCGGACGGCGCGCTGTTCGCGCTCGAGAACGCCGGCCTGCCGCGCGAGGAGCTGCTCGAGGGCCTGATGCAGCGCATCCCGGGCCCGGACTTCCCGACCGGCGCCCAGATCCTCGGCTCGAAGGGCATCCACGAGGCGTACCGCACGGGGCGCGGTTCGATCACCATGCGCGCGGTGGTGGAGATCGAGGAGATCCAGGGCCGCACGTGCCTGGTGATCACCGAGCTGCCGTACCAGGTCAACCCCGACAACCTCGCGGTCAAGATCGGCGAGCTCGCGCGCGAGGGCAAGGTCACGGGCATCGCCGACATCCGCGACGAGACATCGGGCCGCACGGGTCAGCGTCTCGTGGTCGTGCTCAAGCGCGACGCCGTCGCGAAGGTCGTGCTCAACAACCTCTACAAGCACACCGAGCTGCAGACCAACTTCGGCGCCAACATGCTCGCGATCGTCGACGGCGTGCCGCGCACGCTGCCGCTCGACGGCTTCATCGGCTACTGGATCACCCACCAGCTCGACGTGATCGTGCGCCGCACGAAGTTCCGCCTGCGCAAGGCGGAGGAGCGGATGCACATCCTGCGCGGCTACCTCGCGGCGCTCGACGCGCTGGACGAGGTCATCGCGCTGATCCGCCGTTCGCCCACGGTCGACGAGGCGCGCGAGGGCCTGAAGGACCTGCTGAAGATCGACGACATCCAGGCCGACGCCATCCTGTCGATGCAGCTGCGCCGCCTCGCGGCGCTGGAGCGCCAGAAGATCATCGACGAGGCGGCCGAGCTCGAGGCGCAGATCGAGGACTTCAAGGCGATCATCGCCGACGAGTCGCGCCAGCGCGGCATCGTGCGCGAGGAGCTCACCGAGATCGTCGACCGCTTCGGCGACGAGCGGCGTACGCACATCCTGCACGGCTTCGACGGCGACGTGTCCATGGAGGACCTCATCGCCGAGGAGGACATGGTCGTCACGGTCACGCGCGAGGGCTACGTCAAGCGCACGCGCACCGACAACTACCGCTCGCAGCGTCGCGGTGGCAAGGGCGTGCGCGGCGCGCAGCTGCGCGCCGACGACGTGGTGGAGCACTTCTTCGTGACGACGACGCACCACTGGCTGCTGTTCTTCACGACCAAGGGGCGCGTCTACCGCACGAAGACGTACGAGCTGCCCGAGGCCGGTCGCGACGCGAAGGGCATGCACGTCGCGAACATGCTCGCGCTGCAGCCGGATGAGCAGATCGCGCAGATCATCGAGCTCAAGAACTACGAGGCGGCCGAGAACCTCGTGCTCGTCACGCGCGCCGGTCTCGTGAAGAAGACGCGTCTGGCCGAGTACGACTCCAACCGTCAGGGCGGCATCATCGCGATCAAGCTGCGCGAGGACGACGAGCTGGTCAGCGCGCTGCTCGTCAACGCGACCGACGACATCCTGATGATCAGCCGCGGCGGCCAGTCGCTGCGGTTCTCGGCGACCGACGAGGCGCTGCGCCCGCTGGGACGATCGACCAGCGGCGTGAAGGGCATGTCGTTTCGCGAGGGCGACAGTCTGCTGTCGGCCTCGGTCGTCACGGACGAGGGCTTCGTGTTCGTGGTCACGGAGGGCGGCTTCGCCAAGCGCACGCACGTGAGCGAATACCGCGTGCAGGGCCGTGGCGGTCTCGGCATCAAGGTGGCCAAGCTGTCGGACGAGCGCGGCGGCCTGGCGGGCGGCCTGATCGTGTCGGAGGACGACGAGGTGCTCGTGGTTCTCGCCAAGGGCAAGGTGGTACGCTCGGCCGTTGCCGAGGTCCCCGCCAAGGGCCGCGACACCATGGGCGTGCTGTTCGCGCGTCCGGACAAGGACGACCGCATCCTCGCCATCGCCCGCAACAGCGAGCGGGCGGCAGCGGTCGAGGACGAGGCCGACGGGGACGCCGCGGAGGAGTCCGCGCCCGAGACCACCGGAGAGAACGCATGAGCACGGTAGCCGACAAGCTCGCCAAGAAGTCCACGCACAAGACGAGCGCGAAGCAGGTGCGCCTGCGCCTGGTCTATGTCGACTTCTGGTCGGCCGTGAAGCTGTCGTTCCTGGCCGCCGTGGCGCTGGCGATCGTCACGATCGTGTCGTTCTTCCTGGTCTACATGGTCGTGCAGACCACGGGCCTGATCGCGCAGATGGACGAGTTCTTCCAGAGCTTCACCGACGGCAGCTTCTCGATCTCGCAGTTCATCGGACTGCCGCAGGTGATGGCCTTCGCGACCGTGGTCGCCATCCTGAACCTGGTGGTCGTCACGGTGCTCGGCGCGGTGATCGCCGGCATCTACAACCTCGCAGTGAAGGTGACCGGCGGCCTGCTCGTCGGGTTCACCTCGAACTGACACACGCGAGACGCGCCCCGATTCGCGAACCGTGATCGGATCGGGTAAAGTCTCTGAGGTTGAGGACGCGAGTCCGATGCCTCCCGGGGGTATAGCTCAGGCGGTTAGAGCGCTTCACTGATAATGAAGAGGTCCCAGGTTCAAGTCCTGGTACCCCCACCATCGAGAGCCTTCGCAGCAGCGGGGGCTCTTCCCGTAGGCCTTCCGGGGCCGAGGGGTCCGCGTAGCGGGCGATCGCCCGGGGCCTTAGCTCAGTTGGTAGAGCGCCTGCTTTGCAAGCAGGATGTCAGGAGTTCGAATCTCCTAGGCTCCACATTTCGAACCGCTGTCCTGCGCAGTCAGCCGCGGCAGGCGATTTCGCCGCGATCTCTTGCTCATATCCCGCCTGTTGCTGGCCGGCGGTCGCAGGGAGAGGGCTGCCTCACGTGGCGTGGCGACGTACGCGTCGGTGTGACGACGGCGCCCCGCTGCTGCGACCGTGGTGCATCAGGCGGCGCGATAGACGAAGCCCCTCGCGCTGCTGATCCGCGCGAGTTCCCCTCGCGCCACCAGCTCATCGAGATGCATCCCGATCTCGCTGATGGCGGCCACCCGGCGCAGCAGACCCACCTCGGCGAACCGCAGCGACCTGCGTGTCCACGTGCGGCTCTCGGCGATCTGCAGCGCCGTGCATGAGCCCGCGGCGTGAACCGCCTCCCTCAACTCGGCGATCCTTCGCTCGTGATGCGCGATCACCTCTACGGAGCGGTCTGCGACGTCAGGCTCGACCCAGCCGTGCGCGGGCGCGAGCGCATATCCCTCCAGGTCACGCGCGGTGCGTCTGAGCGACGCGAGCTGTTCGCGCACGGGGAACTCGGCGGGCACGCGCTCGATACCCGTCCCCGACACGATGTGGGTGAGCAGATGGTCACCGGTGAAGGCGACCCGCGGCTCGTCGAGCACGAAGGTGATGTGACCGCGCGTATGCCCCGGCGAGGCCAGGGCCCGGATCCCGCCGATGATCGCGCCTTCCTCTATCCAGCGATCGGCCAGACCGGTCGGGAGAGACCCCTCGCGCTCGGTCGAGCGATATGCGGCCGCTTCCTCTGCGAGGTCGACGGCGCCCCACCGACGAAGCCGCTCGTTCTGTGCGTGGTATCCGGAGCCCTCTCCGAGCGAGGCCCGCAGGCTGTGCTGTTCACCGTGCCCGACGGCGATGGGGATGTCGAACTGCGCCCGCAGGTCGACCGCCTGTGAGAAGTGGTCGTAGTGGTGATGAGTGACCAGGATCAGATCGATCGCGCGATAGGTGAGGCCGAGGTTCACGAGATGGCGGTCGAGCGCCGTACGGGCGACCTCGCTCGACCAGCCGGGATCGATGAGCACGACATCTCGCCCCGTGCGCACGACATAGCAGTTCACAGCGCCCACGTCGCCACGGGGCTCGGGAAGAGGCAGCCGCATCACCCCCGGCGCAATCGCTTCGGCACCGCCCGATTTCCATGCGTTCCGGTCCGCCGGCCCCCGTTGAGTCCTCATTTTCGCACTCGCCTCCCTGCTCGTCTTGCTCATACGACGCCCGATTGGACTGACCTTTTACACAGCGTGCGGCATACTGCCGAGATGACGTCGCCCTCTGCCCACCGGCTCTCAGAACGCATCGGCGGGGAGATCCGCAGGCTCATCAGCGCCGGCGAACTCACGCTCGGGGACCGGCTGCCCTCCGAGCGGAGCCTCGCGGAGCAGTACGGTGCCAGCCGCGTCGTGGTGCGGGAAGGCCTGCGTGGTCTCGAGGAGGCCGGACTGGTCGAGATCCGCAAGGGCCGCATGGGCGGCGCGTTCGTGACCAGCGGCTCCTCCCCGGTGTTCACCCGCACGCTGCGGGACATGGCCGCGGTGGGCAGCGCCTCTTGGCAGGAGATGTTCGAGGCTCGGGCCTGGATCATGGACGCCGCGGTGCGCCTCGCCTGCGAACGGCGCACCGACGCCGACCTCGCCGCCCTGCGCGAAGCACTGCGTCGCATCCGCAGGCGCCCGAGGCCCGATGACGACCGCGAACAGCGTACACACGAGGCTCTGGAGTTCAACGTGATCATCGCCCGCGCCTCGGGGAACGCCGTGCTGGCGTCGTTCGTGAAGGCGCTCATCGACGCGCTCGAGGAGCTGCTCCGGTCCGGTGCCCCGGATTCGTACGCGCCGATCGTCGTCCACTTCACGCGCATCGTGGACGGCATCGACTCACGCGACGCCGAACTCGCGACGAGCGCCATGTCGGCGTACCTGCGGGGGATCCGTGAGGCGATACCCCACTGGATCTGACACAGCGCGGGGCAGGAAGGCCGACGTCCTTCCTGCCCCGCACCACATCCGACGTCAGATGCCCATGCGCTTGGCCAGCACGTTCTTCTGGATCTCATTCGTGCCGCCGCCGATCGGCCCGACGCGCGCATCGCGGAAGTACATCTGCATGTCGTATTCCATCGCGTAGCCCGAGCCGCCGAAGATCTGCAGGCCCATGTCGGCGCACTTGAACCCGTTCTCGGTCGCGACGATCTTCGCGATCGACGCCTCCTCGATCGCTCCCTGACCACCGTCGAGGAGCTCGGCGACGCGGTAGACCTGCTGACGCGCAGTCTCGGCCATCGTCCACATATCGACGAGCTTGTGCTGGATGACCTGGAAGTCCGAGATCGGCTGGCCGAACTGGACGCGCTGCTTCGCGTAGTCCCGGGCATCCTCGGTGATCCGGAAGCAGTTGCCCGCGGCGATCGCGGCGAGCGCGAGGCGCTCCACCGCGAGCGCCTTCATGATGTTCTTCCAGGCCGCACCCTCCTCGCCGATGAGGTTCTCGAACGGAACCTCGACGTCCTCGAAGACGACCTCGTTGGCATGCGTCGTGCGCCGACCGAGCATGGCGAGCGGCGAGATCTTCACTCCGGGGCTCTTGGTGTCGACGAGGATGGTGCTCACGCCCTGATGGCGGCCGGCGTTCGGGTCGGTCTTCGCGATCACCACGATGTAGTCCGCGACATGCGCACCCGAGATCCACACCTTCGTGCCGTTGAGCACATAGCCGTTGTCGCCTCGTACGGCCTTCGTGCTGATGCCCGCGACGTCGGATCCGGTTCCCGGCTCGGACATCGCCAGAGCCAGCTTGATGGATCCGTCGACGATGCCCGGGATGATGCGCTGCTTGAGCTCCGGAGAGCCGAACTTCGAGATGTGGCCGCCCGCGTAGAGCAGCGTGATCATCAGCGCCTGACCGATGCCGCCGTAGTAGTAGCCGAGCGTCTCCATGAGCACAGTGAGGTCCTTGTAGGAGCCTTCGCTTCCGCCGTACTCCTCCTCGAACGGGATGCCCAGGAAGCCCGCCTCGGCGAGCGCCTGATACGCGGCCTCAGGCCACTCCCGCTCGTCGTCGAGTCGCTTGATCTCCTCGCGCGGAAGGGTCTTCGCGAGCAGGTCGAGAACGACGTCGCGCATCATGATCTGGTCTTCGCTGAGACCGAAGGTGTTCACAAGGCTCGTGGACACGGTGTACTCCTCTGTGATTCGTGTCTGGGGGTCGTGCTGAGTTCTGTCAGTTCGAGGCCGCGGAGGCCGCGAGTCCGGCGCGCGAGTAGACCATCGTCTTCATCAGTCCGCGCTGCGTGACGATGCCGTCCTGGTTCACGAGCTCCATCCGCCGCGAGACGATGCCGCGGTCGGGTTTCGACCGGCTGACGTCTGCCGAGAGCACCGTCGAGCGCAGGTGAACCGTGTCGCCGATGAAGATCGGGGCGAGGAAGGTCCACTCATCGACCCCGAGGGCTGCGATCGCCGTGCCGTCGAAATCGCCGATGCGGGCGCTCAACCCCGTGACGATCGACATGCCGAGCGTGCCGTGGGCGATACGCGCTCCGACCGGCGAGCCGGAGGCATAGACCTCGTCGGTGTGCATCGGGTTGCTGTCTCCCGAGATCCACGAATAGACCACGACATCGGTCTCCGTCACGGTGCGTGCAGGGCTCACCGCAACGTCTCCGACCGCGAAGTCCTCGACGCATTTCCCCATCGGATGCCACCTTCCCGCTTTGGCTGCATGCGCGCCTCTTTGCGCACAGGCTCAGATGCTGAATTCGGGTTAATGGTACAGCCATTGGTGTAAATGGTCTAGCCATTGAGTAGAGTCGACCCAGACGCGACGACGCGGACGAGCCAACGGAGGTCAGCACATGAACGTGGCCATCATCGGAGCCGCGGCGACACGGGTGGGGAAGATCCAGTCCCCCCCGGACGCCGAAGTGCAGGTGCTCGAGCAGGAGGTGCTCGCCGACGTCGTCATCGACGCCGTGGCCGACGCCGGGATCGATCATTCCGTGATCGGCGGCATGGGGTTCGCGATGCCGCGTCCCTACACGCTGCAGAAGTACTTCGGCACGTTCATGGCGAGTTACCTCGGCATCGCGATGGATGGCTATGTCACCGAGGTTCTCGGCAACGGCATGACCGGCGCGTTCGCGTTCGAGCACGCGGCCGACAACATCCGATCCGGCCGTGCCGAGGTCGCCCTCGCACTCGGAGTGAACTTCGAGACGGCGACCTCCGCCGCCGAGCACATGATGAGCTCCATGCGAGCGGTCGGCGACGTCAACTTCCAGGCGCAGTTCGGCATCAGCCCGATCGCCTGGTACGCGATGGACGCGATGCGCTACATGCATGAGCACGGCGTGACGCGCGCCGACATCGCCACGGTCGCGGTGAAGAACCGGCTGCACGCGTCGATGAACCCGGTCGCCCAGTTTCAGAAGGCGCTGACGCTCGACGACGTACTCGCACAGCGCCCGATCGTCGAGCCCTTGGGCTTGTACGAGGTCCCGCCGCGAGGCGACGGCGCGATCTGCCTCGTCCTCGCGTCGGAGCAATTCGCGAAGGCCAGCGGCCGGCCGTACGCGCTCGTGCGCGGACACGGATTCCACCATGAAGGCGCCCACCAGATCACGTCGGCTCCCAGCGACATGATCCGCCTCAATGCCGCGCGGCGTGCGGGCGCGGCCGCGTTCGAGTCGGCACGCCTCTCTCCCGCCGACATCGACGTGTCGGAGCTGTACGCCCCCTGCACGATCGTCGAGGTACTCGTGACCGAGGCGCTGGGACTCATCCCCACCGGCGAGGGGGCGTACTGGGCGCGCGAAGGGCGCACCCGCTTCGACGGAGACATCCCGGTCGCGACATCCGGCGGCCTCACCTCACGCGGCCACCCGTCATATGTCACGCCTCTGTACTCCCTGCTCGAGTCGTTCGAGCAGGTCACCGGTCGAGCCGGGTCACGACAGGTTCCGAACGCAGAACTCGCCCTCACCACCGCCGAACTCGGCAACTACAACGCCGCGATGGTACACATTCTCGAAGGAGTGCGCCCGTGATCGCCACCGTCGTCGAAGACCGCGAGCACCCCTATCCGCCCGTCATCACCGAGGTGACGCGGCCGTTCTGGGACGGGCTGAAGCAGGCCCGGTTCCTCACGACCCGCACGCCCGGCGGCACCCCCGTGTTCCCGCCCCGGGCCTTCGACAAGGCGACCTGGTCGAAGGACGTCGAATGGGTCGAGTTGTCAGGTCGCGGCCTGCTGTACTCGGTCACGCAGATCCATGCCGCCCCGACGGCCTTCGCCGCCGAGGTCCCGTACTGCGTGGCGATCGTCGACCTCGAGGAGGGCGTGCGCCTGGCGACGCGCTTCCTGGGACCCGTCACGACGCCGCTCGACAGCCCGGTCGAGCTGGTGGCCGTGCAGTACCGCGACCTCACCACATACGCCGCACGCAGCGTGTGACGCAGAGGCGCGCTTCAAGACGAGGGCGGCTACGCGTCAGCGCGCAGGTTGTTGCCCGCCGTCTCCCCACCGTCGACGGCGAAGGATCCTCCCGTGCAGAACGACGACTCGTCGCTCGCGAGGAAGAGGATCAGCTGCGAAACCTCGTCGGCCGCGGCGTCGCGCCCCAGGGGAATCTGGCCGAATCCGCGCTCCAGGCCCGCGGTGAGCGGCGTGCGGACGCTGCCGGGATGCACCGCGTTGACCCGTATGCCGAATTCCCCGAAGTCGAGTGCGCTCGTCTTCGTCAGCCCAACGACGCCCCATTTCGCCGCGGCATAGGCCGCGCGGTTCTTGAAGCCGACGAGGCCCGCGATCGACGAGATGTTGATGATCGACCCCGCGCCCTTCCGCTTCATCCCCGTGATCACGGCCTTCGTGCCGAGGAACACGCCCGTCAGATCGATATCGATCGTGCGACGCCATTCCTCGATGTCGGCGATCTCCGCGTCGCCGCGGGTGAAGATCCCGGCGTTGTTGACGAGCACGTCCGGATGACCGAATCGCGCTGTCGCCTCGTCCACCACGCGCCGCCAGTTCTCATAGTCGGTGACATCGAGCCGGACAGCCATCGCCACGTCCGGTCCGAGTTCGGCGACGAGCGCCTCCGCTTCATCGACGAGCACGTCGCCGATCACGACGCGAGCCCCTTCAGAGACCAGGCGGCGCGCGTGGGCAGCGCCCATTCCGCGACCGCCGCCGGAGATGAGCACCGTCTTCCCGGCGACGCGGCCTGTCACGGGAGCGTCACCTTCTCGGACGCAGCGGAGCGGAGCTCGGCCCGGAGATACGGCTCGCCGAGCTCGGCGATCGGCGTGAACGCCGTCTCACGCGAGGTGAGGAGCGTGATGAACGCGAGCACCGCCGTGCCGAGTCCGAACAAGGCGACGGGGATCCAGCCCCACGTGCCTTCTCCCATGAGGAGGCCGCCGATGGTCGGCGCGAATCCCGCGACGATCAGACCGAGCTGGTTTCCGAGCGCCATGCCCGAGTAGCGGATGGGCGTTGCGAAATGCTCGGCGAAGAATGCGGGCCACAGGCCGTTGTACCCGGAGTAGAAGACGGTCATGAAGAGGAAGCTCGCGCCGAACACCAGGAAGAGGTTCCCCGTCGTGAGTGCGAGGAAGTACAGGAACAGCGACGCGATGCCGCCGCCGATGGCGATGCCCATCACGGGCTTGCGCCCGACTCGGTCCGACCAGTTGGCCGCAAGCGGCATCGCGATCATCGACAGGCCGACGGCGGTCGCGTTGATCGCCAGGATCGCGCCGCGGTCGAAGCCCGCCTGCTCGGTCGCGTAAGAGAGTCCGAACACGGTGAACAGCGTCTGCATCGCCGAGAAAGTCGAGAGGAAGAGGACGCGCACGACGTCGACGGACTGGAACCGCAGCACCTCGCGCAGCGGCACCTTCTGGGTCTTGCCCACCTTCTGAGCCTCGGTGATGGCCGGCGTCTCGTCGAGATGCGTGCGCACCCAGTAGGCGATGATCAGCACGAAGACCGACAGCAGGAAGGGGATGCGCCAGCCCCAGGAGAAGAGCGCTTCTTCGGGCAACGCGGTGATGGGAACGAAGACGAGAGTCGAGAGCACCATGCCCATCGCGTAGCCGCCCATGACGAAGGAGGTGAAGAAGCCTCTCTTTCCCACCGGCGAGTGCTCGAGGGTGAGGGTCGACGCGCCCGCCGACTCCGCCCCGGCCGAGAATCCCTGCAGCAGACGACCGAACGTGAGCAGGATCGGAGCCCACACGCCGATCGCGTCATAGGTGGGCAGCAGGCCGATGCCGAGCGAGGCGATGCCCATGAACATGATCGTCAGCATGAGCACACGCTTGCGGCCGATGCGATCGCCGAAATGCCCCATCACGAGACCACCGAGCGGTCGAGCGATGTAGGCGACGCCGAAGGTGGCGAACGACGAGACGAGGCCGATGGTCGGATTGCTCGTCGGGAAGAACAGCGCCGGGAATACCAGCGCTGCGGCCGTGCCGTAGATGAAGAAGTCGTAGTACTCGAGCGTGCTGCCGAGGAACGAGGCGAGCGCCGCCTTCTTCGGGGTCTGTGCAGGTGTCACTGCTGACGTCATTGTCAGATCTCCTGGTGGTGTCGATCGAGGACGAAGTCGACGGAGCAGATCTGCTCCGCCCCTGCCCCCGAGATCGCGATGAGGGGAAGATGGTCCGGGTGATCCGCGTAGGCGGCGAGATCGTCCAGAGTCTCGAACTCGCAGACGATCGCGGCGTCCCAGGATCGAGGGGAGCCGACCACGTCGGACCCCACGGTCATGTTCCGGATCTGCGGAATCGACGCCGGCAGGGCGCGCACGGCGTCGATCCAGGAGCTCCGCTGGTCGGCGCTGAACTCGTCCTTCCAGCGGAACATCACGACATGGCGGATCATGCGGCGATGGCCTGGCCGATGCGGTAGCCGAACACGAGAATCGGACCGAGCGTCGCACCCGCACCCGGGTATCCGGCGGCATACGCGCTCTCGGTCACGTTGCCGACGGCGTAGAGTCCCGCGATCGCCTGGCCGTCGACGTCGAGCACTCGACCCTCGCCGTCCGTGGCGATGCCGCCGTTGGTGCCGAATACGCCGTTGACGACCGGCAGGGCATAGAACGGGCCCTCGGTGAGCGGCGCGAGCGAGGGATTGGGCCAGGGGTTGTCCTGGTCACCCCAGTACTTGTCGTACGCCGACTCGCCACGACCGAAGTCGCTGTCGACGCCCTGCTCGGCAAAGCCGTTGAAGCGGGCGACGGTCGCCTCCAGGGCCTCGGCCGGTACGTGGATCTTCGCAGCGAGCTCGGCGAGCGTCGGGGCCTCGATGAGATACTCAGGCGTCGGCTGCCCATAGCGGTGCGCGAACACGCCGTACTGCTTGAGGTAGGTCGTGTCGAACACGACGTGCACAGGCGAGTTCAGCGTCCGGTTGTTCGGCGAGTCCCAGGAGTGCAGGGCGCGCGCCAGGTCGTTGTAGTTCTGCGATTCGTTCGCGAAGCGCACCCCGTTGCGGTTCACCATGAGTGAGCCCGGTCCCTGTCGCTCGAAACGCAGCAGAGATCCGATCTGCTCGCCATCGCGCAGGTCGCCCGGGATGACCGACATGGGCGCCCACCACGCCTCGCGGGTGCCGCGTGTCATCGATCCGATGCGCTGGGCCATGCGCAGGCCGTCGCCCGTGTTCGAGGGCGGCGAGCACTGCGTGTAGATGCGCGACTGCACCATCGAATCCGCGAGCTTCTTGTCCCACTCGAAACCACCGGTCGCGACGACCACGTTGTCGGCCGTCACAGCGGTGCCGTCCTCGAGGATGACACCGTCGACGCCGTTGTCGGACGTGCGGAGAGTCAGCGCGCGAGCCTCGATCGCGACGTCGACGCCATCGCGTACGCACGACGCGAGCAGTCCGGCGACGAGGGCACGGCCCTTCGCGAGGAGACCCTTCTTCTGCCGCTCCGCGAGCTCGTCCCAGGGGAACTTCGTGAAGGCTCCCCAGCGCTCGTATTCCTGCATGGTGAACGGCGCGCGACCGTCGGTGCGCACATGGTCGATGAGGTCGCCCAGCACGGTGCCGTCGAACAGCTCCGGCTCGAGAGTGCGACCGCCCGCCGAAGCGCCCGGCAGATCCTGTCGGTAGTCGGGGAAGTCATCGAGGAAGATGAAGCGCATACCGCACTCCTCCTCCAGGAACGTCAGGGTCTCGGGGCCATAGTGCACAGCGGCATCGAGCAGCTCCTCGCGTCCGCGTCCGCGAGCGACCGCACGCACGTAGGTCGCCGCCTCGTCGAGCGTGTCGGGGTTGCCCGCGGCGGCCGCGTGGGTCGTCGCGGGCACCCAGATCATGCCTCCCGACACCGCCGATGTGCCACCGAGCAGCGACGCCTTCTCGAGCACGAGCACCTTCTTGCCTTTGCGTGCGGCGACCGCCGCGGCAGCGAGGCCGCTCGCGCCCGATCCGAGCACCACAACGTCGTAGCGCGGGGCGAGTTCGCCGTTCACCAGTTTCATGTTGGACCTTTCGACGTCATCGTCTGGAAGCGGGTGCGGCCTGCAATGACCGACGAGAGGCGAGCCTAGGATCGGGGCTTGCGCGCCTGACTTTCCGTCCCGTTCAATGGACATCTCCACGTCTCATTCATCGGACGCAGCACGATGGGGATGGGAAGGGAGCGGCGACATGGCCAACTCAGGATCCGGCGAGTCGATGATCGACCGCGTGATGCGCGTGCTCGAGGCATTCGATGCCCGGCACAGCGAGCTGACGATCTCTGCGATCGCGCGCCGTGCCGACCTGCCCCGGGCAACCGCCTATCGACTCATCGCAGAACTCGCGGGGCACGGTGTCGTCGACCGCCTGCCCGACGGCAAGGTGCGCGTCGGCATGCGCATCTGGGAGCTCAGCTACCGCAGCCTCTCCGTCCGCCGCCTGCGAGAGGTCGCCCTGCCCTACATGAACGAGGTGCAGCGCCACATCCAGCAGCACACGAACCTCGCCATCATCAACGACGGCGAAGTGCTCTACGTCGAGCGGCTCAGCTCGGCCCGCGCTGCACGCAACATCGCCCAGATCGCCGGCCGCCTGCCGACGCACGCCTGTTCATCGGGGCTCGTTCTCATGGCCTATGCCGAACAGGAGCAGCGCGAGGCATTCCTCTCGCAGGAGCACCCGGCGTTCACCGAGCACACCCTCACGAGTCCTGTCGCCCTGCGCACGGAGCTCGCGGAGATCCGCAAGCGAGGGGCGTGCGTCTCGCGCGGCCAGATCATCGACGGTTCGGACGGCATCGCCGTTCCCGTCTTCGGAGCAGCACAGGAGATCGTCGCGGCGCTGAACGTCGTCGTCCCCCGCGGTTATCGCAGCGTCGACGCGGCGATCACCGTCCTCACGTCCGCTGCGGCGAAGATCTCTCAGGCCATGGCGGCCGGGATGATGGCGGGGCGCACCTAGAGCACGTTCCGCCCGGCCACGCCGCCGTGCGACCTACCGTTCGCTGACCTTGCCGAACAGCGACGCGATCGGCGCGAGCACGACCGGTCGCGCCGCGATCCACGCGGCGACCACCGCGCCGACCGACAGCAGCATGATGCCGAACCCCGCCCAGTTGACGACGTCCTGGCCTGCGTACATGTGGTTCAGGTTGCGCAGGGCACCCGTGGCGAAGACGAGGGCGACGTGGAAGATCACGAAGATCACGAAGTACAGCATCACAGGGAAGTGGAGCGCGCGGGCCACCTCCAGCGGATACGCCTTGCTGAGCGCGGTCGCGTTCTTCGGCCAGATTCCCGACATGCGCACTCCCGTGATCGCCGCGAGCGGTGCCGCGAGGAACACCGTGACGAAGTACGCCAGCTGCTGCAGCGAATTGAAGTTGACCCACCCGTTCTCGGTCGGCCAGTCCATGGAGAGGTACTGCAGCCCCGCGCTGAGGGCGTTGGGGAAGACCTCCCAGGATGTCGGAACGATGCGCGCCCAGTGGCCTGTCGCGAAGATCAGCACCATGAAGACGACGCCGTTGACGAGCCAGAGGATGTCGAGGCTCTGGTGCAACCACAGGCTGATCGAGATCTTCTTGCCGTTCTTCGACGCCCAGTAGGCGGGCGGCTTCTTCTCGTGACGCACCTGCAGGCCCGAGCGGATGATGAGGATCATGAAGAAGAAGTTCAGGAAGTGCTGCCAGCGCGCCCAGGCGGGGAAACCCTCGGCGACCTCGACCGCCGGGTGATACTCGCCCGGGTAGCGGGCGAGGAAGTCCATGCCGGGCCCGGTGCTGAGCGCAAAGCGCACGAAGAAGACCAGGGTGAACGCGACGGCTCCGAGCGCCAGGAGGGCGAGCAGCCCCAGGAGGACGCGGGGCCACGCGACCGTCGGAGCGGGAACCGGCTCGACCTCCCCTGTCTTCGCCGCGTTCGCGAGTGTGCGCTGAGCCACCGGGCTGAGGACGGGACGGGCCTTGACCGGGGGCTGCACCACGGGTGCCGCCGGTCCTGGGGCGACCGCGTCCATGGGCACGGAGTGGTGATCTCCGACGGGCGCGGCCGTCGGAGTCGACTCACGAGGGTCGGCCTCGGCGACCAGCAGGACGGGTGCGTAGTCAGCCGGAGGCCACGGTTCTCCGCCCGCGGTGCGCGGCAGCCCTCGACGCGCGCTGGTCGATGAGGTGACGACCCGCACCGGCGCCACCCCCGGCGTCCCGGGCAGGACCGGCGCCGGCTCGGTGACGGGTGTCTCCACACGGACGGGTACGGCATCGACGGGAGCTGCCGTGGCGAGGCCGGAACTGATCGGAGGCCAGGGATCTCCTCCGGCGACGCGGGGCAGGCCGCGACGAACGGCGGCCGGTGCGGCCGTGGTCGTGACCGGCACATCGACCGGAGTCGACGCCTCTCGCGGGCGCGCCACCGGCGGCGCGCCCGCGAGAGGCGCATCCTCCGCGACGTTCGCGAGTTCGGGTGAGGCGATCGGTGCCTCGGGCGCGAAATCGGCGGGCGGCCACGCCGCGCCGCCGCGCGCGCGCGGCAGGCCGCGTCGCACGGTCGTGGCCATGATCAGCCCTTTCGTCGGTTGAGAGTGTCGATCAACGCGGGAACCACCGTGAACAGATCGCCCACGACGCCGAAATCGGCGACGTCGAAGATGGGGGCGTCGGCATCCTTGTTGATGGCGACGATCGTCTTCGCGGTCTGCATGCCGGCACGGTGCTGGATCGCGCCCGAGATTCCCAGGGCCACATACAGTTGCGGCGACACGGAGACTCCCGTCTGGCCGACCTGGTGCGCGTAGGGCACGTACCCGGCGTCGACCGCGGCGCGCGAGGCCCCGACGGCGGCCCCCAGCGCGTCGGCGAGCTGCTCGACGAGCGCGAACTGCTCCTGCGACCCGAGACCTCGGCCGCCCGCGACCACCCTGGCTGCCCCCTTGAGCTCGGGGCGCGAGGTCTCGACGACTGCGGGTTCGATCGCAGTGACCGTCGCCGCGGCGGCGCCTGACGGGCTGGCGACCAGCGGCTCGACGACCGGATCGCTCGCACCCGCGCGGGTGTCGACCGCGCCCTCGCGCACCGTGATGACCGGTCTGCCGAACGTGGCGGCCGACGTCGAGGTGAAGGCCCCGCCGAACACGGAGTGATGGGCGATGACGCCCTCGTCGTCCTTGGCGACGCCAACCGCGTCGACGAGGAGGGCCGAGCGTGAGCGTGCGGCGTAGCGGCCGGCCGCGTCCCTGCCCTCGATCGAGTGCGAGAACAGCACCGCCTCGGGGTCGGTGTGCGCAACCGCTGCCGTGACCGCGTCGACAACCGGCGCGGTCACCTGCGTGGCGAGAGCGGCGGTCTCCGCGACGAGGACCTTCGTGGCGCCGAGGGCCGCAGCCGCCTCAGCGGCGGCGTCTCCCTGGCCGGGAGCGGTCACGACGAGCGCGACGGGGGCTCCGATCTCGGACGCGGCGCCGAGCAGGCCGGCCGCGCTCGAGGCCAGGGCACCATCCGGGGTGACATCCAGAACAGCGAGAACAGTCATCGTGAACCCCTTCAGACCAGCTTCTTCGACACGAGGAAGTCGGCGAGCTGCTGGGCAGCATCGCCCTCATCGACGACCTTCACGCCGGCCGCGCGCGGCGGCTTCGCGCTCACTGCCGTCATGATCGCGCGGGGCGCCTCGGGGCTGAGGGCGATGACGCCGAGGTCGGCCAGCGAGACGGTGTCGAACGGCTTCTTCTTGGCCGCCATGATGCCCTTGAAGTTGGGGAAGCGCGCATCGGGCAGAGCCTCGGTGACGGATGCGACCGCCGGCAGCGGTGCGGTGACCTGCAGCGTCGCGGCGTCGGAGCGACGCGTGCCGGAGACGCTGTCGGCCGTGATCGTGATGTCGCTGAGGCCGGTGACCTGCGGCACCCCGAGCAGTTCGGCGACCATGGCGGGCAGCATGCCGCCGGATCCGTCGGTCGAGACGTTTCCTGCGAGAACCAGGTCGTATCCCTCGCGCGTGAGCGCCGCGGCCAGTACCTCGGCCGTGAGCGTCAGGTCGGCGCCGACGAGATCCTCGTCGACGATCTGCACCGCGCGCGCCGCTCCCATCGCGAGACCCTTCCGGATCGCCGCCGACGCCTCTTCGGGGCCCATCGACATCACGATCACCTCGGCGTCGCCCGCGGCATCCGCGTACGCGAGCGCCGCCTCGAGGGCCCGCTCGGTGATCTCGTCGAGAACGCGGTCACCGGCACCGCGATCGGCCAAGCCCGTTTCCAGGTCGAGCATGCGATCCCCATAGGTGTCGGGGACTTCCTTCATGAGGACGACGATCTTCATCTGTGTCCCCGTCAGGACGGGCGGTGCTCTGCGAGCACGTCGGTGAGGAGATAGTCGGCGAACGGCTGGTAGTCGGCTTCGGCCGGGTCGTACCAGTCCGCGAGCTCCGCGAGCGAGCCCCCGTCGTCATAGCCCAGCTCATCCGTCACGATGGAGTACCACTTCTCCGCGTTCTCGCCGTAGAGCTCGGCGAGCTCCGGGTTGGCGACGCCGGCGATCGCCTCGTCGCGCGACTCTTCGAGTGCGCTCACGATGCTGTCGTCCCATTCCGTGATCGATCCGCCCGCGGCGTTGATCGCTTCGATGCCCTCGACGTCGGACTCGATCATCCCCTCGATGTATCCGACGAGGAACGCGTCGCTGCGATCCCATAGGAGCTGCTTCGCCACGAGCGGCAGCTCATCCCAGGTGAGCTTGCTGAAGCCGAGCGACCCCACCGTTGCGATCGTCGCGATCTTCTCGCTGGTGGAGAAGTGCGGAGCGACGTCCACGGCGTTCAGCACGTAGCTGCCATAGATCGAGGCGGTGTTGCACTCGACGGTGCCGCGCTGCAGACCCTCGTACATCTCCGCGGTCGTGATCGAGACCGGAGTGGCGCCGATCGCCTCGATCTGACCGCTCACCGGCGAGCTCGGGGCGCGCACCAGGCGACCGGCGGCGTTGTCCGCGCTGTTGAGCGGCTCGGTGCACATGAAACCCTGCGTCACGGACTGCGACATGCCGGGCAGCAGCGGCGCGATGCCCGCTTCATCGATCTCGCCGAGGATCTCCTCGCTCGACCAGATCGTCTCATTCATCGCGCCGAGCGCCTGCATGAGTCCCACGACCGGGGACACATGGGTCTGGTTGCTGACGTTCATCACGTCGGTGAGCACCGGGAACCCGGCGGGGTTCATCGACGGATAGAACGTTCCCACCTGCACCCGGTCGTCCGAGAGCGCACCCTCCACCTCGGGCGCTGCGGCGAAGGAGTTGCTGTAGCCGATCTCCGTGGTGATCTTCCCACCGGACCACTCCTCGAGCGCCTCGGCATACATCTCGGTCTTCTTCGCGCCGACCGAGCCGGCCTGCGCGGCTTCGGGGATCATGATGTGAATCGGATCGACGTTCTCGAAGGCGGCGATGTACTCCTCCTTCGTCGCGCCGACAGGGACGCCTTCGCCGGCGCTACCCGCGCCGCCGCTGCCGGCAGGCTGACCGACGCAGCCCGCGAGCGTGAGGGTGATGGTCGCCGCGGCCGCGGCGAGCGCGGTCGTGCGGGGGAGGTGTCGCGTCGGACGTGTGAACATGACGGTCTCTCATTTCGGGTGTGAGGGCGCAGTGCGTGCGCCGGATCTGTGGGTGCGTGCGCCCGGACTACTGGGCGGAGATGCTGGGAAGGAACATGACGAGCTGCGGGAAGAAGATCAGGAGCAGCACGAAGAGCACGATGGCCGGCGCGAACCAGCCGAGCGATTTCACGATGTCCCCGACGGAGAACTTCGTGCCGAGGCTGATCTCCTTGTCGCTGAGGATGCCCTGCAGCACGTAGGTCAGGATGCCGACCGGGGGCGTCAGGATCGCGAGCTCACCCAGGAACACGGCGAAGACGCCGAACCAGATGAGCGGGATCTCGAGCGCGTTGAGCGTCGGGATCAGCAGCGGAACCGTCAGCAGCATCATCGCGAGCGGATCCATCACCATGCCGAGCAGGATGTAAACGACGAACATCAGCAGCAGGAACGTCGTCGCGTTCAAGCCGAGCGCCGAGATCCACTCGGTGAGCATCGCTCCGAGCCCCGACATCTGGAACATGCGGGTGAGGAAGTGCGCGCCGATCAGAAGGAAGAAGATCGAGCCGGTGGCGGTGAGCGTGCTCGCCACAGCCTTCCCGATCGCGCCGATCGCGCCGTCACGCAGCTTCGCGACGACGAGGATGATGAGCGCGCCCAGGGCTCCCGCCGATCCGGCCTCCGTGGCCGTCATGGCGCCGGACATCATGCCGCCGATGACGATCACGATCAGCACGGGGAGCGGCCAGATGGGCCCGATGCTCCGGAAGCGGGAGCCCCACGTGGGCGACTGCCCGACGGCTGCCGTCGCCGCCCGCAGCTTCTTCGACACGGCGCCCATGATGATGATCTGCAGGATGCAGATCACGGCGATCAGCACGCCCGGCAGGATGCCGGCGATGAGCTGGGGTCCGACTGCCACCTCGGCGATGCCCGCATAGATGATCAGCGTCATGCTCGGCGGGATGAGCTGACCCGGAAGTCCCGACAGTGCGAGGCTTCCGGTCACGAAGTGCTTGGGATATCCCGCTCTGATCATCTCGGGAGCGGCGACCCGGGCGAGCGCATGCGTGGTGCCGATCGTCGACCCGCTCATCGCCGCGAGACCCGCGCCGGCGCCGACGGTCGACGCGGCGAGCCCCCCGGGGAGCCAGTGCAGCCACTGGTGGGCGGCGTCGAACAGCTTCGTCGTCAGACCCGAGCGCCAGAGCAGCATGCCCATGAAGATGAACATGGGAAGCACGCTCAACGACCACGAGGCCATCGACTCGAAGGGGATGTCGGCGAGGGCGGCGAAGCCGGCGGTCCATCCGCGGATGGCGATGAGTCCGAGCACTCCCGGGACCGTGAGCGCCACGGCGACGGGGATGTTGAGCATGACCAGGGCGATCATCAGGACGATCGCGCAGGCCGCGATCGCCTCACGGGTGAGCAGCCCTGTGAACATCATGGCCGTGGCGAGGACGGAGAGGGCACCGAGCACCCATGTCATCGTGCTCGCCTTGCGGCTGCGCT
Source organism: Microbacterium sp. NPDC096154 (assembly GCF_040302945.1). Lineage (NCBI taxonomy): Bacteria > Bacillati > Actinomycetota > Actinomycetes > Micrococcales > Microbacteriaceae > Microbacterium > Microbacterium sp. NPDC096154. The sequence goes on from NZ_JBEOSM010000004.1 coordinate 139,765, forward strand.
TCGGCGGGATGGTCTTCGCGGTGATGGTGATGACGTCATCGGCGATGGTCATGCGACGACCTCCTCTTCCTCATGCGGCTGGACGTCGTCGTGCGGCTGGACGGGCACGCCGTGGCGGATGGTCGCGACCAGCGTGGCGATGGCCAGCACGGCGTAGAGGGCGAAAGACAGGGGGATGAGGAGTTTGATGGGCCAGATCGGCACGTCCGTGACGCCGTAGACCTGATTGATCGACATGGCGTGCATCCCCTCCTGGGCGGAGAAGACGGCGATGCCGATCGCGAGAACGCTGACGAGAACCTCGGCGACGATCGCGAGCGCCTTCTGGCCGGCGGGAGTGAGCTTCGCCGTCAGCAGGTCTGCGGACGTGTGCTCTCGGCGCAGGTGGGCGAGCAGGATGCCCATGAGCACCAGCGTGGGCAGGTAGTAGCCCGCGATGATCTCGGTGGAGTACTCGATGGGGCGCCCGCCGAGATAGCGCGAGAGCGCGTTCGCGACGGTGTGCAGCATGAGCGCGACGAGCGCGATCCCGCCGACCCAGGCGAATGCGCGGTCGAGACCTCGCGTGAGAGGGGTGGTCTTCATGGGCACTCATTCCTCGCGCGACGTCGGGTGTCGCGCAGACATCGTTGTCCGGAGTGGCTGTGGCTGATCTTTCGGGCCAATGGCTCAACCAAAGGTGGATTCCGGTCGCCACGCTAGGTCCTCGCACTCTGGGGTGTCAAGAGGGGCGTCCGGCTCGTGAGATTCCTGTTGACGCGCCCCCTCAGCGATGTCATTTTTGGTAGGACCAAAGGTGGATTCACGGAAGTCCGCCCATCCCCGGCTCGAAGGAGAGCGCGATGACCGCCCGTGCAGCGCAGGTGCCCCTGATCCATGCCGTCGCCGATCAGGCGGGAGAGATCGCAAGAGGCGACCTGCCCGGCGCGGTTCGCGAACAGGGCCGCCTCTGCCTGCTCGACACCATCGGGTGCGTCATCGCGGGCTCCGGGCATCCCGCGGCCCGGGCGTTCGCGCGGGGCGAGAGCGAGACGTGGAGCGCGAGCGGCCTCGGCGCCCAGATCCGGGTGGCCCGACAGCTCGCCTATCAGGGCGACATCTTCGAGCTCAACGATCTGATCGGCGGGCATGCGAGCATCGGCACCGTGCCGACGGTGCTCGTCGCTGCACAGGCATCCGATGCCGACGGAGAGACCCTGCTGCGTGCGGTCGTCGCCGGTGTCGAGACGACGGCACGCCTGTATCGCTCGCACTCCATGTTCTGGAAGGGGTACGACAATTTCGGCGCGGTGGTGACGACGGTCCTGTCGTCTGCGGGCGCAGCCGCCGCGGCTTCGCTCATGACCGACATCTCCGCGGAGCAACGTCGCGAGGCGCTCGCGCTCGCGATCGCCACTGCCGGGTGGGGGCCTGCGGAAGTGATCTTCGGTGACGGCGGGACCCTCAAGCCGACACAGTTCGGGGCCGCGCCGGCCGAGAAGGGGCTCCGCGCGGTGGCCGCGGCGCGTGCCGGCCTCACCGGGCCGCCCCGCATCCTCGAGAGCCCGATCGGATGGCTTTCGACGGCCGCGAGCGATTACGACGCAGAGATCATGCTCGGACGCACCGGGTGGTGCCTGACCGACCAGATGCAACGGAAGCTGCACGCATGCTGCGGGTACATCCACGCGTCGCTCGATGCCGTGCGTGAGCTCGTCGTCGCGGGACATGACGTCGCCTCGGCGAACGAGATCATCGTGGAGGTGCCCGCGTACGTACGGCTCGTGGTGGCGAAGGACGCCCCGCCGCGCTCCGAGAACGACGCGCGGTTCCACCTCAACTACATGCTGGCCCTCGTCGCGCAGGGCGTGTACCCCATCGCTCCCGAGCACAGCACGGAGTTCACGTCCCGCTTCGCGGACGCGGGCGTGCAGGCGCTGCTGCCGCGGATCCGCGTGCAGGAGCTGACCGACGGCGTGGAGCAGGCCGGGTTCAAGTACAACTCGGCGCGCGTCACCGCCGTGTGGGCGGACGGCACGAGAGCCACCGCGGAGTGCGATGCGCCGGCGGGGTCCCTGGGCAATCCATTGGATGCGGCAGCGGTGCAGCGCAAGTTCCACGCCCTCGCCGCCCCTCGCCTGGGGGCCGAGCGTGCCGAGCAGCTGCACGCGACCATCATGCGGATCGAGGAGCAGACCGACTCGCGATGGGTCGCCGATCTCCTGCCGTCCATCTGCACGACAGTGGAGTGACGGACCTCTCAGTGGAACGCACACCCTGGGGAAAACAGGCACTGCTCAGCTCGCTCTTCTTCGTCATAGGCGCCGAGCTCTACCTGTTGACGCCGCTGATCCCGCTGATCGCCGACGCGTTCGATGTCGACGTCGCGACCGCCGCGCTCACCGTCGCGGCGTACTCCGTGACCTACGCCTGCGTCTCGCCGATCATGGGCGTGATCGGCGACCGGATGACGCGGCGCTCGGCGGTGGTCGCCGGGGCGGCGATCTTCGTCGTCGGCGGGGCGATCAGCGCCGCATCACCGGTGTTCGCCGTCCTCATCGCGGGACGCGCGATCTCGGGTGCCGGCGGCGCGATGATCGGGCCGACGATCTGGGCCTACGCTGCCGAGACCGCGATTCCCTCCGAACGGGGCAAGGCGACCTCCCGGGTGGCGGCGATCTTCGCCTCTGGGCAGATCGTGGGTGTGCCGCTCGGTTCTCTGCTGGCGGCCTTCGCGTCCTGGCGGTGGGTGTTCGTCGTCCTGGCCGTGTCGCTGGGCGGGCTGGCGCTGGTCATCCTGCTGCGGCTCGGCGAGGAAGAGCGCGTGCCGCAGCGGAACTCGCCGTTCCTGCGTTCGTTCCTCACGTCGGCGCAGCTGTGGCGGCGGCGGCGGTTCACCTTCCTGGTGGTCTCCAATCTGTTCGGCCAGGGAGCCAGGAACGCGACGTACGCGTTCGCCGGAGCGCTGTTCGCGCTGAGGTTCGACTTCGACGTGGTGCAGATCGGCGTGCTCGGCGCTGCCGTCGGACTGTCGTCGCTGCTCGGAGCGCTCGTGAGCGGATTCTGGATCGACAGTTTCCGCGCGCGCGACCGCAACCCCGCGCGGGTCAACATCGTCAACGGCCTGCTCCTCACGGGCGGGTTGGTGGCGGCGACCCTGGGCGACCAGGAGTGGGTCTGCATCCTCGGCTTCCTGGTGTCGAACTTCGGTGGCTCCGGGTTCATCAGCGGCAGCCAGGGGATGCTCGTGGCGGCCTATCCCCACATGCGCGCATCGGCGGGGTCGTGGAACACCTCGGCGATGTGGGCGGGCACCGCGCTGGGCACGTTCGTGCTCGGGGGAACCCTCCTCGGCAGCGTCGGGTTCGCGGCGGTATCGGTGACGATGGCGATGCTGGCGACCGCCGCGGGAGCCGCCGTGCTGCTCGGGAACCGCGAGCGCTGAACAGCGTGCGCCGGGCCTTCGGCCGCAGCTCTTTCAGGCCCAGATCGTCGCGATCGTGTCCAGCCTCGTCGCCGGCGGCTGGGGCCGCCCGGCCGCGGTTCGTGAGAATCGCGGCGCGGGCGCCGGCTGCGTGACGCCGTCGATCTCGATGAGAGTGCCGCGAGCGACGACATGCTCGTCGGCCGCAGCCTCCGCATAGCCGAGGACCGGGGTGACGCACGCGTCGGTGCCGGCGAACGTCTCGACCCATTCCTCGCGCGTGCGCGTGCGGAAGGCGGCGCTGATCGACGCGCGGCGTCGCTCGCGTCCTGTCACGTCCGTCTGCAGCGGGAGGTCGTTCTCGCTCAGGCCGAGACCGTGGAGCAGCTGCGCGTAGAACGGGGCCTCCAGTGCGCCGACGGCCACGTATCGGCCGTCGGCCGTCTCGTACACGTCGTACTCGGGCAGCCCGCCGTCCAGCATGTTCGTGCCCGGAGCATCGCTCCAGCGCCCGCGTGCCCGCATCGCCCAGACCCAGTGCCCGAGCATGCTGGCCCCGTCGACCATCGCGGCGTCCACCACCTGGCCGCGACCCGAACGCACGCGCTCGAGCAGGGCCGACAGCACACCGACGATCAGGAACATCGATCCGCCCCCGTAGTCACCGACGAGGTTCAGAGGCTGCTGAGGGCGCGCGCCCTGACGAGACATCGCGTGCAGGTGCCCGGTGAGCGAAAGGTAGTTGATGTCGTGGCCGGCCGACTGGGCGCGGGGGCCGTTCTGCCCCCAGCCGGTCATGCGTCCGTAGACCAGGCCCGGATTCGCGGAGGAGAAGTCCTCCGGACCGAGTCCGAGGCGTTCAGCGACGCCTGGCCGGTATCCCTCGACCAGCACATCGGCCCGGCTCACCAGGTCGAAGACCTGACGATGCTGTGCGGGGTCTTTCAGGTCGGCTTCGACGATCCGCTGTCCGCGGCGTGTGTGGTCAGGGCCGCCGACCTGCTGGGCGAGCCAGCCCGGACGCGCGACCTGCACGACATCTGCGCCGAGATCGGAGAGCATCAGCCCGGCGTGGGCGGTCGGGCCCGGGCTCAGCAGGATGACGACACGGAGACCCGATAGCGGTCCGGTGCTCATGCGTCAGCCGACGAGAGCCGCAGTGCGAACCTGTGTGACGACGAGGCCGTCGGCCGCCGTCGCCCCGTTCTTGCCGACGATCAGCGGGTTCACGTCGACCTCGTCGAGCACGTCCGCGAGATCGGCGACGAGTTCGGAGAATCGCCCGGCGGCATCCGCCGCGGCGTCGATGTCGTACGAGGTGTCGCCGCGCACGCCCTCCAGCAGAGCGAAGCCGCGCAGGCGCTCGAGACCTCGGCGCGCGGTCGACGCCGAGAACGGGGCGAGCTCGATCGTCGCGTCGCGCAGCACCTCGACGAGCACTCCGCCCATGCCGATGGTGACGATCGGACCGAACTGCGCGTCGATGCGTGCGCCCAAGAGCAGCTCGGGCCCCGAGGCGATCTGGGTCTGCACGCTCACACCGTCGATGGTGGCATCCGGTACCTTCCGCGGCACGCTCTCGAGGATCTCCGTGGCGGCGGCGACCACCTCTTCACGGCTTCCCAGATCGAGCCGGATGCCGCCGACGTCGCTCTTGTGAGCGATGTCGGCCGAGGCGATCTTGAGCACGACGGGGTAGCCGATCGCGTCGGCCGCGTCCGCGGCGTCTGCGGGTGTGGCAGCGAGCTTCTCGCCGGGCACCCGGATGCCGTATGCGGCGAGGATCGCCTTCGAGTCGGATTCGCTGAGAACCCGACGACCGTCGGCGGCCTCTCCGGAATGGGCGGACCGCAGGATCCCCTCGGCGATCGCTCGCGCGCCGGGATCCGAGATCCGTGCGGGAGCGCCGCCGCTGTTCGCACGACGCTCGTGCCAGTGCTGCCACTGGCGGATCGTCCACGCCGCGCGATCGGCCGAGCGGAAGATGGCTGCGCGAGGGTCGGCGTCGAGGGTGTGGCTGCCCGGGCCCTCCAGCCAGTCGTTCATCCACACCGCGACGAGGGGGATGTCGGTGTGGCGAGCGGCTTCGCACAGCACCTTCGCTCGCGCGCCGGTGGTGGCCTCGTGCGCGAACACCAGCGGCACCAGGAGCGCGCCGAGCATGGGGTCGGAGGTGAATGCATCCAGGCAGCGGACGAAGGTCTCGGGATCCTTCAAGACCTCCGCCGTGAGATCGGCGGGGTTCCCGACGGACCCGAACGACGGGACGATCGTCTCCAACGTCGCGACGGTCTCGGGCGAGAGCGGCGGCAGCGTGAGGCCGTGCTCCTCCGCCTTGTCGGCGTTGATCACGCCAGCGCCACCGGACGTCGCCATGATGCCGACCCCGGCCGTGCGCGGGGGGGTCGGGTTCTTGACGAAGAACGAGGCGACCTCGGTCAGCGCCTCGAGATCCTCGACCCAGATCGCGCCGGCTTCCTCGACCGCCGCGCGGTACGCCGCGGTCGATCCGCTCAGCGTGCCCGTGTGCGAGAGTGCCGCCTTGCCGGCGGCCTCGCTGTTTCCCGCCTTGTAGACGATGAGGGGGGTCCCCGACCGCTGGGCGAGGCGGGCGGCTTCGAGGAAGCGCTCGCCACTCTTGACACCCTCCATGAGGCAGACGATCGCCTTCGCCGCAGGGTCCTCGGCGAGGTAGGCGATGTAGTCGCAGACGTCGACGTCGGCCGAGTTGCCGGCCGCGAGATAGTGGCTGATGCCGACACCGCGCTGAACGGCCTGCAGCACGGTGTAGCCGAGCGCTCCGCTCTGCGACACGATGCCGATGCCTCCCGCGGCGCCTCGGGTGACCTCGCCGCAGTCGGTCATGAAGTTCATGATCGCGCGGGTGCCGAGGTTCGCGAGCCCCACGCAGTTGGGGCCCGCGACGCGCAGGCCCGTGCGCTGCGCGAGTTCCGCGATCTCCTGCTGTGCCTGGATGTTCTCGGGCTCGCCCGTCTCCGCGTAGCCGGATGCGTAGAGGATCGCGCCTCCGACGCCGGCCGCCGCGGCATCCTCGAGGGTCTGCGCGACGAAGGCCTGGCCGACACCGACGATGAGCGCGTCCGGAACCTCGGGAAGATCGGCGATCGACGGGAAGCAGGGGCGGCCCATCACCTCGTCGTACTTCGGGTTGATGCCGTAGACGGCGCCGGGGAAGTCCGCGAGGTTCTCGAGCGTGCGCTGGCCGAATGCGCCGGGCGTGGGGGAGGCCCCGACGACCGCGATGACCTTCGGGTCGATCAGGCGCGACAGGTCGCTATGGCGGAAGAGCACGCGCTCGGGCGCGGCGGTCGTCTGAACATCCATGTACGGCTCCTCGTCGATACCGTTGGTCTATTGGTCCAACATTTGCGATTCTCGATGGAGGGCCGTCCGATGTCAAGGCCTCGTGGCTCAGTCGATGGGGCGGCTGACCCAGCGCTCGTAGAGCAGCTCGAGATAGGAGCGCAGTTCAGCCACGGCGGCCTCGGCGTCTCGGGCGTGGAGGGCGTGCATCAGGCGGTGTCGGGACTGGATGATGACATCGCCGGCGAAGGACCCGATGCGAGCCGAGACCCGGTTCGCCATCTCGTGGAGCGGCCTCGCGATTACGGGGAAGATCGGGTTTCCACTGAGCTCGATGAGGCGGTCGTGGAACCGGAAGTACGACGCGAGGCGTCCCTCCCAGTCTGCCTGGGGGTCGATCGCCGCGGACTGCGCGACGAGCTCGTCCAGTTCGTCGAGCTCATCGTCTGTGGCGTTCTCCACCACCTTGATGACGGCGCTGGTCTCGATCGCGATACGCGCCTCGATGATGTCGAGCAGCGTGTACTTCGTCAGCGTCATGCCGTCGACGAGGCTCTGCGTGATCGCCTGTGTGTTCGAATCCACGACATACGCCCCGCCCGTGGCGCCGCGCTTGATAGTGATGAGACCGGCGACCTCGAGCATGCGCAGGGCCTCGCGCACCGTGTTCCGGCTGACCGCCAGCTGCTCCGCGAACTCGCGTTCGCTGGGCAGCTTCATGCCCGGCGTCAACGTGCCCTCGTCGAGCATCACGCGGACCTGCTCGATGATGTCGTCGACTGCACGCCGGGGCTTCGTAGGCTGGAACTGCACCGTTTTGCTCATCTCTCGGCTCTTCGCACCTCGGCGACGACGAGCCGTCCATCCCGTTGTCGCGTGGTCTGGGCCATTCCTCTGCAATGGCTGGACCTTTGGATCCTATGTGGCGTGTCGCTGCGCGACAAGGGTCGGTGGCTCGGGCGCGCGAGCAATCCTGCGGGTCGTGCGGGAGCGACGGCGGGAGCGCCCGGCGTCCTCGGAAGCATCGTCGGAGAGGATGGAGGCATGGTTCGCGAGCGCAGTCGACGGGTGATCGAGAGCGTGCGAAGGGCGATCCACGCGGATGCGTCCGACCGCACGGCGACGCAGGCGCTGCCGATCATCGACGACAAGACGGCCGTGCGCGTCATCGATCTCGCGATGCGCGTCGCCGAGGTCATGCTCTCGGTCGGCGCGTCGGCGAAGGAGGTCGTGCTGGCCGCCCTGCGGATCACGCGCGCCTACGGCCTCGGCACCGTCCATGTCGACGTCACCTTCAACTCCGTGACCGTGTCCGACCACCGGCACGGCGACGAATGGCCCATCACGCTCATGCGCGTGGTGCGCTCGGCCGTGCCGGATCACTCGAAGCTGCAGCGCCTGCAGGCGCTCGTGCGGGATGTGGAGTCCGGGCTGGACCTGGGCGAGGCGCGGGTGCGCTTCCACCAGATCCGGCGCATGCCGTTCCGGTACCGGCCGGCCATGGTGATCCTGTCCCAGGCGCTGCTCGCCGTGGGGGTCGGCGCCATGTTCGGGGCGTCGTGGGTGATCCTGACCGTCACGTTCGTCGCGGCGCTCGGCGTCGCGCTCACGCAGGCGGGGCTGGCCAAGCTGCAGGTTCCCCTGTTCTTCAGCCAGATCGCGGGCGCGTTCGTGCTGACCGCGCTCACCGTCGTGACGGCCATGCTGGGGCGGGCCGGCATCGAGCCCTTCGTCGACGTGCGCGCCACGATCGTGGTCTCGTCGGGCATCGTGCTCATGCTGGCCGGTCTCGCCGTCGTCGGGGCCGCGCAGGACGCGATCGACGGGTTCTCGCTCACGGCCGGCGGGCGCATCCTGGAGCTGACGGTGCAGACGCTCGGCGTGGTGCTGGGCATCGTGGTGGGCCTCGAGCTGGCCCGCGCGACGGGCGTCGGGATGCAGCCGCCGAGCGAGCCGCTGCCACTGGGCGGCCTGGCCGGTCAGTTCGCGGGGGCCGTCGTGGTGGCGGTCGCCGTGGCCGTCTTCAACGGCGCCGGAATGCGCATCATCGTGGTCAGCGCGGTGCTCGGCATCATCGCCTGGGCGGGCTTCGCCGGCGCGAGCGCGACGGGTCTCGAGCAGGCGCCCGCCAGCTTCGTGGGCGCTCTGGTCGCGAGCGTGATCGGCGCGCTCTTCGCGGCCCGCCTGCACGTGCCGTCCGTCGCCGTGACGACCGCGGCCATCCTGCCGCTCGTTCCGGGTGCCGCCGTCTTCCGCGGCCTGCTCGGCCTCGTCGAATCGGGCGGTGAGACCGAGCACATCCTGTTCGCCACCTCCTCGCTCATCACTGCCGGCATGGTCGGCATCGCGCTCGCCGCGGGCGCGACCCTCGGTCTGTTCATCGGATCGCCCCTGGGGCGCACCCTGGGCGGACTGTCGGGCATCCGCCGTACCGCCGCCCGGCCCACGGCGGGTGGATCGACCGTCCGGATGCCCACGGTCCGGTAGCGCGGCTCGGGCTCCCCCCGCAACGTCCGGCCGCGGGTCGCGACGGCTAATGTATCCCTTACGCCTAGCTTTCCTCTCGACAGGGGGCGATGGCCGCGTTAGTGTATACAAAGACGGACGGAGCGCGGAATGAAGGCCAGCGAGAGGGCGTATGCCATCCTGCTCGACGACATCCAGTGCGGGCGCCTGCCGGCCGGCGCGGTCATCAGCGAGGTCGAGCAGGCGACGCGCATCGGAGTGAGCCGCACGCCTATGCGCGAGGCGATCGGCCGCCTGATCGGGGCAGGCCTCGTCGTGCAGCAGTCTCCCCGCGTGACGGTCGTCGCCGACATCGACGCCGAGGACATCCGCGACCTGTTCGACGTGCGTCGCGCGCTCGAGGAGACGGCCGTGCGGCTGGCCTCGCAGCGTGCCGATCGCGCGCTGTTCGCGGCCCTCGCCGACGAGTTCGCCGGCGCGCATCCCGGTGTCGACGCCGACGCCTACTACGAGCTCATCGCGCGCTTCGACGCGGCGGTCGACGCGGCCGTCGCGAACGCGCACCTCGTCTCGGCGCTGCGGACGCTGCGCACGCACCTCGTGCGCGTGCGTCGGATGGCCCGAGACAATCCCAGCCGGCTGGCGCAGTCGGTCGCCGAGCATCGGCTGATCGCGTCGGCGATCGCCGCCGGCGACGCCGATCTGGCCGCCCACGCGACTCACGTGCACTTGCACAACGCCCTGACCACCATCCTCGAATCCCTCCAGGAGGAGCCCTCATGACCGTCACCCACCACGTTCGTGTGCACCGCAGCGACGAGAACCTCGAGCGCGAGGGGCAGCTGGCTTGGAAGATCGCCGAGGTCGCCGTCGACCCCGTCGCGGTCGAGCCGGAGGTGGCCGACATGATCGTCAACCGGGTGATCGACAACGCCGCCGTCGCCGCGGCATCGCTGACGCGGCGTCCCGTCGTTGCGGCACGCCAGCAGGCCGAGGACCATGCCGTCTCGGCCGGGGGAGCCGGAGCGACCGTCTTCGGCTGCGCCCTGGAGCGCGTCACCAGCCCCGAGTGGGCGGCCTGGGCGAACGGCGTGGCCGTGCGCGAGCTCGACTACCACGACACCTTCCTGGCGGCGGAGTACTCGCACCCGGGCGACAACATCCCGCCGATCCTCGCGGTCGCCCAGCACACGGGACAGGATGGCGCGGCCCTGCTGCGCGGCCTCGCGACCGGATACGAGATCCAGATCGACCTGGTGCGGGCGATCTCGCTGCACAAGCACAAGATCGATCACGTCGCGCACCTCGGCCCGTCGGCCGCCGCCGGCATCGGCACGCTGCTGGGACTGGACACCGAGACGATCTACCAGGCCGTCGCCCAGGCGCTGCACACCACCACCGCCACGCGGCAGTCTCGCAAGGGCGAGATCTCGACGTGGAAGGCGCACGCCCCCGCGTTCGCCGGCAAGATGGCCGTCGAGGCGGTCGACCGCGCGATGCGCGGTGAGACCAGCCCGTCGCCGATCTACGAGGGCGAGGACGGCGTGATCGCCTGGCTGCTCGACGGCAAGGACGCCGCGTACGACGTGCCGCTGCCCGCCGTGGGCGAGCCGAAGCGGGGCATCCTGGACTCGTACACCAAGGAGCACTCGGCCGAGTACCAGGCGCAGGCCTGGATCGATCTGGCGCGCCGCCTCGGCAACGAGCGGCCCGAGCTGCGCGATCCGGCGAACATCCGCTCGATCGTGCTGCACACGTCGCACCACACGCACTACGTGATCGGATCAGGCGCGAACGACCCGCAGAAGTACGACCCCACCGCGTCCCGCGAGACGCTCGACCACTCGATCCCGTACATCTTCACGGTCGCGCTGCAGGATGGCGCCTGGCATCACGTCGACTCGTACACCCCCGAGCGCGCCGGCCGTGCCGACACGGTCGAGCTGTGGCACAAGGTCACGACGCTCGAGGATGCCGAGTGGACCCGCCGGTACCACTCGGAGGACCCGAACGAGAAGGCGTTCGGCGGCCGCGTCGAGATCGCCCTCGCCGACGGATCCACGATCCAGGACGAGATCGCCGTCGCGGATGCGCACCCGCTCGGTGCGCGGCCGTTCGCCCGCGAGGACTACATCCGCAAGTTCCGCCTGCTGGCCGAGCCGGTGCTCGAGCCGGCCGAGATCGAGCGCTTCCTCGCGCTCGTGCAGCGTCTGCCCGAGCTCACGGCCGACGAGGTGCGCCAGCTCAGCATCGTCGCGAAGCCCGGAGTGATCGTGCGCGGCCCGAAGGGACTGTTCTGATGCTGTACGCCACCACGCCCGCGGCCGAGAAGCGCCGGCTGTTCCGCGAGCGGCTCGCCACCGGCGAGATCCTGCGGTTCCCGGGGGCCTTCAACCCGCTGTCCGCGCGCCTCATCGAGCGCAAGGGTTTCGAAGGCGTCTACATCTCCGGGGCCGTCCTGTCCGCTGACCTCGGGCTGCCGGACATCGGTCTCACGACCCTGACAGAGGTCGCCGGGCGCGGCCAGCAGATCGCGCGCATGACCGAGCTGCCGGCGATCATCGACGCGGACACCGGCTTCGGCGAGCCCATGAACGTCGCGCGCACGATCCAGACGCTCGAGGACGCGGGACTCGCCGGTGCCCACATCGAGGATCAGATCAACCCGAAGCGCTGCGGGCACCTGGACGGCAAGGCCGTGGTCGACGAGTCGACGGCGCTGAAGCGCATCCGTGCCGCCGTCGACGCCCGCCGCGACGCGAACTTCCTCATCATGGCGCGCACCGACATCCGCGCGGTCGACGGACTCGACGCCGCGGTCGACCGGGCGAAGGCCCTGGTCGACGCGGGCGCCGACGCGATCTTCCCCGAGGCGATGCGCACGCTCGACGAGTTCGCGGCCATCCGCGCCGCAGTGGATGTGCCGATCCTGGCCAACATGACGGAGTTCGGCAAATCCGACCTGTTCTCGGTCGATCAGCTGCGCGACGTCGGCGTCAACATCGTCATCTGGCCCGTCTCGCTGCTGCGGATCGCCATGGGGGCGGCCGGCAGAGCGCTGGACACGCTGACCGACGAGGGGCAGCTGACGTCGAAGCTCGACGAGATGCAGCATCGCGCCGACCTCTACGAGCTGGTCGACTACGAGGGCTACAGCCACTTCGACACGAGCGTCTTCGACTTCACGATCCAGCGCTGATTCCGCTCGAGCGCCGGATCACGCGGTTCCACACACTCAAGGGAGAGACATGAGCGACACCGACATCAAGAAGGGCCTCGCAGGCGTCGTGGTGGACCACACCGCCATCAGCAAGGTCAACCCCGAGACCAACAGCCTGCTGTACCGCGGCTACCCGGTGCAGGAGCTGGCGGCCACGCAGCCGTTCGAGGCGGTGGCGTACCTGCTCTGGCACGGCGAGCTGCCCACCGACGCCCAGCTCGCCGAGCTGCGCGCGACGGAGCGTCGTCACCGGGCGCTGCTGCCCAGCGTGAAGGACGTGATCGACGGACTGCCCGTGGACGCGCACCCGATGGACGAGGTGCGCACCGCTGTGAGCGCGATCGGGGCCGAGGAGACCGCGGGCATCTCCAACGTGCTCGACGCGGTCGGAACTCCCGAGCAGAACCTCGAGCGCAGCATCCGTCTGTTCGCGCAGCTGCCGGCCATCGTCGCCTACGGGCAGCGTCGCCGCCGCGGCCTGGAGCCCGTCGAGGCGCGCGACGATCTCGACTACGCGGCGAATTTCCTGTGGCTCACGTTCGGGGAGGAGGCCGACGAGGTCGTCGTCGACGCGTTCAACCGCTCGATGATCCTGTACGCCGAGCACTCGTTCAACGCGTCGACGTTCACCGCGCGTGTGATCACCTCGACTCTCAGCGATCTGTACTCCGCGGTGGTCGGCGCGATCGGCGCCCTCAAGGGGCCGCTGCACGGGGGTGCGAACGAGGCCGTGCTGCACATCCTGACCGAGATCGGCGACGCGTCGAACGTCAAGCCGTGGCTCGACACGGCGCTGGCCGAGAAGCGCAAGATCATGGGCTTCGGGCATCGCGTGTACAAGCGCGGCGACTCGCGCGTGCCCACCATGAAGGCGGCTCTGGATGCGCTCGTCGCGCACTACGACCGGCCGGATGTCGCCGAGCTGTACGACGCGCTCGAGTCGGAGTTCGTCGCGCGCAAGGGCATCTACCCGAACCTCGACTACCCCTCCGGGCCGGCCTACGACCTCATCGGCTTCGACACGCTCACCTTCACCCCGCTCTTCGTCGCCTCGCGTGTGACGGGCTGGACGGCCCACATCCTCGAGCAGCAGGCCTCCAACGCGCTCATCCGCCCGCTGTCGGCCTACAACGGACCGGACGAGCGGCACATCGACGGCTACGAGCCCGATGACGCCGAGATCGAGGCGGCGGGCCGCCCGGAGGAGGCCGGCGCATGACCTCAGCGGCGTGAGCGCGGGGGCGGCGGGTGAGCACCCGCCGTCTAGCGCATCGGCGTCGATTGCGCGACCCCCGTGCTCGTTCCGAGGCAGTCGCCTAACGTGACTGATCCGGGAGACACCCGGATCCGAGACGGAAGGAGCCGCATATGGGACTCGACGACAAGATCGAGAACGGCGCCCAGGACCTCTCCGGAAAGGCCAAGGAGGCGGCCGGCAAGTCGACCGACAACGAGCGCCTCGAGGCAGAGGGCCAGGGCGACCAGACCAAGGCCAACCTGAAGAAGGCCGGCGAGAACATCAAGGACGCGTTCAAGTAAGCGCGCCCCCTACGCGCACGATGGCCGTCCCCACGGGGGCGGCCATCGTCGCGCGTGTCGCATGGCTAGGCTGTGCGCATGGACATGCGCGTCGCCGCCTACTGCGTCATCGTGGACGACGAGCAGCGAGTGCTGCTGACGCGGTGGATCGAGGGACGTGTGCCGGCGTGGTCCCTGCCGGGCGGGGGCTTGGAGCCGGGTGAGGACCCGGCCGACGCCGCACGCCGCGAGGCCCGCGAGGAGACCGGCTACGAGGTGCGCCTCGACGGTCTGCTGGGCGTCGACTCCCACGTGATCCCGGCGCGCAAGCGGCTCGCTCCCGGAGCCGTCGGCCCGCTGCACGCGCTGCGCATCGTCTACCGGGCCACCGTCACGGGCGGCACGTTGACCCACGAGCTCGACGGCTCGAGTGATATGGCCGAGTGGATCGCCCTGTCGAAGGTGCGCGGCATCGAGCGCGTGGCGCTGGTCGATACCGCACTGGCCATGGCCGGCCTGAAGCACTGAGACCGAAGACCTGAGCACTGAGACCGACGCACTGAGACGCACGCACTCGGGCCGAGCCGAACGGAATCCCCTCGTGAACAACCGCCTGCTGCTGGTCAACGGACCGAACCTCAACCTGCTGGGCACCCGGGAGCCCGAGATCTACGGGACGGACACGCTCGACGACGTCTTCATCCGCGCGACCGCGGTCGCGGCGGAGGTGGGCTTCGACCTGCGCGCGTTCCAGAGCAATCACGAGGGCGCGCTCATCGACGTGATCCACGAGGCCAAGGCCGACTGCGACGGCATCGTCATCAACCCCGGCGCCTTCACGCACACATCCATCGCGCTGCGCGACGCGCTCACGGGCGTGGGCCTGCCGTTCGCGGAGGTGCACATCTCGAACGTGCACGCGCGCGAGCCCTTCCGGCACCACTCGTACCTCTCGGATGTCGCCAGCTGCGTCATCGTGGGGGCGGGCGTGCAGGGCTACGAGTTCGCGGTGCGCCGCCTGGCCGCCATCCTGTAGCCCGGGTTCTCCGCAGCAGCCCGGTGCGCGCCGGTCAGGGGCGTCGCGCCGTGCCGGACGGCGCGCTCAGCGGTCGTCCGGATTCCTCCTAGCGGAAGAGGGAGTCCGCGCATTCCCACTGTGGGCCGCCATGCCTGCAGATTAGGTGCTGACCGCGGACGGATGCCCCGAGATCCGCAGCGGTGTCACCGACTCGACGAAGAGTGAGGGATCGCGCACGTGATGAAGACCCGTAGGCAGCCGAGCAACGGCGCGTTCAGCACATCACGCAGCATGCTGCCGCTGGTCGTGATCGCGGCGCTGCTCTTCGCGCTGCCGGTCGTCATGCTCGTGATCGGCGCGTTCCGCAACGCCCCGCCCGGACAGCGCGCGAACTGGTCGTTCGACGCCTTCGGACGCACGCTCGGCAACGCCGACACGTACGCCACCTTCGCCAACTCGGTCGTCATCGCGGTCGTGTGCGCGGCGTGCTCGGTGATCCTCGCGCTCGTGCTCGTCTTCTTCGCGGTGCGCACCACCGCGCCGCTGCGGAAGATCGTGACCCCGGTCATGGTGCTCGTGCTCGCGTTGCCGCCGTTGTTCTACGCCATGAGCTGGGGCATGCTGTGGAACCCCAAGCTCGGGCTCGTCAACCAGTGGTGGATGAGCGTCACCGGCGGCGACGAGCCCCTGTTCTCGGCGTACTCGTGGCTGGGCCTGGTGTCCGTGATGATCCTCAAGGGCACGTCGTTCTGCTACCTGCTGCTGCTGGGCCCGTTCCGCGCGATGGACCGGAGCCTCGAGGAGGCGGCGCAGATGTCGGGCGCGGGGCGGCTGCGCACGATCTTCAACATCGACCTGGCTGTGCTGCTTCCGGCCATCTCGGGGGTCGTCATCCTCAACCTGATCATCGGGCTCGAGGCCTTCGAGGTCCCGCTCTTCCTCGGCACACCTGCCGGCATCGACGTCTTCTCGACGGAGATCTACGGCTACATCTCCGACCAGACGCCGGCGGATTACGGCGGGGCCAGTGTGCTGTCGCTGCTGCTGGTCGCGCTCGTCCTGCTCATGGTCGGCGTGCAGTGGGCTCTCCTCGGACGCAAGCGCTACACGACGGTGACCGGCAAGAGCTACAACACGAGCCCCTGGAACATCGGAGGCTGGCGCTGGGTCGGAACAGCGGTGATCGCGCTCTATGTGCTCTTCGGGGTCGTGCTGCCGATCGTGCAACTCTTGCTGGGCAGCTTCCAGCCGTTCTTCGGAGGCGGGGTCTACGCGACGACCAACTACGACGTGCTGCTGGGAGACGCCGAGACGGTCGAGGCGATCCAGTCGACGATCGTCGTGGCGATCGTCGGCGGGCTGGCCGCTGTCGCGCTCGCGTTCATCACGATGTACGCCGTCACGCACAACGAGACGATGATGCGACGGGTTCTCGACCTCCTCACGTGGCTGCCCTTCACGCTGCCCGGCATCGTGCTGGCGCTGGGCCTGTCGTGGACGTACGTGAGCATCCCGGGACTGCGTCAGCTCTATGGCTCGATGTTCCTCGTGGGGATGGGCCTGGTCATCGCCGCCGTGCCCATCGCGACACGCGCGATCCAGCCGGCGCTGATGCAGATCAACCGCGAGCTCGAGGAGGCGTCTCGGATCAGCGGGGCGCGCCCGACGCGGGTGGTGCTGGGCGTCGTGCTTCCGCTCATCGCGCCGAGCTTCTTCTCCGGCTGGTTCGTCGTCGCGATCGTGATCGCCGGCAATCTCGCCATCCCCGTGCTGCTCTCGTCGGCCCTCACGCCGACCGTGCCGCTGCTGGTCTACGACCTCAACACGCAGGGCTACGCCTCGCGTGCGGCGGCCCTGCTCGTGCTGGTGCTCGGCACCCTCACGGTGGGCATGCTGCTGCTCCTGGCGGCGCAGCGCATCGTCACCGCCGCAGTCCGCTCCCGCCGCGCCGCGGCACAGGCCGGCCGGGCAGCCGCCTCCCGGCGCCCGGTCGCGCCCGGCGCGGGCTCCCTCTCCGACAACCGCCCCTCCATCGCCTCAGCGAGCAAGAGTTAGGACCCGACATCATGCGAACCACCCTGAAGGTCGCGAGCGGCATCGTCGCCGTCGCATTCCTGTTGACCGGCTGCAGCGGCGGCGAGACCGCTCCGGCCGCTCCCGGCGCCGCCCCGGGCGACGACGTCGAGCTGCTCGGCGGCGAAGAGGCCGCAGCAGCGCTCGACGAGCTCTACCAGGAGGCGCTCGACGCCGGCGAGACCACCGTCACGATCTACGGCCCCGGCGAGACCGACAAGCAGTCGCTCTACGACGACCTGTTCTCCGCGCGCTTCCCCGAGATCTCGGTGAAGGGCGTGTACCTCCTCGGCCCGGATTACGCCGCCAAGCTGGAGGCGGAGTTCGCGAGCGGTCAGCATGTCGCCGATCTCGTCCAGGCAGGAGACACCTCGATCGCCCCCGGCCTCGGCCAGGACTACTACGAGGCCTTCCAGCCGGTGACCGCGGGAGAGGTCGACCAGGAGTCGTACTCCGACGAGAACGGCACCGTCTGGGCGGCCAGCGGCACGGCCTTCGGCTACATGTACAACACGAACGAGATGTCGGCGGACGAGGCGCCGTCGGGCTGGGAGGACCTGCTGGACCCGGCTCTCGCCGGCCGGATCACGACCGACGACGTCACGCGCAACGGCGCCGGCTTCGGCACGCTGTCGCACCTGCTCTGGGACGGCGCCGCCGACGCGGACTTCATCGAGGGACTCGCCGCGCAGGACATCGTGTTCCAGGCGTCCTCTCCGGCGGCGGGAAACGCCGTGGCCACGGGCGAGTACGCCCTGCAGAGCTGGTACCCGATGCCCTTCTTCATGCGAGACAAGGCCGCCGGCGCACCCGTCGAGTACGTCTTCCCGACCGAGGGCGGCGTGCACATCTCGCCCCACTACCTGGGACTGATCAACGGTGCCCCGAACCCTGCGGCCGCGAAGCTGCTGATGACGTGGCTGTTCACGCCCGAGGCCCAGCAGGCCATGGCCGAGATCGGCTACTACCCGCTGGTTCCCGGCCAGGAGGGTGTGCCGGGGTACCCCTCGATCGACGACCTCGAGCTGCTCAAGCCGTTCAGCCTGACCGACCTCAGCACCATCAACGCGCAGAACCTGGAGATCGTCCAGGGCGCGTTCAACTGATCCGAAAGGCAGAAGAACATGGCATCCGTGACGATGGCCTTCGCGACCTCGCATGCTCCCCAGCTGGGCACGCCCCCGGAGAACTGGGACGGACGGGCCGCGGCCGACAAGAAGAACCAGCGCCTGGCGTTCCGCGGCGAGGCCTATCCGTATGACGAGCTCAACGAGCTGCGAGGATCGGCGTTCGCCGGCGAGCTGTCCGTCGACATCTACCGCGAGAAGTACGAGCGCTGCCGGGCGGCGATCGACGAGCTCGAGAGCTTCGTGCGCTCCTCCGGGGTCGACGTGCTGGTGATCGTGAGCAGCGACCACAAGGAGACCTTCACCGACGAGGAGCTCGCGCCCTTCGTCATCTACTGGGGCGACACGGTGCAGCACGAACCGCTCAGCCAGGCCGACCTCGATGCCATGGCGCCGGGGCTCGCGATCGCCGAGGCGAAGAACGTGCCCGACGTGAGCACGACGCGGCAGTGCCACAGCGAGCTCGCGCTGCACCTGCTGCAGTCGGTGCAGGCGAGCGGCTTCGA
The DNA here is from genome assembly GCF_040302945.1 of Microbacterium sp. NPDC096154. Taxonomy (NCBI): domain Bacteria; kingdom Bacillati; phylum Actinomycetota; class Actinomycetes; order Micrococcales; family Microbacteriaceae; genus Microbacterium; species Microbacterium sp. NPDC096154. Next base: position 158,420 of record NZ_JBEOSM010000004.1, read on the forward strand.
CCCCGCGGCGTCGCGGATGCTGCCCGCCGGGAAGTTCGAGGACCACGGCATCCCTCACGGCTGGGGCTTCATCATGCAGCAGGTGCTGAAGGGCGACGTGCCGGTGCCGATCGTGCCCATCTTCGTCAACACCTTCTGGCACCCCAACCCGCCGACCGCCGACCGCTCGTACGACTTCGGCCTCGCCCTCGCGAAGGCGATCGAGAGCTACCCGGAGGACATCAAGGTCGGCGTCGTCGGCTCGGGAGGTCTGTCGCACTTCGTGATCGACGAGGACCTGGACCGCACGGTGCTCAACGCCTTCGTCGAGGGCGAGGCGGAGCCGCTTCGCGGGCTCCGCGACGACGTCCTGGTGGCGGGGTCCTCGGAGATCCGCAACTGGATCGTCGCCGGCGCCGCCGCCAACGCCGCCGGACTGCAGGCCGAGATCGTCGACTACGTGCCGGCGTACCGCACCGAGGCGGGCACGGGCTGCGGCATGGGGTTCATGACCTGGAAGTCGCCCGCGGCATGAGCGCCGTCTCGCTTCAGCACATGACGAAGCGGTACGGCTCCGCGTCGTCCGCCGCCGTCGATGATCTCTCGCTCGAGATCGCGGACGGCGAGTTCGTCACCCTGCTCGGCCCGAGCGGCTGCGGCAAGACCACGACGCTGCGGTGCCTGGCCGGACTCGAGGTGCCCACGGACGGCACGATCACGATCGGCGATCGGACGGTGTACTCGGCCGGAACCGGAAAGTTCGTGCCGCCCGAGAAGCGCGCCATCGGCATGGTGTTCCAGAGCTACGCGCTCTGGCCGCACATGACCGTCGCGCAGACCGTCGGCTATCCGCTCAAGCTCGCCAAGGTGCCGGCGGCCGAGCGCCTCGAGCGCATCGACGAGATGCTCGACCGGGTGCATCTGCTGGCACGCAAGGACGACCAGGCGGTCGCCCTGTCGGGCGGCCAGCAGCAGCGCGTGGCCCTGGCCCGCGCCATGGCGAACCGCTCGTCGCTGGTGCTGTTCGACGAGCCGCTGTCGAACCTCGACGTCAAGCTGCGCAACTCGATGCGCACGCAGATCCGCGAGCTGCACAACGAGCTGGGCACCACGTCGGTCTACGTGACGCACGACCAGGAGGAGGCGATCGCCCTCGCCGATCGAGTCGTCGTCATGAACGCCGGCAGGATCGAGCAGGTCGGCACCCCGCGCGAGCTGTACGCGCGACCGAGGAACGCTTTCGTCGCCGACTTCATGGGGTTCCAGAACATCCTGCCCGCCACGGTGGTGACAGCCGACTCCTCGAGCGCGGTGGTGGAGCTCGACGGCATCGACGCGCGGATCGAGATGGCCTCCGACGAGCCCCGTGCCGTGGGGGATGCCCTCCTGGTCGCCTTCCGCGCCAGTCACGTGGAGGTGTCGCTCGCGGGCGACGTCCCTGGTTCGATCGCGGGCCGCATCCGCAATGTGACCTATCTCGGCACCTCGCTGCGAGTGCTCGTCGAGACGGCGAACGGCGTCATCCGCGCACAGATCGACGAGCGCGACTTCGGCCGCTACGGCCCCGACGACCTCGTCGACGGACACCCGGTCTCGCTGCGCATCTCGCCCTCGCACCTGGTCGGGCTGCCTGCGCCCGACGACGACGCTCACTCCGAGCCCATCGCATCGACCATGACGACCCGCGTACCCGCCTGAGCGGGTCCGTCTTCACCCCCGAGGAGAACGAATGCCCATGCCCGCCGTCGACCGGCCGCAGCTGCTCCCCCCGCTCGCCCCCGGCGAATGGCCCGACGAGGTCCCCGTCATCGTGATCGGCGGGGGACCGGTGGGCATGTCGTGCGCCCTGCTGCTGGCCCAGCGCGGCATCGAGGTGCTGCTGGTGGACCGCCGCGACTTCGAGTTCCGCCTGCCGCGAGCCCACCTGCTCAACGTGCGGACGATGGAGATCTTCCACGCGATGGGCGTGGCGGACGACATCTACCGGATGGGCCCCGACCACGACCGGTGGCACAAGGTCGCGTGGTACACCTCCGTCGACCCCCGCACGCCCTACGAGGGCCTGAAGATCGGCGAGGTGCAGGCCTGGGGTGGCGGCGAGGACCGCGAGCGGTACGCGCAGGCCAGCCCGCGGGGGTACGCGAACCTGCCGCAGATCCGCCTGGACCCGCTGATCCACGCGCACGCCTCCGCGGCGCTTCCCGGGCGGCTGCGGGGCCATCAGGAGGTGCGGGGCTTCACGCAGGACGACGAGGGCGTCGTCGTCACGATCGTCGACCTGCAGACCGGCACCGTGCGCGAGCAGCGCGCGCAGTACGCGATCTTCGCCGACGGCGGCCGCACCAGCAACGAGCTGCTGGACATCGAGTTCGACGGCGTGAAGGCGATCCGCAACGTCACGACGTACCACGTCAGCACGGACCTGTCGATGTGGACGGAGCCGGACGCGATCCTCGCGCACTTCGTGCATCCGTCCGGGCACGGCCGCCGCATGGGCACCATGCAGGCCATCGGTCCCGTCAACTACAGCCGCGAGTCCGAGGAGTGGCTCGTGGGACTCGCGGGCTGGATGCTCGAGGGCGATCCCGATGACCGGGCCACGCACGACCGTGCCATCCGGCGCCTGCTGAACCTCTCCGACGACCACCCGCTGGAGATCCACTCCGTGAACGGCTGGACGTACAACGGCGTGGTGGCGCAGAAGTACCGCGTCGGGCGTGCGTTCCTCGCCGGCGACGCGGCGCACCGGCACCCCCCGACCGGCGGCCTGGGGCTGAACGGGGGCATTCAGGACGCGGGCAATCTCGCCTGGAAGCTCGCGGCGGTGCTCGACGGCCGCGCGCCCGAGTCGCTGCTCGACAGCTACCAGCAGGAGCGCCGCCCGGTCGCGGCGTTCTACACGGCTCACTCGCTGGAGAACGCGAACCGGCACCCTCCGATCGCCGAGGCGCTCGGGTTCTCGGACGACCGCTCCATCGAGGAGGAGCAGCGGTCGCTGGACGTCTTCGTCGGCGACGGGCCCGAGTCCGACGCGATGCGGGAGCGCGTGCGGACCGCGGTGAGCGCGAACTCCTACGATTTCAGCCAGCTCAACGTGGAGGCGGGCTATCACTACTCGGCAGGCGCGCTCGTGCCCGACAACTCGCCGCTGCCGGAGGGGTACGACTCGCCGATCGTGTTCCAGCCCGTCTCGCGCCCGGGGCATCACATCCCGCACGCGTGGCTGCGGCGATCGCACGGTGGCACGGCGGCCGAGCCGGTGTCGACCGTCGACCTCGTCGCGCACGACGGGTTCACGCTGTTCGTGAGCGAGGACGCGGAGGACGCGTGGCGTGAGGCCGTGGCGGGCGTCGAGTCGACGTTGCCGGTCTCGGTCGTCGCCATCCCCGAGAGGGAGGAGGAGTGGACGGCGGTGCGCGAGATCGAGCCGTCCGGTGCGCTCCTGGTCCGCCCCGACTGGATGGTGGCCTGGCGCGTGCTCGAGGCGCCCCCCGAGCCCACCGTGGCGTTGCAGAGCGCCCTCGACACCGTGCTGCGCGGCGGTGCGCGACCGGCGACGGATCCCGCCGATCCGTTCGTGGAGCGCATCCGGATCGCCGCGGATCGCATCGCGGGCCTGGAGATCCGACGGTGACGGGGGAGTACCCGCCGATCGGCCTGTTCATCGCGGGCGAGTGGCGCGGCGCGACGGGCCGCGAGACGCGGCCCGTCGTCAACCCGGCCACCGGAGAGGCGCTCGCGTCGCTGCCGGTGGCGACCACGGCCGATCTCGACGACGCCGCGGCCGCGGCCGCACAGTCCTTCCCCGCCTGGCGGAGCGCGACGGCGTTCGACCGCTGCCGGATCCTGCGACGTGCCGGCGAGCTCCTGCGCGAGCGCGCGGCCGACATCGGCTGGGCCACCACCGTCGAGCAGGGCAAGCCGATCGGCGAGGCGACGGCCGAGGTCCATGCGGCGGCCGACATCTTCGACTGGTTCGCCGAGGAGGGGCGACGTGCCTACGGACGCGTCGTGCCGTCACGGCGCGAGGGCGTGCGCAATCTGGTGCTGCGCCAGCCCGTGGGACCGGTCGCGGCCTTCACGCCCTGGAACTTCCCGATCACGATCCCGGCCCGCAAGATCGCCGCCGCGCTCGCCGCGGGATGCACGATGGTCTTCAAGCCGGCCGAGGAGACGCCGGCGACCGGTCTCGCGCTCGCCCGCGCGTTGCACGATGCCGGCCTGCCCGCCGGTGTGCTGAACGTGGTGATGGGCGAGCCCGCCGCCATCTCGACGCAGCTCATCCGGGATCCGCGCATCCGGAAGGTGTCGTTCACCGGATCCACGGCGGTCGGCAGGCAGATCGCGCACCTGGCGGCGGAGGGCATCAAGCGCGCCACGCTGGAGCTCGGCGGGCACGCCCCGGTGCTGGTCTTCGACGACGCGGACGTCGAGCGGGCCGCGGCCATGGCGGCATCGGCCAAGTTCCGCAATGCGGGCCAGATCTGCATCGCCCCCACGCGGTTCCTCGTGCAGGAGGGCGTCTACGACCGGTTCGTCGACGCGTTCGCGTCGCGCATCCGTGCGCTCCGGGTCGGCAACGGCCTGGACCCGGAGGTCACGATGGGTCCGCTCGCGCATGACCGGCGACCGCCCGCCGTCGCGGCGCTCGTCGACGACGCACGCGATCGAGGGGCGCGGGTCGTCGTGGGCGGAACGCCGATCGACGGCTCCGGATACTTCTGGCAGCCCACGCTGATCGCGGACGTCGAGGACGGCGCGCGCATCATGAACGAGGAGCCGTTCGGCCCGGTCGCGCTCGCCGTGCCGTTCGTCGACGTCGACGACGCGATCGCGCGCGCCAACGCGCTTCCGTATGGGCTGGCCTCGTACGCCTTCACCGGGTCCGCCGCCACCGCGGTGGAGGTGGAGGAGAGGATCGAAGCGGGCATGCTCGCGGTGAACCACTTCGGGCTGACGAGTCCCGAGACCCCTTTCGGGGGGGTCAAGGAGAGCGGTTACGGCTCGGAGGGCGGCAGCGAGGGCATCGCCGACTACTTCGTCACGAAGCTGGTCAGCGAAAGCTGGTGACCCGCGACGCTCGGATGAGCTGCACTCGGATGAGCGGCGCTCGCGGGTCAGCGGATCAGCGGATCGCGTCGATCGGGTCCGAGATGTCGGCCACGGTCGCGCCGTAGGCGGAGATGAGCGCGTCGGCGTCGACGAACAGCGTCCAGCCGTGCGCCCCCGCGCCCATCGAGACGCGGCGCCCGGTCATCCGCTCGTCGGCGTACACGGGCCACTCGCGCGTGCTGCCGATCGGCACGATGGTGCCCCGCTCGTAGCCGGTGGCCTCCAACGCCAGCTCGGGCTCGGGCAGCCGCAGTTTGTTGACGCCGACGAGTGCGCGCAGCTTCGGCCACGAGATCGAGCGATCGCCGGGGATCAGGGCGAACAGGAACCCGTCGTCTCCGCGGCCCTTCACCACCAGCGTCTTGACGATGTCGGCGGGGGTGATGCCGCGCAGCGCCGCGGCCTCCTCCAGCGAAGACGCCCGCGGCGACTCGCGGATCTCGATCTCGAGACCACGAGCCGCCGCGGCTTCGCGTACGCGCGAAGTGGGGTCGGATTCCCGTCCGCTCACGCGTCGGGCGAGGCCAGCGGATCGTCGGCGACCCACAGCTCGTCGTCGGCGCGCAGGGTCTGCCAGGCCGCGTAGAGCACCGCCGCAGCCGCGGCGACACCGAGGACGAGCGCGATCACCGGGCCGGCGCTGCGCTTCTTCTTGGGCTCGACGATGGGCACGCCGGCGCGCTTCGCGGCGATCTTGACGCGTGCCTCGTTGGCGGCGTCGAGCGCCGACAGCGCCTTGCCCATGGCGCCGCCCACAGCGGGAACGACGCGCTTGTCGAGGAACGCCTTCGACGCCTGACGGCTCGTCTCGACGTACGGCGTGACGCGGCCCACGACCGGCTCGACGTAGTGGTGGTACTTCTCGTCGATCACCGGAGCGACCTGCTCGCGGTTGAGGTTCCCCAGCTGGCGCCCGGCCTCGCGGGCGACGTCCGTCGCACCGGCCAGCACGACCTGCTGGGCCTCCCACAGCCGGGTGGCCGACTCCTGCAGCTTGCGGAGTTCCTTCTTGCGCTTCTTGCTGAGGCTCACGTTGCCCTCCCTGTCGTGGGGATGTGGTGTGACCCCATCCTGCCAGATCACCCGTTCAGCGGCAGAGGGTTGCCGGTCTCTGAGAGAATGTGTAAATGCCTCAGCACACTGCCGTCGCCACTCTGCACACCAACCACGGCGACATCGTCGTGAACCTCTTCGGCGACCACGCCCCGAAGACCGTCAAGAACTTCGTCGGACTCGCCGACGGCACCGGCTCGTGGACGGATCCCGCCACGGGGCAGCCCGGCGAGGGCCCCCTGTACAAGGACGTCATCTTCCACCGCATCATCCCGGGCTTCATGATCCAGGGCGGCGACCCGCTAGGGCAGGGCATCGGCGGCCCCGGCTACACGTTCGACGATGAGATCAGCCCCGAGCTCGACTTCAACGCGCCCTACAAGCTCGCGATGGCGAACGCCGGCAAGCGCCCGAACGCCATCACCGGCCGGATGAGCGGCACCAACGGCTCGCAGTTCTTCATCACGACCGACCCGACGCCCTGGCTCATGGGCAAGCACACGATCTTCGGCGAGGTCGCCGACGACGCGTCGCGCGCGGTCGTCGACGCCATCTCGCAGGTGCCGACCGGCGCGCAGGACCGGCCGCTCGAGCCGGTCGTGCTGCAGTCGATCGACATCGCCGCGGTCTGACCGTCCCCGGTCGCACGACGCCACCGCCGTGACCACGTCCGATCTCTCACGCAATCCCGACAACTTCTGCTACCGGCATCCCGACCGGATGAGCTTCGCGCTGTGCCAGCGCTGCCAGCGCACCATCTGCCCCGAGTGCCAGACCCCGGCGGCTGTCGGCGTGATCTGTCCCGAATGCCTGCAGGCGCAGCGCCAGTCGCGCACGCCGGCGCAGAAGCGGGCCGAGAGGCGATGGGGTCGGGGCGGTGGCGTCGTCGCGACGGCCGGCGGCGCGCCGGTCACCAACTGGATCGTCGGCATCACCGCCGGCGCGTTCCTGCTCGAGCTGCTGCTCGGTCTGGCGGGCATCCACCTGCAGCCGCTGCTGGCCTTCTTCGCCCCGCGGCTCTACCCCCAGTTCGGGGCCTTCGAGCCGTGGCGGGTGTTCACGTGGCTGCTCGTTCACAGCGGGTTCATCCACGTGGGCCTCAACCTCCTGTCGGTCTGGATGATCGGCCGCCTGCTCGAGCCCATGCTCGGGCGCTGGCGCTTCCTGGCGCTGTACCTGATCTCGGGGCTCGGAGGGGCGGCCGCGGCGGCGCTGCTCGCGTTCACCACTCCCGTGGTGGGCGCGTCGGCCGCGCTGTTCGGCATGCTCGGCGCGCTGGTGGTGATCGGACGGCACCTCGGCGGCAACGTGACGGGCATCCTCGTGATCCTCGGCATCAACCTGGTGGTCGGGTTCTTCCTGGGCGGCATCTCCTGGCAGGCCCACGTCGGCGGTCTCGTGGCCGGCACGGCGGTCGGTCTCGTGTTCGCCTCCACGCGGGGCGCCCGGGACGGGCGCAGGCAGCTCGTCCTGCTGGGGGTCGTCGTGGCAGCGCTGATCGCGCTCCTCGTGGTGCCCGCGTTCCTCTACGCGTGACGGTTATCCACAGGGTTATCCCCTGCTGGGGATGAATCACACGCGTGTAATTCCTGTCGGGACATCCGTTCGCGGACGACCTCGACATGCCGAAGGCGCCTGACGATCCGGTCGTCAGGCGCCTTCGAAGCGAGGGGCTATCGCCAGCGGGTGGTCATCAGGAACCCGATGAAGGCGATGCCGAAGCCGATCACGAGGTTCCAGGCCTCGATGCCCGGGATCGGGAACTGCATGCCCGAGAGGTAGAAGACCAGGATCCAGACGAGCCCGATGAGCATGAAGCCGATCATGACGGGCTTGAACCACACGGGATTGGGCGCGGCTTCGGGGCTGGTGCGCTCGACGAGCTCGTCGTCGCCGTTCTGGCGGGCGGGCTTGTTGGATCGGGCCATGGGAGACATCCTACCGGCCTCGGTAAGCTGGCACCGTGACGGCTTTGGCGCAGAACCGACGGGTGCGACGGCGGCGCAGCAGCGCGACGTTCGCCAGCGTGCTCGGCGAGATCCTCGTCACCCTCGGTGCGGTCATCCTGCTCTACGTGCTGTGGCAGATCTGGATCGGCGACGTGATCTACGCGTCGCAGCACAACGCCCAGGCCGCCGAGAAGTCGCGTGAGTGGGCGCAGATCGAGTCGCCCGAGCCGGCACCCGAGCCGACCGAGGGCACCTACGAGCCGGTCGTGCTGCCACAGCCGGCCGACCGCGAGGAGTTCGGCGTGATGCACGTGCCGCGGTGGGGCGACGACTACGCCGTGACGATCGCCGGCGGCGTGACGCGGGCGGGCACGCTCGACCAGATCGGCATCGGCCACTACCTCGACACCGAGATGCCGGGCGACGTCGGCAACTTCGGCCTCGCGGCGCATCGCACCACGTTCGGGAAGCCGTTCGCGAACCTGCAGAACCTGCGCGTGGGCGATCCGATCGTGGTCGAGACCGAGGTCGGCTGGTACACGTACCGGTTCCGCACGCTCGAGTACGTGCAGCCGGGGGAGTACGACGTGCTGGCCGACGTGCCGCAGGCCCCCGAGGTGCCCAAGGGCGAGCGCTACATCACGCTGACGACCTGCTCGCCGCGTTTCGCGATGACCGAGCGCCTGGTCGGGTACGGCGTCTTCGAGTCGTTCCTGCCGCGCTCGACGGGCGAGACGCCGCCCGCCCTGACCGAGGAGCTGATCTGATGTACGCGGCGCTGTGGCGACTGCTTCCCGGCCCTTGGTGGGTGCGGGTGCTCATCCTGCTGATCCTGCTCGGGGCCGTGCTCTACGGGCTGTTCGTCTACGTCTACCCATGGATCGCGATGACGTTCGTGCCCGACGAGGTCACGGTCCAGTAGGGACGATCCCGCGCGGCGCGCCGCGGCGCCGCGTCACTCGCCCTCGGTGCCCTCGCAGTAGCGCAGCTGCACGGTCGAGCCGACCGGCACGTCACCGGGGGAAGCCGACTGGCTCACGACCTCCTGGTCGCCCGTGGGCTCGCAGTCGGCGAGCGGCTCGAGGGTCACGGTGAGTCCGAGCTCCTCGAGCTGACTCTGAGCGACCTCGAGCGGGAAGCCCTGATAGTCGGTGATCGTGACACGGCCCGACGCGATGACCAGGTCGACCACGGCGCCCTCCTCGAGCTCGTCACCTTCCAGCACCTCGCGTCCGCCCGAGGCGGCGGTGATGACGATGCCCGCCTGGAGGCTCGGGTCGTTCTCGGGCGTGATGGATCCCACCGAGAGCCCGGCGCGCTCGATCGCGTCGCGCGCCTCCTTCTCGGTCTTGCCCTCGAGCGCGGGCACGGTCGACATCCTGGCGCCCTCGGACACCACGACCGTCACCTCGGTGCCCGGCGCGACAGAGGCGTCTGCCAGCGGATCGGTGCGGATCACGACGCCCTCGGCCACCGTGTCGCTCGGCTCGTGCTGGGGGACCGCGGTCAGGTCGTCGCCCGTGAGCTCCTCCGTCGCGCGCTCGAGCGTCATGCCCGTGACGTCCGGCACGAGCCGGGCGTTCGCGGGCACCTCGGTGACCGGACGCATCGTGACGACCCAGAACAGCACCGAGACGATGAGCACCGCCAGAAGGGCCACACCCGCCCAGATCCACGCGACGGGCGGGCCCGACTGGGTGCGCGTCATGGTGTTGTCGGTCGAGAGCTGACGCAGCGACCGGGCCGTCTCGGCGGCCTGGCGCGGGTTCGGGCCGTACAGCTCGCTCGTGAGGGCGCCGAGCTCGCGCTTCGACGGCTCCTTGCCGTCTGACGCGGCGTCGAGCGCCGTGCGGAACGCCGCTGCGCTCGGGAAGCGCTGGTACGGATCCTTGGCGAGCGCGCGCAGCACCACCGGGTCGAACGACTTCGGCGACGCCGGGTTGACCTGCGACGGGGTGGCGGGAGTCTCGCTGACGTGCTGGTACGCGACGGCCACGGGGGAGTCGCCGCGGAACGGCGGACGTCCGGTGAGCAGCTCGTACAGCACGATGCCGGTGGAGTAGACGTCGGCGCGGGCGTCGACCGGCTCGCCCTTGGCCTGCTCGGGCGAGAAGTAGGCCGCCGTGCCCAGGATGGACGTCGTCTCGGCGACGGTCGAGGAGCTGTCCGACACCGCGCGGGCGATGCCGAAGTCCATGACCTTCACCTGTCCCGCGTCGGTGACCATCACGTTGCCCGGCTTGATGTCGCGATGCACGACGCCGGCGCGGTGCGAGTACTCGAGCGCCTCCAGGATGCCATCGACGTAGCGCACGGCGTCCTGCGCCGGGACGGGGCCCCGGGAGATGATGTCCTTCAGGAGCGTGCCCTGCACCAGCTCCATCACGATGAACGGGATGGGCCGCTCGCCGTTGACGTCGGCGGCGACGTCCTCACCGGCGTCGAACACGCGGACGATCGCCTGGTTGGCCATCCGCGATGCGGCCTGGGCCTCGAGACGGAACCTGGTGCGGAACGCGCTGTCGCCCGCCAGATCGCGCTTGAGGATCTTGATGGCGACATCCCGGCCCAGCGTCAGGTCGTACCCCCGGTACACGCTGGCCATGCCGCCGCGTCCGATGAGTTCGCCCACGCGGTAGCGCCCGGCGAGCACGCGGGCGTCACCCGCGTCGTCGCCGATGCGCCCCGTCGTGGAGCGGCTCTCGTCGGTCATCAATCCCCCCGGATCAGACGTGCGTTCGTGTGCCGGAGGCAGGAGAGCCCCCGAAGGTGTCAGCCGTTGCCGCTGCCCGTGGCGCCGGTGCCGTTCGCGCCGGCCGAGCCCGTGTCGTCCGCGCCTGCGCCGTTCGGGTCGCCGGTCGGGGTCGGGACGGGCACCTCCGCGGCGGCGACGGCCCGCGCCTGACCGACATCCGAGGCCTCGGAGTCGCGGGCGGTGCCGCCGTCGGCGCCCGAGCAGTGCGCCACGTAGGTCGCGGTGATGTCGCCCGTGCCGGTGACCGTGATCGGCGCCGACAGGTCACCGCTCTCGTGCTGCTGCGAGCCGTCGGCGAACGTCGCGGGGCCCTGCAGACTGACGGTGTACCCCGTGATCGTGCCGGTGCCGCTCGGGCAGTTGAACACGCTCCACCGCACCGTGGCGGGCTCGCCCACGGTGAGCTCGGTCGTCGTTGCGCCGTCGGCCTCGAACGTCGGCGCGGCCGACGGCTTGCCGACGGCGGCCATCGGGCCGTATGCGCGCGCCGAGATGTTCGCGCCGGGGGCCTGGAAGCCGCGAGGGCTCCAGTCGTAGATCGTGTGCTCGAGGTCGGCCGACGGCGCCGGGGTGTCCTCTTCGCAGGTCCAGCCGAACTGACCGGCCTCCGCCAGGATGGCCTCTCCCTCCTGGCAGGTCGCGCCCTGCAGGGGCAGCGCGCTGATGTCGACCAGCTCCGGGGTGGGCGTGGGCGTGCTCGAGGGCGTCGCCGATCGCGACGGAGCGCTCGAGGTGGGCGCAGACGACGGCGTCTCCTCGGGGGAGCCGAACAGGTCGCCGCCGAACAGGGCGAAGATCGTGCCACCCAGCACCACGAGCAGCAGCACGATCAGCGCCACCAGGGGCCACGTCCACGGGCTGCGCTTCTTCTTGGGCTTGTCGTCCTCGGGGGCGGCCGCGACGTCGCCGCCGACCGGAACGGGCGTGGTGCGCGGCAGCATGCGGGTCGTGCTGTCGTCGCCCGGCGACAGCAGCTGCGTGAAGGCGTCCCCGGCGAGGGCGGCGCCTCCGGCGATGGCCGGCACGGCTGCCGCGGCGGCCGCGACATCGCCGCGGCGCAGCGCGTTCGACGCCCTGGCCACGACCGCTGCCGAGGCCGGCCGGTCCTCGGGCTTCTTGGCGATCATCGCCAGCACGAGGTTGCGCACCGGCTCGGGGATCTCGTCCGACAGCGGCGGAGGCTGCTCGTTGATCTGCGCCATCGCGATGGCGACCTGCGACTCGCCCGTGAACGGGCGGCGCCCCGCGAGGCACTCGTACGCGACGATGCCGAGCGAGTAGATGTCGGTCGCCGGCGAGGCCGGATGACCCGACGCCTGCTCGGGCGACAGGTACTGCACGGTGCCCATGACCTGACCGGTCGCCGTCAGCGGCACCTGGTCGGCGATGCGCGCGATGCCGAAGTCGGTGATCTTGACGCGGCCGTCGGGCGTGATGAGGAGGTTGCCGGGCTTGATGTCGCGGTGCACGAGGCCCGCGGCGTGCGCGGCCTGCAGCGCCGACGCGGTCTGCGCCACGATGTCGAGCGTGCGCTCGGGCGGGAGCTTCGACTCCCGCTCCAGGATGGTCGACAGCGCCTCGCCCGGGACGAGCTCCATGACGAGGAACGCCGATCCGTTCTCCTCGCCGTAGTCGAAGACGCTCGCGATGCCCTCGTGGTTCACGAGCGCGGCGTGGCGCGCCTCGGCGCGGAAGCGCTCGAGGAAGCCCGGGTCGCCCATGTACTCGTCTTTGAGGATCTTGATCGCGACCGTGCGTCCGATGACGTGGTCGGTGGCTTCCCAGACCTCGCCCATCCCGCCGATCGCGATCCGCGAGATCAACTCGTACCGACCGCCGAAGGACACGCCCTGTGTTGGCCTCATCTGCTCAGCACCGCCTCCATGACCTTCTTCGCGATCGGTGCCGCGATCGTGTTTCCGCTGCCCGACTGACCCTGCCCGCCGCCGTCTTCGACCACCACGGCCACAGCGACCTCCGGGTCGTCGGCCGGCGCGAATCCGGTGAACCACAGGGTGTACGGGCGGTCGTCGCCCATCTCCGCGGTGCCCGTCTTCCCGGCCACATCGACGCCGTCTATTCTTGCACCCGACGCGACGCCATCCTGGACGTTCGCGACCATCATGTCGGTCATCACCTGGGCGAGATCCGACTCGATCGCGCGGCCGAACTCGGACGGGCCGAAGCTCTGCTGCACCGACAGGTCGGCACCCACGATCTCGTCCACGGCCTGCGGGTTCATGACGACCCCGTCGTTCGCGATCGCGCCCGAGACCATCGCGATCTGCAGGGGCGTCGCGGTGACCTGCCCCTGCCCGAAGCCCGTCAGTCCCGTCTGCGGGTCATCCAGCGCGTCGGGGTAGCTCGACATCTGCGCGGGCAGGGGCGTCGCGAACTCGTGGTTGAAGCCGAAGCGCTCGGCCATCTCGCGGATGGGCTGGTCGCCCAGCTCGACAGCGAGCTCGGCGAACGGCACGTTGCAGCTCAGGCGCAGCATGGTCGCGATCGTCACCGTCTTGCCGCCGCCGCAGGTGCCGCCGTTCGCGTTGCGGACGGGATGGGTGGACTGCGGGAGCGTGTACGACGCGGGGTTGGGCAGCTGCGAGTCCTCGTCGTAGTCGCCGGATGCGAGCGCGGCGGCGGCGACCACGAGCTTGAAGGTCGAGCCCGGGGGGTTGTCGCCCGTGAGCGCGCGGTTGTTGAGGGGGCGGAGCGGATCGTCCAGCAGCGACTGGTATGCCGCGTCGGTGGCCTCGGAGTCGTGCTGTGCCAGCGAGTTGGCGTCGTATCCGGGCGTCGTCGCCATCGCGAGGATGCGCCCTGTGTCGGGCTCGATCGCCACGACACCGCCTCGAAGGCCTCCGAGGGCGTCGAAGGCGGCCTTCTGGACGGCCGGGTCGAGGCTCAGGACGACGCTCGAGCCGCGCGGCGGCTGTCCTGTCACGATCTGGTCGAGACGCGAGAAGAACGCCGAGCCGGCGGTTCCCGACAGCTCCTGACCCATGATCTGCTCGATGCCCGTCGCCGACTGCAGCACGGGGTTCAGATAGCCCGTCACGCCCGACCACATCGGCGAGTCGGCGTACTGGCGCTGCCACGCGTACAGGTCGCCGCTCGGCGCCGACACCGCGATCTCCTGATCGCCCGCGATGATGGCGCCCCGCTGCGTCTCGTAGCTGTCGAACAGCGTGCGGCTGTTGCGCGGCATGTCGGCGAGCTGGTTGGCCTGGATCACCTGGATCGCGCTGGTCGATCCGAACAGCGCGAGGAACATCACCAGCACGATGATGCTCAGTCGTCGGAGCTCTTTGGTCATGCGGCGGGCACCTCCCTGCGGGATTCCGGGTACGTGACGGACGTCTGCGAGACGAGCATCAGCCGATCACCGCCCTGGGCTGCTGGCGCACCGCGTCGCTGATGCGCAGGACGATGCCCACGATCAGCCAGTTCGCGAGCAGCGACGACCCGCCCGCCGCAAGGAACGGGGTCGTGAGGCCCGTGAGCGGGATCAGACGCGTCACGCCGCCCACCATGATGAACACCTGCAGCGCGAGCGTGAACGACAGACCCACCGCCAGCAGCTTGCCGAAGTCGTCCTGGCCGGCCACGCCGATGCGCAGGCCGCGCGCCACGAACACGAGGTAGAGGCACAGCACGGCGAACAGTCCGATCAGGCCGATCTCCTCGCCGAGACTCGGGATGATGTAGTCGCTCTGCGACACGGGCGTCAGGTACGGGCGGCCCAGCCCCAGCCCCGTGCCGAGCAGACCGCCGTGCGCCAGGCCGAAGATGCCGTTGACGAGCTGGAAGCTCGTGCTGTCGTAGAGCTCGGGCTCGAACGCTCCGAGCCAGGCGTCGAACCGGCCGCGCACGTACGGCAGCACGTACGAGGCCGCGATGGCACCCGCGAGGGCGAGGGACACGCCGATGAGCACCCATCCGGTCTTCCCGGTCGCGACGTACAGCGTCGCGACGAACATCCCGAAGATCAGAAGACCGGTTCCGAGGTCGCGCTGCGCGACGATGATGACCATCGAGATGAGCCAGATCACGAGCAGCGGGCCGAACTCGCGCGCCCGCGGGAACGTGAACCCCAGGAAGCGGCGGCCGGTGGAGGTGAGGCTCTCGCGCGTGCGCACCAGGTAGCCGGCGAAGAAGATGGCGAGGCAGATCTTGGCGATCTCGCCGGGCTGGAAGTTGACGCCGCCGATCGAGATCCACACGGCCGCGTTGCCGCCGCCGTTGATGAACGGCACGAACGGGAGCACCAGCAGCACGATGCCCGTGAAGCCGAAGATGTAGGTGTAGCGGAACAGCACCCGGTAGTTGCCGAGGAACCACACGAGGGCGGCCGCAGCGGCGACCGAGACGCCCGCGAAGATGATCTGCTTGGCGCCCGCCGACGGGTCGACGCAGCGCTGTCCGCCCACGCACTCCTCGAGCGACAGCCCGAGGCGATAGATCATCGCGATGCCCAGGCCGGTGAGCAGGGTCGCGATCGGCACGACGAACGGGTCGGCCTGCGGCGCGCGCAGCCGCAGCACGACGTGCAGCGCGAGCACCAGCACCGCGAGCACGCCCTCGGCGACGAGCACGCCCGGATCGATGGACCCGAGCTCGCCGAGCTGCGACAGCGCGGTGGCGCCCAGCATGATCAGGATCGCGAAGAGCAGCAGCCCCAGCTCGCGATTGCGCTGCGGCTGCGGCTGGCGCACGCGGCGCAGCGCCTTCAGCACGGCGGTGTCGGTGGTGACCTGGGTCATCCCTCGCCTCCCGGGGTGGAGCTCGGCGTCGGCGCGCCCGAGGGCGACGGCACGGGCGTGGGCAGCGGAGACGGCTCGGGCTCGGGCACGGCGTCGCGCAGCCGATCGACGATCGCCTCGGCGTCGGAGAGCGAGCGAGCCGGGATCGTGAACTCGACGCGTGCTCGCTGATAGGCCGGCAGATCGGCGAGCACGATCTCGGTGTCGTCGTGCACGGACGACAGCTGGAGCGGGCCGATCGACTGCTGGATGCCCTGGTAGATCACGACCGTGTCGTCGTCGGCTCCCACGTAGTAGCGGGTCTGCGTCCAGTTGTAGAACACGGCGAAGCCGCCCGCGATGGCGGCCGCGATGAGCACGAGCACCGCGATCACGCCGATGCGCCGGCGGCGGGCGCGCCGGCGGTCTTCCTCGATGAGCTCCTCGAGGTACTCGGGCTCGGGCTCGAAGTGCGTGGGCTCGTTCGCGGCGTGCCGGTTGGGGTGCAGCCATCCGGTCGACAGCAGCGCGCGCCCCGTCACGGCCGGCACCTTGATGCCCTGCGGGTTCGACGCGGAGCCGACGATCGTCGCGGTGCCGCTCACGAGCGGGTGCTGACCGCCCACATCCACCATCACGATCGTGACGTTGTCGGGCGCGCCGCCGTCGAGCGCGTACTTCAGCAGGATGTCCGCGGTGCGCCCCGGCGGCAGGCCGAGCTTCAGCGCCTTCTGGATGTGCGCCTCGTCGACCACGCCGCTGAGACCGTCGGAGCAGAGCAGCCAGCGGTCGCCCGGACGCGTGGGCATGATGAACGTGTCGATCTCGGGATCGGGATCCATGTCGCCGAGCACGCGCATGAGCACCGAGCGCCGCGGGTGGTAGCGCGCCTCCTCGGGCGTGATGCGGCCCGAGTCGACCAGGCGCTGCACGAACGTGTGGTCGGTCGTGATCTGCGTCAGCGCGCCGTCACGCCACAGGTAGATGCGCGAGTCGCCGATGTGGGCGATGACGGCGTAGTCGTCGACCATGGCGATCGCGCTGACGGTCGTCCCCAGACCGGCGAGCTCGGGGCGGCGGCCCACGAGGTGGATCAGGTCGCCCGCGGTCGCGGCGATGGTCTCGCGCAGCGTGGCCTCGGCGTCCTCGGGAGAGGGATACGTGTGGTCGAGCTCCTGCAGGGTGTTCACGGCGACGCTCGACGCCACGTCACCGCCCGCGTGACCGCCCATGCCGTCGGCGACGACGAACAGGTTGGAGCCGGCGTACCCGGAATCCTGGTTGTTTGATCGCACCTTTCCCGTATGGGAGATGGCGGCACTCGATCCCACGAACATGTCGATGGGGGCTTACTTCCGCAGCTCGAACGTCGTGGCGCCGACCTTGATGGGCGTGGACGTCTGCACCGGCACGGGCGAGTTCGGCGACACGCGCTCGCCGCCGTGGAACGTGCCGTTGGTCGACTCGAGGTCCTGCAGCATCCACTGCTCGCCCCACAGCACCAGGCGCGCGTGCTGGCTCGACGTGTAGTCGTCGCGGATGACCAGGCCCGCCTCGCTCGAGCGGCCGATCGTGAGCGGATCGGTGCCGAGCGGAAGCTCGAGCCCCGCCTTCGGGCCCGACGTGATGACGATGCGCGAGGCGGTGGTCGTCGTGGCCGGCCCGGCCGGCGCGGCGCTCGGCGCCGGCGCCGGTCGCGGTGCGGCAGAGGGAGCCTTGGCCGCGGGAGCCTTGGCCGACGCGCGGGCCGGCGCGGCGTCGGGCATGCGGCGCACCCGCACGCCGAACACGTCGGAGCGCAGCGCGAACACGACCGCGAACACGAACAGCCACATGAGCAGGAGGAAGCCCACCTGCAGGATCAGCAGCGTCAGCTCGCTCACGACCAGTCCCCGTTCTGCGGCAGGATGCGCGTCGATGTCGTGCGGGCGTCGCGTGTGGGCCGGCGCGTCTCGGGAGAGGCGAGCGGCACGACGTGGAAGACGATGTCGGTGCGGCCGATCGTGATCGTCTGACCGTCCGCGAGCGGCGCCTGGGTCACGCGTGCGCCGTCGAGCTTGGACCCGTTGGTCGATCCCATGTCGCGCACCATGGCGCGCTCGCCGTCCCACAGCACTTCGACGTGCGCGCGGCTCGTGCCCGGGTCGTCGACCGTGATGTCGGCGTCGCTGCCCCGGCCGATCACCGTGCGCGCCTTCAGGAGCGGCACGCGGCGGCCGTTCACATCGACCACGGCGCGCCACTCGACCTCGCCGTCGGCGCTGCGCGACTCGACCGTCACGGTTCCCGTGGTGACCGACTCGTCGGGCTGCAGGGAGATGCGCAGCGGCCCCGCAAGGCTGTAGCCCTGGGCCGAGGCGTGCCCGCGCAGCATGGTGTCGAGCTCGGTGACCAGCGCACTGCCGAGGCCGCGCATCCGCTCATGGTCGGCGGGGCTGAGCCGCACGGTCAGGTCGTTGGGCACGAGGATGCGGTCGCGCGCGACGACGGCCGCCTTGGTGTCGAGCTCGCGGCGCAGCGCGGAGGCGATCTCGACCGGCTGAATGCCGCTGCGGAAGGTCTTCGCGAACGCGCGGTTGACGGCGCGCTCGAGACCTTGCTCGAAGCTGTCCAGTAGTCCCACGGGTCTCCTCAGTCCGGCCGACCGGTAGGCACATCGTAGCCAGCATGCCTGGGCACCGCCTTCGCCGGGGGCGGCTCGGCGCCCGATCCGGCCGCTGCGGGGCGAGTGCGGTGCGGGGCCGAGTTCGCGGAGCGCGCGAAGGCGTGATATCCTCGGAAAGTTGAGTCCGGAGCGATCCGGTCTCGCGCGAGTGGCGGAATAGGCAGACGCGCTGGCTTCAGGTGCCAGTGCCCGAAAGGGCGTGGGGGTTCAACTCCCCCCTCGCGCACAGCGCACAGAAGGCCCCGGCAGATGCCGGGGCCTTCGTCGTCTCCCGGGCGGTCAGCGATCGGCGAGGTGCTGCGTCGCGTAGACGGCGGCCTGCGTGCGGCGCTCCATGCCGAGCTTGCCGAGCAGGCCCGACACGTAGTTCTTCACTGTTTTCTCGGCCAGGCCCAGCTGCTCGCCGATCTGCCGGTTGGTGAGCCCGTCGCCGATGAGGCGCAGCACCTGGCGCTCGCGCAGGGTCAGCTCGGGCGGGGCCACGCCGGCGGAGTGGCGGGGTGCGGCCTCGGTCATCCGGTCCACGACCCGCTCGGCCAGCGCGCGTGACACCAGCGCCTCGCCGCGTGCCACCCGGCGGACGGCGTCCGTGAGGCTCTGTCCGCGGATGTCCTTGAGCACGTATCCGGAGGCGCCGGCGAGCACGGCGGCGATGCTCGCCTCGTCGTCGTCGTACGCCGTGAGCATGAGGCACCGGATGTCGGGGTTCGCGGATCGGATGGTGCGGCACAGGCTGATGCCGTCGCCGTCGGGCAGCCGCATGTCGAGCACCACCACGTCGGGGGCGGTGGCGGCGACGCGGGGGAGCGCCTGCAGCACCGAGCCGGCCTCGCCCACGACGTCGAGATCGGGCTGGGCGCCGATCAGGTCGGCCACGCCGCGCCGGACGATCTCGTGGTCGTCGACCAGGAACACGCGCGTCATGCGCGCCTCCGCTCGGCATCCAGGGGCGCGCGCCACACCGCACGCGTGCCGCGGGATCCATCCGGACCCGCCTCGGCCGGGCCGACGTCGAACGAGCCGCCGTGGCGACCCGCGCGCTCCTCGAGATTCGCCGTGCCGCTGCGCCGCGCCGGCGCGGCCGAGATGCCCACGCCGTCGTCGATCACCGTGACGACCACTTCGCCGTCGTCGGCCGAGACGTCCACGCTCACCTGATCGGCCTGGGCGTGACGGGCGGCGTTCGCGAGGCATTCGCGCACCACGGCCACCACGTCATCCGCCAGCTCGCCCGTGACGAGCAGATCGACGGCGCCCCCGAAGGTCATGCGGGGAGTGGCGGGCAGCGATCCGCTCATCTCGGTGGCGACGTCGAGCAGGCGATGCCGCGTGCCGTCGGCTGCCGAGGTGGTGCGCGCCGACAGCGCGAACACGGCCGTGCGGATCTCGGCGATCGCGGCGTCGATCGCGTCGACCTGCTGCTGCAGGCCCGCGGCGGCCTGCGGAAAGCGCGCCGCCAGGCCCTGCAACGACAGGGCCGCCCCGAACAGGCGCTGGATGACGTGGTCGTGCAGGTCGCGAGCGATGCGGCCGCGCTCGTCGGTCAGCTCGAGCCGCTGCCGGTCGGCACGTGCCCGCGTCAGCTCGACCGCCAGCCCGACCTGACTGGCGAACTCGGCGGCCATGTCGACGTCGCCGGCCGTGAATCGGGCGCCGCCGGCCGCCCGCGACAGGGTGAGCGCGCACACGGGATCTCCCGACACCACGACCGGCAGCACCATGCTCGGGCCCAGGTCGGCATCGATCGCCACCTGCGCCGGGCTCGCATCGGCGAGCACCACCTGGCGGCCGGTGAGGGCCCGGTCGACCAGCGATCCGGTGCGCTCGTAGCGGCGCCCTTCGAGCGGCTCGGACCCGGGGCCGCGGGCGGTGTGGATCATCAGCTCCCCGGTGTCGGGGAGCGGCAGGACGACGGCGATCATGTCGGCCTCGACCACCGAGCCGACGCGTGCGAGCACGACGCCCACCACATCCGTGACGTCCTCGGACAGCAGCGCGGACGAGACCTCGGTGAGGGCGGAGCTCCAGCGGACGCGCCGGCGCGACTCCTCATACATGCGCGCGTTCTCCAGCGCGATGCCAGCGGTCGCCGCGAGCGCCCCGACGAGGTCCTCGTCCTCGGACGAGAACGCACCGCGCTCGCCGCGGCAGAGATACAGCGTGCCGTAGGCGCCTTGATGGGAGCGGATCGGCACGGCGAGGAACCCCTCGCCGAGATCGTCGGACAGCCCCGCGGCTCCGGCGTCGCGCCGAACACCGTCGAGCGGCATGAGCCGAGCGCTCGACAGCGCACGGCTCAGCGCGTCGGCATCCCGCTGTGAGCCGACCTTTATGAGGTTCTCCAGCGCGCCTGACCGGTCGAAGAGCGCGATCGCGCCGGCCGAGGCACCGACGAGCGACGCGGCGGCGTCCATGATCCGCCGCGGCACGCTGTCGATGTCGAGTGTCTCGACCACGGAGCGATAGGCGGTCAGGAGCTGGCGCAGGCGGTCCTCGGGCAGGCGGTCCTCGGGCACGCCCCGGGCATGCGGGGCCCTCCCGGCCGGCGCGCTCTCCCGTCGTGGGCGCGGCGGCTCGGAGACACCTGACTGCTCGGGCACGTGCCACCTCCTGCCGAGGCAAGGTAGCGGCGCCGCCGTGGGACCTTCGACCCTATTGACATTCGGCGGACGATCGGATGCTTGATCAGCACCATGACGAACGAGTCCCCCTTTCCCCGCACCATCGTGGGCGTCGACGGGTCCCCCCCTAGCCGCGCCGCCCTGCGTTGGGCGGCTGCCCGAGCCGCCCCGGATGGCGCACCCCTCGTCCTCGCGTATGTCGCATCCCCTGAGGACGAGAGCGGCGTCGGCGATACCCTGCTCGCCGACGCCGCATCCCTCGTCCGCTCCGAGCATCCCGAGCTCGCGGTCGAGGAGCTGCCGCTCGTCGGCGCCGCCTGGCGCGAACTGTCGCGCGCGGCCGGCGCCGACGACCGGCTCGTGATCGGCACCCACAAGACCGGCCTCGCCCACGGCCGCGTCACCGGATCGCTGGCCCTGCGGCTCGCGCTCGCCACACGCGCCGAGTTCGTCGTGGTACCCGACCTCGACCTGCGATTCCGCCGCGGTGTGGTGGCGGGCATCGGCGGGGCCGGCACGGCGGGCCCCGTCGCGCTCGCCGCGGCAGCCGAGGCGCGCCGGATGCGCGCGCCCCTCACGCTCGTGCACGGCTCCTGTCCGCGGCGCTGCGACGACGCGCTCGACGCCGCCGAGCGCGCCGTCACAGGCGACCCGGAGCGGGCGGGCGACGCGCCGACCATCACGCGCCGATCGCTCTCGAGCCCCGCCGCCGACGCGCTGCTGGACGCCGCGCTCGACAAGCAGCTGCTCGTGCTGGGAGCGGGCGGCCGGGGACGCGCCGCCGGAGCCGCCCCGATCGGCGCGCTCACGCACGACGTGCTGATGAACGCGAACGCGCCCATCCTGCTGCTCGCACCCGCTCCGCCGCAGCAGGCCTGACGCGCCCGCGGGGGTCGCGCCGGGTGGGCGGGAGCGCGTCAGCCGGCCGACCGCGCGGCGATGGCCGACTGCTGAGCCGCGAGCAGCGCATCCGCTGTCTCGGTGAAGAACTCCGCGAGCGCGCCTCCCGCCGCGAGCTGCTCCTCCACGAAGCGCGCGCGGGCGGCGAAGTCGTCGTCGAGCGCCTCCGACTCCCGCCAGGCCTCGTACAGCGGCCCGGCCGCGCTGAGGTGCGGAGGCAGTGCCACCGCCTCCCGCACGCTCGGCGGTTCGGCGCCGCTCATTCCGAGCGCGGCGAGCAGGATGCCCGCATCGGCCAGATCCTGGTCGGCCGCCGCACCGCCACCGGCCGCGACCCGCTGCTCCAGGAACCCGGCGACCGCGTCGGCGACGCCGGCCTGCGCCTCCGGGGCGGCATCCTCCGCCACATCCGGGAACGCCCAGCCGAGCACATCCCGGCGCTCCTCGACCGGCAGATCGGTCAGCACGCATTCCAGCGCGCGCGGGTCGCTGAGCGTCTCGCGCTCTTCGTCCCGCGTCCAGGAGCCCATGGCGGACAGATCCACCCCGGATGTCAGCAGGCACGCCGTGAACGGGGTCCCCGCGTGCGACGACAGCCCCACCGCGCATCCGGTCAGCGGCACAGCCGCCACGACGACGAGCGCGATGGCGAGCCGGCGGCGGATCGACGACGCGAGGGGCATGCGTCCATCGTGCGGAAGAGCATCGTTCGCGCCAAACCGAGACGGCGCCGGTGCCCGGGTATGTCCACCGAATGGGGGACAAATGGTCGGGATCTCCGATACTCTGTCTGTGACGTCCCCCCTAACGGTCGTCAGGCCCTCACTGGATCCCCCCTCCGGTGAGGGCCGTCTCCGTTTCAGGACGGTCTCGGATCGCCGCGCACCCCGTCGAGCGCGTTCACGAGCGGAACACTCCCACCAGGCGGGGCAACGGTTGCGTCACGTTTCGCGTACCCCTATCCCTTTCCCGGCGACTCCGTTAGCGTGAGGATCGTCGGCACGGACATTCGTGCCGATTTCATACCGATAGAACGGCAGTAAATGAGCACGCAGGGCACCGTCAAGTGGTTCAACTCGGAGAAGGGCTTCGGCTTCATCTCTCCCGACGAGGGCGGCTCTGACGTCTTCGCGCACTACACGGCGATTCAGTCTTCCGGATACCGCGCACTGGAGGAGAACCAGCGCGTCGAGTTCGAGATCGCTCAGGGCCCCAAGGGCCTGCAGGCGGAGAACATCCGCCCGCTCTGATCAGCGGTCTCACCACGCCTTCCGCATAGCGGATCGGCAGCAAGGGCTCGGTGCTGACGCACCGGGCCCTTCGTCTTGCCCGGGGTCTGCTCGTGCTCGCGGATCAGGCGGGATCGGGCGCGGGATCGGCGGAGGTACCGGGCGCGTCGGACCGACCCCGCCGATCGGGGCCGGCCTCGGCCGCAGCGTCGTCGGCATGACGGATGGCGCGCCGCGCCGCGTCGAGCGCCGCGACCGGATCCTGCATCTGCCGCGCCGACGCGAGATCCTGCCGCGCCGCGTCGAGACGCACCCGCGTGTCGAGACCGCCCGCAGGGGGCGGCACAGCGGCTTCGGCGCGCGCGATCGCGCTTCGCGCGGCGGCGAGCGTTCCGGGGAGCGCGCTGCGGGCGCCACGCACGCGCTGCTGGGCGGTGGGGGCGTCGCCCAGCGCCAGATCGAGCCGCTCGCGCACGCGGGCGATGGCCTCGTTCGCCGAGACCGGGCGGCGCGTCGCGGTCGGCTCGATGCGTTCGATCTCCTTCCGCGCCCAGACGACCTCCGCGCCGAGCCGGTCAGCCTCGTCCGCCGGGAGGGAGGCGTGGAGGGAAGCCGCCGAGCGGATGGCGGCACGCGCAGCCGCGATCTCATCCGCGACCGCCAGCCCGGCCTGCGTGACCAGGCGATGCGTCTCCTCGATGGTGCGCGACGCGGCGTCGGCGCGACGGAGGGCCCGCTCGGCCGCCGCGAGCTCATCGAGGGCCGCGCGCGACCGATCCGGCGCCAGCGCGTGCGCCCGGGCGATGGCGGCCGCGGCCTCGTCGGCGGACGACTCGGCCTCCTCGGCGGCGCGCGCGGCGACTGCCCACTCGTCCGCGTCGACGCGATGCGCGAGCTCGCGCAGCAGACCGGCCGGATCGCCCATGCGGGAGCGCAGCTCGGCGAGCCGGCGGTCGGCGGCGGCGATCTGCTCCGGCGCCGTGACGTGCGCGTCGATCCACGCGCGGTGCTCGCGGCGGGCGGCGTCGACCGCCTGGAGCACGCGCTCGATCCGGCCGGTCAGGTCGCGCGCTGCGCGCCGGGTCACGGCCGGCACTGCCGCGGGATCGTCGAAGGCGCGGAATTCGGCGAACCCGTCGTCGCGCGTGTGCTGGGCGGTCATCCGGGCGCGCCGCAGCGACGCGAGGGCGTCGCCGCCGTACAGGGCCCCCGACAGCCCGACCTCGAGGTCGAGCTCGTCGACCGCCTCGTCGAGGTGCAGGAGTGCGGCCCCCGCGCTCTCGACGGCGAGCTGCGCGCGCCCTCGGGCGCGTGCGCCACGTCGCAGGCGCCGCACGGCCACCCGAACCACGACCACCAGCACCGCCGCCGATCCGAGCACGACCAGGGCCGGAACCAGCCAGCTCAGCAGGTCGAACCCGGTGGCGGTCACGTCACGCCCCCGACAGCAGCAGGTCGCGCAGCTGCGACGCGTCGTCGACCACGGCCTGGGCGCCTTCCTCCTCGCCGGGGTTGCCGAACCCCCAGCGCACGAACACGACCGGGATGCCGTGCTCGGCCGCGCCGTCCACGTCGTGGTGACGATCGCCGACCAGCACCGCGCGCGAGGTGTCGACGCCGGCCGCGGTGAGTCCCTCGAGCGCGCGGCCCAGCACATCCGACTTGGTGTCGAGCACGTCCGCCTCCGGGCGTGCGCCCGCGATGGCGGTGAACGCGTGGTCGAGGTCGTAGTGCTCGAGGATCGCGCGCACCTGGTTCTGCGGCTTGGTGCTGGCGGTGGCCTGCGGCACGCCGGCGTCGTGCAGCTCGCGGATCAGCGCGGGCACGCCTGGGTACAGCGCGACAGATGCGGCGTAGCCGTCACGCGACGCGAGGGCGCGATACGCGGCCACCGCCTCGGTGGCCTGCTCGGGGCTGAGCAGCGCGCGCTTCTGGAACGACTCGAGCAGGGGCGGCCCAATCCAGTGCCGCAGCTCGTCGGGCCCCGGAGGGGTGCGGCCCAGCGCGGTGAGCACCTCGGTGATGCGCGGCAGGATGCCGGCGGACGCGTCGGCCACCGTGCCATCGACGTCCCAGAGGATGCACGACCAGGGCGACGACGTCATGGGGCCAGCCTAGTGAGGCGGCATACGTGTCCGTGCGAACGGCGCGTATGTGGCCCCCTCGCCCTCGAGTGCACACCAATGTGCGTGTGTACTCGGGGTCGGCCCAGTGCACACGCACATTGGTGTGCACTGGGGTGCTGCGCCCAGGCGGGGCGGAACGCGCCCGGCGGCGTCAGAACAGCCGGGGGGCGCCCGAGTCGATGCCCTTCATGTCGTCGTAGTCGAGCGTGAGGCAGCGGATGCCGCGGTCCTCGGCCAGCACGCGTGCCTGTGGCTTGATCTCCTGCGCCGCGAACACGCCCTGGATGCCCGACAGCAGGGGGTCGCGGCCCAGCAGCTCGAGGTAGCGGGTGAGCTGCTCGACGCCGTCGATGTCGCCCCGGCGCTTGACCTCGACCGCGATCGGCATGCCGCCCGCGTCGCGCACGAGCAGGTCGACGGGGCCGATCGCGGTCGGATACTCGCGACGCACGAGCTTCGCGCCTTCGGCGATGAGGTCGACCTGCTCGGCCAGCAGGCGCTGCAGATCGGCCTCCACGCCGTCCTTGATGAGTCCCGGATCGACACCCAGGTCGTGCTTGGAGTCGTGCAGCACCTCGTAGATGTGCACGGTGAGCGCGTCGCCCGTCTTCTGGTGCGTGACCTTCCACATCTCGGTGACCCCGGCCTCGACGAGCTCCTCGCTCGGCCGCACGACGTCGAGACGGCAGGGCGGGCTCATCCAGTTCAGCGGCTTGTACGAGCCGCCGTCCGAGTGCACGAGCAGGCTGCCGTCGCCCTTGTGCATCAGCAGTCGCGTGGCGAGCGGCAGATGCGCGTTGAGGCGGCCGGTGTAGTCGACGGAGCAGCGGGCGATGACGAGACGCACCGGTCGAGCCTAACCGTCCGCGCGGCTGCGGTCGGCCGCGTCCCGGGCGGGCGCCAGCGGACGGGCGGCGCCCGACGCGATGCCGGATGCGACCGTGAGGGCGACGATGATCCACAGCGTGTTGAGCAGGCCGATGGTGTCGCTGATCGCGCCGAGCACAGGAGGGCCTGCGAGGAAGGCGACGTAGCCGATCGTCGCGGCCGCGCTCACTCGCGCCGCCGCCTTGGCCGGATCGTCGGCCGCGGCCGACATGCCCAGCGGGAAGCCGAGCGACGCCCCGATGCCCCACAGCGCGGCACCCACCAGCACGAGCGGCAGGTTCGGCGCCAGGATGAACAGCGTCAGGCCGCCCGCCGCCGAGACCGCGAGCGCGCGCAGCATCGTGACGCGGCCGAACCTGTCGACCAGCGGACCGCCGAGCACGCGCACGGTCGTCATGGCGACGGAGAAGATCGTCAGGCCCACGGCCCCGAGCGCCTCCTCGCCGCCGTGGCCCTCGACCACACCCAGCGCGAGCCAGTCGTTGGCCGCCCCCTCGGCGAACGACATGCCGAGCATGATGACGCCGAGCAGGTACGTGCGCGGCTCGCGCCATGCCGAGAGTGCGACGTGCAGGCGCTCGCGCCATCCTGCGCCGTGCTCGGCCGGATCGGGGTCGACGGCATCGCGCCGGGGAACGTTCGCGACCGCCACGATCGCGATCACGGCGATGAGCCCGGCGACGGCGGAGGTGTGGCCCAGCACGTCGACGCCCAGGTTGACCGCCAGCACGCCGAGACCGGCGCCGATCACGGTGCCGAAGCTGAAGAAGGCGTGGAAGAGCGGCATGATCGTCTTCTTCGCGAGCTGCTCGATCGCGGTCGCCTCGACGTTCATCATCACGTCGACGCACCCGTTGCCGAAGCCGAACAGGATGAGCCCCGCCAGCACGACCGGGAACGAGCCCACGACGTCGGTGCCGACGCCGATCAGCACGATGCCCACCATGAAGGTGAGCATGCTCGCGAGCATCCCGCGCCGGGCGCCGAAGCGCGCCATCAGAGCGGCGGCCATCGACAGGCCGAGGATCGAGGCGACTCCCGCGCCCATCAGCATCCCGCCCACCTCGGTGTTGTCGATGCCGAGGGCGGTCTTGATCGCCGGCACGCGCGATGCCCACGTGGCGACGCTGAGGCCGCTGGTGAGGAAGACCGCGAAGATCGCGGCCTTCCAACGCAGCACACGCGCGGGGCTGAGGGCGACGTCGGTCGCGGCGTTCGTCACGAGGCGCCCTCGCCCGTCGACGTGCGCGGGCGGGTGCCTTCCGCGGGCTCTGCGGCGGCCCGGCCCGGCGCATCCTGCTCGTCGTCGGACGCCGGATGCAGCAGGTCGGCCACCGAGCCCAGCACCTCGTTCGGGCGGAACGGATAGCGCGCGATCTCGCGCTCGTCGCTGATCCCGGTCATCACCAGCACGGTGTGCAGCCCGGCCTCGATGCCCGCGACGATGTCGGTGTCCATCCGGTCGCCGATCATCCCCGTGTTCTCGGAGTGCGCTCCGATGCGGTTGAGCGCCGAGCGGAACATCATGGGGTTCGGCTTTCCGACGACATACGGCGTGCGGCCCGTGGCCTTGGTGATCAGGGCCGCGATCGCGCCGGTCGCGGGGAGCGGCCCCTCGGCGCTCGGCCCCGTGGCGTCGGGGTTCGTGACGATGAAGCGCGCGCCGCGCCCGATGAGCCGGATGGCCTTGGTGATCGCCTCGAACGAGTAGTTGCGGGTCTCGCCGACCACGACGTAGTCGGGGTCGGTCTCGGTCATGATGAAGCCGGCCTCGTGCATGGCCGTCAGGATGCCGGCCTCGCCGATCACGAAGGCCGATCCGCCGGGGGCCTGCGACTTCAGGAAGTCGGCGGTGGCCAGCGCACTGGTCCAGATGCGGTCCTCGGGCACCTCGATGCCCGAGGAGCGCAGCCGGGCGCTGAGGTCGCGGGGCGTGAAGATCGAGTTGTTCGTGAGGACGAGGAACGGGGTCTCGTCGTCGCGCCACTTCGCCAGCAGCTCGCGGGCGCCGGGGATGGGGACGTTCTCGTGCACGAGCACGCCGTCCATGTCGGTGAGCCAGCACTCGATCTCGTCGCGTCGCGCCATGGCACCAGAGTAGGTGCGGGAGTGGGCGGGTGGGCTGGCATGCATGCGCGGCATGGGCGGCTGCGGGGCGCCGCGGATTGTCGTGGGCGGGTGGTGTGCCACAACGCAGGAACCGCCGACGGCTTCCGGCGTGTCGAGCACACCGTGCGACCCGCCGCGGCAGCGGCACGGTGCTGCGTTGTGTCGCGACCGGGGCGTCGGTGCAGGTGCGGCACGCCCGGGGGATATCGTTCGGATGTGATCCAACACGGCGGCGACGACTGGGATCCGGCCGCGCTGCCGGACCTCTCGGGCCGCATGTACCTGGTGACCGGCGCCAACGCCGGCCTCGGGTTCTTCGCGAGCGAGCAGCTCGCCGCCGCCGGAGCGCACGTCGTGCTCAGCGGCCGCAACCCCAATCGGCTCGCCGCCGCGCACGACGCCCTCGAGGCGCGCAACCCCGGCGCGTCGGTCGAGACCCTGCTGCTCGACGTCAGCAACCCCGGCTCCATCCGCGCAGCAGCAGCCTCCGTGCGGGGCGGACTGTTCTCGCGCTCGCGGCTCGACGGCGTGCTGCTCAACGCCGGCATCGTGCACACCCCCCGCCGCCGCGAGCTCACGCGCGACGGGCGCGAGCTCGTCTTCGCCACGAACGCTCTGGGCCACTTCGTGCTCGCGGCCGAGCTGCTCACGACGCTCGCCAAGTCGGCGAGCCGGCGCCAGAACACGCGGATCGTCTGGCTCGGCAGCATGTCGACGCACCTCGGCGCTCCGGAACCCACCGACATCCAGCTCGAGAACCGCTACGACGCCTGGCAGGCCTACGTGCAGTCGAAGCTCGTGGTGCACGCGCTCGGCCTGGAGGCCGACGCGCGCCTGCGTGAGGCCGGGGTGCCGGTCGACAGCGTGGTGGCGCATCCCGGCTACTCGATCGGCGGCCGCACGCCGCGGGTGCACGGCGTCAACGAGCCGAGTCGGTGGAAGCGCGTGCGCGATGGCCTGCAGCCCTTCGCGCAGAGCAAGGAGCGCGGCGCGGAGTCGCTCGTGCGCGCGCTGGTCGACCCCGACGTGCGCGGCGGCGAGTACTGGGGCCCGCGGTTCTGGACGCTGGGCCGGCCCGTGCGCCAGCGTCCGTCGCGTCGGGCGCTGGATCAGGACGTGCGCACGCGCGTGTGGCAGGAGTGCGAGCGGCTCACGGGCATCGAGTGGCCCTTTGCCCGCGCGGCGCGCGCCGCGCGGTGATCGCTTCGTCCGGACATCCCGGTTTCGCAGGACCTGGCAGGGCATCCCGATCCTGAGTACGCGGGATCCCCGTGCGAGGCGCGCTCAGGCGGTGAGCCAGATGACCTCGGCTGCGGCCGGGGGCAGGTCGACCGTGTCGCCCGCGAGCTCGATCCCGCCGGGCCTCACGCGCACCTCCTGGCCCACGCCGATGCCGGCGCGCTCGATGAGCCGCAGCAGGCCGGGATCGCGGTCGCTGACCCGCAGGATGCGCCCCCGGTGGTCGACCGGGGCCTCGGCGAGCAGCACGAAGCCCTCGCGCTCGACCAGGCCCGCGGCATCCGGGATGGGGTCTCCGTGCGGATCGAAGCGGGGCCGGCCCAGCCGCTCGTCAATCTTCTCGAGCAGCCGATCGCTGATCGTGTGCTCGAGCACCTCGGCCTCCTCATGCACCTCGTCCCACGCGTACCCGAAGTCCTCGACGAGCCATGTCTCGATCAGCCGGTGGCGTCGCACCATCTCGAGGGCGCGCCGCTCTCCCTCGGCCGTGAGCCGCACGGCGCGGTACGGCTCGTGCGCCACCAGCCCCTGGGCGCTCAGCTTCTTGACCATCTCGGTCACGCTCGACGGTGCGATCCCGAGCTTCGCGGCGAGCACCGACGGCGTGATCGGGGCATCCTGCCACTCGGTGTGGGCGTACACCGTCTTCAGGTAGTCGTCGACGGCGGGCGAGTTGGGCACGGGTCGATCGTAAGCGGCTCGCCCGGGAAGATCCGGATGACCATCACGCGCCGGTCGCGACCAGCCACAGCAGCAGCGAGTTCAGCACGATCAGGAACGTCGCCGCGCCGGCGCCCGCGACCGTCGTCCACGGACGGTTGCGGTGCTCGCCGAGCGTGCGGCGCTGCGCCGTGAGCACCACGAGAGGCACGAGCGCGAACGGGATGCCGAACGACAGCACCACCTGGCTCAGCACCAACGCGAGCGTCGGGTCGAACCCGACCGCCAGGATGATCAGCGCCGGCGCGAGCGTCACCAGGCGCCGCACGAGCAGCGGCACCCGCACGCGCAGCAGGCCCTGCATGATCTCGGCGCCCGCGTAGGCGCCCACCGACGTCGACGCGAGGCCGCTCGCCAGCAGCCCCACCGCGAACAGCGTCGCGATCGCCGGGCCGAGGCCTTCTGCGATGGCCGCATGCGCACCCTCCAGGCTGTCGGTGCCCGCGACGCCGGGAAGATTGGCCGCCGCCAGCAGCAGGATCGCGAGGTTCACGGTGCCGGCGACGCCGAGCGCGATCGTCACGTCCCACTTCGTCGCGCGCAGGATGCGGCTGACGCTCACGCCACCCGCGCGGAGCGAGCCGCCGGACACCGGCTCGGTCGTGCCTCGCGGCGCGAACCGGTCGCGGCTCAGCGCGGAGTGGGCGTAGATCGCGTGGGGCATGACGGTCGCACCAAGGATCGACGCCGTCAGCAGCACCGATCCGGCGTCGGTGAAGCGCGGCACGAGCCCGGCGAGCACGGAGGGACCGTCGGGTGGGGCGACGAACACTCCCACCGCGAAGCCGATCGCGATGATCGCCATGAGGCCGATGATGACGAACTCGAACGGCTTCGCCCCGCGCTTCGACTGGATCACCAGCAGCGCCATGGAGACCGCGCCCGTGATGACGCCGCCCCAGAGCAGAGGCACGCCGAACAGCAGGTTGAGCGCCACCGCACCGCCGATCACCTCCGCCACGTCGGTCGCCATGGCCACGAGCTCGGCCTGCAGCCAGTACCCGCGCCGTGCCCATCGTCCCCGGATGCGCCGCCCCAGCAGCTCGGGCAGGCTCTGGCCCGTCACGACGCCCAGCTTCGCCGACAGGTACTGGATGAGCCACGCCATCACGTTGCCGATGACCACGACCCACACGAGCAGATAGCCGTAGCGCGCGCCCGCCGTCATGTTGCTGGCCACGTTGCCCGGATCGAGGTAGGCGACGCCCGCCACGAGAGCGGGGCCGAGCAGCCACGCCACCCGGGGCGGGCGGGCGGTGGGCGGCTGAGACGTCAGTGTCGTCATGCGTTCTCCCTGGTCATCCGGCGGGGGCGGTGCGGACAGTCTGCCAGAGATTTAGGTGCACCGAAAACTGTAGCGGCGACGCACCTCCGGCGTGCCGCGCGCGGATAGCCTTTCGGGGTGACGGATGCCCAGCTGCCCGAGAGCGTGGAGGCCTCGCCCGAGCGATCGACCCACGGTGTCGGTCCCTGGCCGGGGGAGTGGCCCCCGGATGCGCATGACCCCGAGTCGGTGTGGGACGTGGAGCTGCTGGCGCAGGGCGACAGCCGCAACGTCATCGACCGCTACCGGTACTGGCGCATGGAGGCGATCGTCGCCGCGCTGGATGAGCGACGCCACCCGTTCCATGTCGCGATCGAGAACTGGCAGCACGACATGAACATCGGATCGATCGTGCGCAGCGCCAACGCGTTCCTCGCCGACACCGTGCACATCATCGGACGGCGTCGTTGGAACCGCCGAGGAGCCATGGTCACCGACCGATACCAGCACGTCGTGCACCATCCCGACGTCGCGACGTTCGCTGCATGGGCGCGGGGGGAGGGCATCCCGGTCATCGCGGTGGACAACGTGGGCGACGCGGTTCCCGTCGACCGGGCGGAGCTGCCCGAGCGGTGCGTGCTGCTGTTCGGCCAGGAGGGTCCCGGGCTCTCGGACGAGGCGCTCGCCGCGGCGTCGGGGCACATCGAGATCACCCAATACGGCTCGACGCGCTCGATCAACGCCTCGGCTGCCGCCGCGGTCGTGATGTACGAGTGGTGCCGGCGATACGCGGGCTAGCCGTGCCGGCGATACGCGGGCTAGCCGCCCAGCAGGGTGTCGAGGAGCCCGCCGAGCAGGCCCCCGTCCGGCGTGGGTGACGGGCTCGGTGCCGGGGCCGGCGAGCTGGGAGCGGGGGCCGGCGCCGACGTGGAAGGCGCGGGAGCGGGGGTGCTCTGCGTCGGGGCGGGCGCCGGTGCGGGCGCCGGCGTGGTCGGTGCGGGCGCCGGCTGAGGGCTGGCCGGCGGCGGAGTCGTCTGCGACGGCGTGGGGCTCGGCGTGCCCGGGGTCGGCGTCGGCGTGCTGCCGGAAGGGGGTGTGACCGCGGGTTTGGGGGTGCGCGAAGGCACGGCCGCCGGCGCGGGCTTCGGTGGAGTCGACGGCGCCGGACGCACAGCCGCAGGCCGAGGTGCGCCCGACTCCGACTCATCCGGCACGGGAACGGACGACGGCTTCCACGACGCCAGGTTCACCGGGCCGCGCTTGTCGCGCGACAGATGCGCGAGGGGATCGACCGCGGTGCCGCGCACGCGCACCTCGAAGTGCAGATGGTTGCCGAAGCTGCGCCCCGTGTTGCCGACCAGGCCGATGGGGTCACCCGCCTCGATCCAGTCGCCCGGTTCGACGACTCGGCTGCCGTGCAGCATGTGGCCGTAGAGCGTCTGCATGCCGTCGAGGTGCTGGATGATCACGGCCACGCCGTAGCCGAAATAGCTCTCGCTCGACAGGATGACGATGCCGGGCGCCGCCGCGCCGATGGGCGTGCCGGCCGGCGCCGCGATGTCGAGGCCCATGTGGCGCCCGCCGCGCGCGCCGAATCCGTCGGTGAGGGCGCCCCCCGCAAGGGGCCATGCGAGAGAGTCGAGCGAGGCCAGCCGGGCGATGTCGGCGTCGGAGAACCGCGACAGATCGACAGGGATGCCGGCCGCGATGGCCTTGCGGATGAGCTCCATCCGCGCTTTGCGCTGGATCTCCTTCAGCTCCTCCGGGGTGGTGGCCGCGTACGACCGCGTCTCGAAGCCCGGCGGCAGCGTCTGCGCCTCCTCCGCGAACTGCGCGGCCTCGTGCGAGAGCCCCTCGCCCTCGAAGCGCGGCAGCTCGAGGTCGGGGGCGCCGAACCCCTCGTCCTCCGCGGCTGCGGGCGATCCGGCGTACGCGGCCTGCGCGACGATCGAGACGGGCTCCGGAGCGGAGGGGGCCTCGGCATCGCGCGGGACGGCGGCCGCAGTGGCCGCGATCGTCACCGCGAGCAGAGCCATGGCGGACGCCGAACGGCCTGCGCGCACCCGGAGCTCATGACCACGCCGTGTGATCACGAGGTGCTGCACGGGCTTCGAAATCGGGGTCTGCATCTGGTCTTTCCGGAGGGTCGACGGAGTCGCTCCGCACTCATGGTGCCTGCGCTGGGCGAGGGATGGAAGGCCCTGGGTTGAATTACCCATGCAGCGGTGCCTGCGATGCTCCATGTCTGGCGTCCTCACCTCGGGGTCCATCCTGGCGCCGGGCGCGTGCCCGGTGCGGGGGTCGCGCGAGGTCTCAGCGGCGCTCGCCGCCGCCGCTGGGTGGCGCTCGCGGGGGGATGAGTGGCGCAGGCCGCGATCTGAGGGTGTCGGGCGGCCGAGGCCCGGCGTAGCGTGACCCGCGACAAGGAGGTCGTCCATGATCAGCGCTCCCCTCATCCGCCCCTTTCTCTGGTTCGACGGCAATGCCCGAGAGGCGATGGAGTACTACTGCGAGGTGTTCCCCGAGAGCCGGATCGATCGCGTCGACGAATACCCCGACGAGAACATCGACCCGCACTTCGAAGGCATGGCCGGCAAGGTCATCAACGGCGAGTTCACGCTCGGCGGCGTGCCGTTCGGCTGTCTCGACGGCGGTCCGTACTTCACGTTCAACGAGTCCATCTCCTTCGTCGTCGCGTGCCGCGACCAGGCCGAGATCGACTACTACTGGGATCGCCTCTCGGCCGTGCCGGAGTCGGAGCAGTGCGGCTGGTGCAAGGACCGGTTCGGCGTCAGCTGGCAGATCGTGCCCGCCGACATGGAGGCGCTCATGCGCACGCCCGAGCAGATCCAGGCGATGATGCGGATGAAGAAGATCGAGATCGCCGAGCTCGAGGCCCTGGCGTAGCGGTCACTCCCGCCCTGAGGACACCCACGTCGGGTTGAACGAGCGGTGGCCGACGACCCGTGCGGCCAGGGCATCGAGCCGCGCGACGTGGTCGGCGGAGAGGGTGATGCCGGCGGCCGTGAGGTTCTCGTCGACCCGGTGGGGAAAGCGCGTGCCGGGAATGGGCACCACGGGCAGGTCCAGCGCCCGGCCCTTGTCGTACAGCCACGCGATGGACAACTGGGCCGCCGTCACGCCGGCCTCGTCGGCGACCGCGAGCACCTCGTCGAGCAGCGGCTGATTCGCCGCGAGGTTCTCGGGCGCGAAGCGCGGGAACTTGGGGCGGCCGTCGGCCGCCTCCATCGCCGTGGGATCGAACAGGCCGGTCAGCCACTGGCGGCCGACCGGCGAATACGGCACGAAGCCGATGCCGAGCTCACGCGCAGCCGGCACCACGTGCTGTTCGACGTCACGGCTGACGATGCTCCACTCGCTCTGCACCGCGGCGATCGGATGCACGGACGCCGCCCGGCGCAGCTCGTCGGCCGTGGCCTCGGAGATGCCGATGTGCAGGATCTTGCCCTCGGCGACGAGCTCGGCGAGGGCCCCGACGGTGTCCTCGATGGGCACGTTCGGGTCGACGCGGTGCTGGTAGTAGAGGTCGAGGTGATCCGTGCCGAGGCGCTCGAGGCTGAGCTCGAGCTGCTCGCGCACGTACGCGCGATCGCCCCGGATGCCGCGCTGTCCGACGCCGCCGCCGGCGACGATGCCGAACTTCGACGCGAGCTGCACCTCGTCGCGACGGGTGCGGAGAAGCCGCGAGATGATCCGCTCGCTGCGGCCCATCCCGTAGATGTTGGCGGTGTCGATGAACGTCGCCCCGGCGTCGACCGCGTGCGTCAGCGTGCGCAGCGCGTCGTCGTCGGTCACGGGGCCGTAGATGTCGCTCAGCGACATCGCGCCATAGCCCTGGCGGGGCACCCGCAGGCCGTCGCCCAGTTCGATGAGGTCGGTCACGGCGGTGGTCTCGGTCGTCACGCGTGCCACCTTAGGGCGCGACCTCGACCGGGCGCTCGCCGACCGTCATCCAGCGACTCCCGCGCACGCGGAAGCCGAGCGTGGCCAGCCGAGCCGCCATCAGGATCGCGAAGAACCCCACTGTCAGCCACGAGAGGCCGGCCGGCCCGGCGGGGTGGGCCCATGCGATCACCGCGAGGGCGGGCAGGAACGGCACGAGGGTGAGCACGCCCGCGAGCGCGAGGTAGCGAGCATCGCCCGCCCCCATCAGCACGCCGTCGAGCACGTACACGACGCCCGCGAGCGGCTGCAGCAGACCCATGAGCAGCAGTGCGGGCTGGATGAGCGTCGCCAGCTGCGGGTCGCTCGTGAAGGCCAGGCCCAGCACCCCTGACAGCGCCGCGATCGCGAGGCCCAGTGCGGCGCCGAACCAGGCGCCCCACGCCACGGTGCGCCGCAGCACGTGCCGCACCTCGTCGACGTCCCCCGCGCCGAGGCTCTTGCCGATCAGCGCCTGCGCGGCGATCGCCAGCGCGTCGAGTGCGAAGGCAGCGGTCGACGCGATGGTGAACACGATCTGCCATCCCGCGAGCTCGTGTGTGCCGAGCCCGGTCGCGACGGCGACGGTGAGCAGCAGCGAGAGTCGCAGGCTCACGGTGCGC
Source organism: Microbacterium sp. NPDC096154 (assembly GCF_040302945.1). Taxonomy (NCBI): domain Bacteria; kingdom Bacillati; phylum Actinomycetota; class Actinomycetes; order Micrococcales; family Microbacteriaceae; genus Microbacterium; species Microbacterium sp. NPDC096154. The sequence continues at coordinate 194,336 of NZ_JBEOSM010000004.1, forward strand.
AGGAACAGCCAGCCCCCGGCCCTGGCGGAGCCGCCGATCCCGGCCCGGTGCGGACGCAGCGGCGCCGCATGCCGGCGCGCGAGCCGCCCGACCACCACCACGTACGCGGCGACCATGCCCCATTGCGCGACGACCGTGCCCGCCGCCGACCCGGCGATGCCCCACCCGACCCCGTAGATGAACAGCGCGTTCAGGGCCGCGTTGGCCGTGAAGCCGAGGCCGGCGATCCACAGGGGGGTCACCGTGTTCTGCAGGCCGCGCAGCAGGCCGGTCGCGGCGAACACGATGAGCATCGCCGGCAGGCCCCACATCGAGATGCCGAGGTACGTCTGCGCCTGGGCGGCCACCGCGGTTGATGGCCCGAAAGCCGACACGAGCGCCGGCGTCGCGAGTGATCCCGCGAGCGCGAGCACGCCTCCGATGGCGAGCGCGAGCCAGAGGCCGTCGACGCCCGCAGACACGGCGCCGCGGAGATCCCCGGCCCCGAACCGCCGTGCGACCGCGGGCGTGGTCGAGTACGCGAGGAACACCATCAGCCCGACGATCGTCTGCAGGATCGACGACGCGATGCCCAGTCCGGCGAGCGGCACGACCCCCAGATGCCCGACCAGCGCGGCGTCCACGAGCAGGAACAGCGGCTCGACCACCAACGCGCCGAGCGCAGGCACGGCCAGCCGCAGGATGTCGCGGTTCAGCGTGCGCGTGCGGGTCACCGTTCGAGGGTAGTTCGGGCCCCCGACACGTGGGCCCCGTGCTGCGCCGAGAGTCCATCCTGCGCGGAGAGCGCACATCCACGGCGTGGAAGCGCATCCGGACGGGGGTGAGGTGACGGGAAGGACCCCGCAGGAGGCGTTGCTCGACGAGAAGGAGCGAGGCGACTGGATCCGCGGGCACTCCCGGGACCCGTACGTGAGGTGGATGGACACCCACATGGAGACTGCCGACGCACTGCGTCGACGACTTGCGCACTTCGGCATCCGGCCATGATCAGCGCTCAGTGCATATGGTCCCCGCCACGGCATATCCGGGTGGCTGTGGGTTGGCGGGAGGGATGTGGGTTGGCGGGAGGGATGTGCGTCGGCTGGACGGATGTGTCCCGGGCGGTGCCGATGTGCGGTGGGCGCGAATGGACTCGTGCTGGGAAGCGCGCCCGTAGGGTGGTGCCATGACCGACGCCGCCACTCTCCGATCCGGGATCGCCCTCGACGAGCTGAGCCCGCAGATCCGCCCGCAGGACGACCTCTACCGCCACGTGAACGGCGCCTGGATCGAGCGCACCGAGATCCCGGGCGACAAGGCGCGGTGGGGCTCCTTCCACCTGCTGGCCGAGCAGGCCGAGAAGGATGTGCGTGCGATCGTCGAGGAGTCGCAGCAGGCCGAGCCCGGCACCCTGGCCCGCAAGGTGGGCGACGTCTACGCGAGCTTCATGGACGAGCAGCGCATCGCCGAGCTCGGCGCCGCACCCCTGGCGGAGCCGCTGGCGCTGGCCGACGCGGTCGCCGACATCCCGTCGTTCCTCGGCACGGTGGGGGCCCTCGACCGGCAGGGCGTGGCCAACGTCATCGCCGTGTTCGTCGAGCCCGACCCGGGCGACCCGACGCGCTACGTGCCCTTCCTGGTGCAGGCCGGGCTGTCGCTGCCCGACGAGAGCTACTACCGCCTCGAGAACTTCGCCGGCACCCGCGCGAAGTTCCGCCAGCACGTCGAGCGCATGCTCGAGCTGGCCGGCATCCCGGAGGCGGCCGCGCAGGCCGAGCGCGTGGTCGCGCTCGAGACCGACATCGCCTCCCACCACTGGGACAACGTGCGCAGCCGCGATGCCGTCGCGACGTACAACCTCAAGACGTGGGACGAGATCGAGCGGCTCACCGGGCTTGATCTGACGCCGTGGCTCGACGGCGTCGCACCGGGCGACCCGCAGGCCTTCGCCGAGGTGGTGGCGTACCAGCCCTCGTTCCTCGAAGGCATCGGCACGCTGCTGACCGATGCGCGCATCGACGACTGGAAGGCCTGGCTGCGGTTCAAGATCGTGCGCGCCGCGGCGCCGTATCTGACCGAGGAGTTCGTGCAGGAGAACTTCGCGTTCAACGGCACCGAGCTCACCGGCGTGCCCGAGATCCGCGAGCGCTGGAAGCGCGGCGTCGCGCTCGCCGAAGGGGCCCTGGGCGAGGCCGTGGGCAAGGTGTACGTCGAGCGTCACTTCCCGCCGGCTGCAAAGGCGGCGATGGACGAGCTGGTCGCCAACCTGATCGAGGCGTACCGCCAGAGCATCACGAACCTGGAGTGGATGGGTGCCGAGACCCGCGAGCGGGCGCTCAAGAAGCTCGACTCGTTCGTGCCCAAGATCGGCTACCCGGCGAAGTGGAAGGACTACAGCGGCCTCGAGATCGACGCGGCCGACCTGCTGGGCAACGTGCGACGGGCCAGCGCGTTCGAGCACGACCGCCAGATCGCCAAGGTCGGCCAGCCGATCGACCGCGACGAGTGGTTCATGACGCCGCAGACCGTCAACGCGTACTACAACCCGCTGATGAACGAGATCGTGTTCCCGGCGGCCATCCTGCAGTACCCGTTCTTCGACCCGGAGCGCGACGACGCCGCGAACTACGGCGGTATCGGAGCGGTCATCGGGCACGAGATCGGCCACGGCTTCGACGACCAGGGCAGCCGGTACGACGCCGACGGCAGCCTCACCGACTGGTGGACGGACGCCGACCGCGCAGCGTTCGAGCAGCGCACCAAGGCGCTGATCGCGCAGTACGACGCGCTGACGCCGGTCGGCCTCGATGCGTCGCACAAGGTCAACGGCGCGCTCACGATCGGAGAGAACATCGGCGACCTGGGCGGCCTGGGCATCGCGCTCAAGGCCTATGAGCTGTCGCTGGGCGGCGAGGAGGCGCCGGTGATCGACGGCTACACGGGCGTGCAGCGCCTGTTCCTCTCGTGGGCGCAGGTGTGGCAGCAGAAGGGCCGTGAGGCCGAGACCATCCGCCTGCTGACGATCGACCCGCACTCGCCCAACGAGTTCCGCTGCAACCAGATCGTGCGCAACATCGACGCGTTCTACGAGGCGTTCGACGTGACCGAGCAGGATGCGCTGTGGCTTCCGGAGGAGCAGCGCGTCACGATCTGGTAGCCCGGTCAGGGGCGGGCGAGGAGGCGACGGATGCCGCGTACCGAGACCGTGCGGAAGCCCGCGGTGCGCAGGCGCGCGACGATCACGGGCTCCTGTCGCGCGAGCCGCACGCCCCGCCGGATGAGCACGCCGACCGGCTTGCGGTGCTCGCGCACGTCGCGCACGAACCGCAGCACCATGGTGATCCAGCGCGAACGACGCACGCAGAGCGCATCGGCGAGCAGTCCGCGGCGGCGGGCCTCGGCCGCCACCTCCGCCACGAACACGCCTTCGGCGACGAAGCGCGTGCATCCGTCGAGCTCGAGCAGGCGCGTGCCGACCGTGTCGTTGGCGGCGATGTCGTAGACCGGGACCTCGGCCCTGCCCGTGCGGGCCAGCTGCTCGAGCGCGGCGAGCGCCCGGTCGCCGTGCCAGGAGCCCGGATGATCCCAGTCGACCTCGCCGTTGTCGCGGCGCGGCAGGGCGGGGTCGTCGCCCGAGCGGTAGAAGTCGTCGAGCCGCAGCATGGGGAGCCCCGACTGCGCTGCGAGCCGCGACTTGCCCGATCCGCTGGCGCCCCCGATCAGCACGACCTGCGCGAGGGGAGCGTCGACGGACGGGATCGCCGGCGCGGCGGCAGACGCGGTATCGGAGGGCACGCACCGATTGTGCCGCGACCCCGCTGGGACGACCATGGAAGCGGGCGCGCCACGCCCGGGGTGGCCCGAGCGGAATATCGCCGAGATGCGCCGCTGACCGGGCGTCCTTCGGCGAACTTCATCGGATCTTCGCCTGACGGATGTCGGGGCGCCTCGGGACGGGTGCAGAATCGTGCGACGAGGAAGCAGAGATCCGGCCGCCGCGCGAGGACGGATCGACGGAGGAACCGAACGTGGGCGCAGACCCCCGCAGACACAACCGCCAGGAGCGGCTCGGTGTGACCGGCACCCAGGCGCCGGCCGGCGCCCGGCGTGGGCGCGCGCGGTCGGCTCGCGGCTCGTTCGGGGCGACGCTGGCGGCGCTCGAGTCGCTTTCGCTGCACGGTGCCCGCGTCGCGGTGCAGGTGGTCGACCTGGACGGCGGCGGCCCGGCGCTCCCCGATGGCCCGGCGCTCCCCGATGGCTCGGCGCTGCCCGACGGCACGGCACTCCCCGAGAGCACGGCGCCCCCCGGCGGCATGGCGCTCCCCGGCGGAAGCGTGCTCTCGGGAGATGGTCACGTGCCCTTGCCCGTGGGCGGTCTCGGCATGGTGCCGCTGCTGATCGAGACCGCGGCGCGCTTCGACGACGGCTCACTGGAGCCGTTCGAGCTGGTCGACCGGCCGGAGGAGAAGGGCGCCGCGCCGACCGGGCTGTGGCGCACCATGGCGGTCCCCTCGCTTCCCGTGACCGATCTGGCCGTGCTGGCGGCCGCGGGAGACGCTCTCGCGGCCAATGCTCTGCTGGATCGCGTGGGCCACGAGAACGTCACGCGGCGCATCCTGGCGCTCAGGATGCCGCGGACGGCGCTGCTCGATCGGTTCCGAGACCGCCGGGGCCCCGACGACGCGCCGCACCTCGCGCTGGGAACGGCGCGGGAGTTCGCGGCGCTGTTCGGCGCGCTGGCGGCCGGCACAGCCGTGAGCGAGTCGGTCAGCTCGCGCGTGGTCGACTGGCTCTCGCCTCCCGCCGATGCCGGGCTCGTGGGCGCGATGCTCGGGGTCGATCCGTTCTGGGGCGGGCGCGACGACCACGGCGTGACGTTCTTCGGCAAGACCGGCCGCGAGGCGGGTGCACGGGCGGAGGCCGGCGTGGTCGCGGGTCGCCGGGGAGCGTTCGCGTTCGCGCTGATCGTGGCGTTCGAGGACGAGTCGGCGCTCGACCGTCACCGCGTGCACAGCGCGTTCCACGCGCTCGGGCGCGACCTCATGGAGCGAGCCCTCTGACCATCGGGCCGACTGTCGGAGGGCGCACGTAGGCTCGACGGGTGCCGTTCGAACTCGACCTCGCCGGGCTCGAGGCCACCGTGCCCGAGTGGGTGATGCGCTCGGGGGCGCACCTCGCGGCACAGGGGACGGTGCGGATCATCGCCGATGCGGTCTCGCGCGATGTCACGTCGTACGAGGCCAAGGTGGGGCGCTTCGCGGTGTTCGTCGACGTCGACGACCGCACGGGCGGTGTGGCGTTCGAGTGCGAGTCCTGCGGCGACCGGCTGTGCGTGCACTCGGCCGGCGTTCTGTACGCCCTGGCGAGCGGGTCGCGTCCGGTGGGCGGCGGCAGCGGTCGCGTCGAGCCGTGGCGACGCGCGCTCGACCGGGCGTTCGGCGGCGAGGCCGACGAGCGTCCGGCGGAGGTCGCCCTGCTGTTCGGCGTCGACGAGGGCGGCGATCGGCCGGGCGTGCAGGTGCGCCCGGCGATCAAGGGCAGCCGGGGCACGTGGATCCGCACGGGCATCGGCTGGCGCGACCTGGCGTCACAGGGGCTGTCGGCGGCGCAGGTGCGCGCGCTGGGCGAGATCGCGGCGCTGCACGAGTCGCGCGAGCATTTCGAGTCGGCCGCGCGCGGCCAGGGCGGCCGCGCCTACGCCAGCCGCTGGGGCTCGTACGATCGCGCACCGCAGTGGATCCGGCTCGACGAGTTGCCCAGTCGCGGCCTGTGGCAGGTGCTGCAGGAGCTGCGGGACGCGGCGGTGCCGTTCGTGGGCGCGTCGAAGACGCAGGATGACGTCGGCCTGCGCGCGCAGCCGGCCCGCCACTTCCTCGACCTCGCCCGCCGCGACGGCTCGCTGGTCGTGCAGCCCGTGATCGACCTCGATGCCGATCCGGGTCTGCGGCTGATGCCGCTGGGGTCGCCCGTGGTCGGCATGGCGCTGGTCGACGACGATCGCGTGCGGGAGCTGGTGCCGCTGGCCGAGCCGCTGGACGACGCGTTCGCCCGTCTGGCGGAGGGCGAGCCGTTCACGGTGCCCGAGGAGGCCATCGCGGATTTCGAGCGCGACTACCTGCCGCGGCTGCGGCGTATCGCCCCGTTGCGCTCGCTGGGCGGAACCTACGACGTCCCCGCGCCCGCCCGGCCCATCCTGGTCCTGACGGTCGCGCACGCCGACCACCTCGCGCGGCTCGCGTGGAGCTGGGAGTACCCCGACGGCGGCGGCACGCGCATGCCTGCCCAGGAGCGGGAGGTCGGCGACGCGGTGGTGGCGGCTGCGGGGGAGCGGGCCGGGCTGCTGGGGGTGCGGCAGGGCACTGCCTTCGGCGCGGCCAGCCTGACCCGTGACGAGACGGTGGAGTTCCTGGCGGAGGTGCTGCCCGCGCTGCGCGGCGTCGAGGGCCTGCGCGTGGACGAGACCGACGCGCTGCCCGAGTACCGCTTCGCCGATGAGCTGCCCGTCGTGCACGTGTCGGCAGAGCCGTCGGGCAACGACTGGTTCGACCTCGAGGTCAGCGTCGACGTGGGCGGCGAGCCGGTCCCGTTCGGCACGCTGCTGGCCGCGCTGGTGGGCGGTCATCGCTATCTCGTGCTCCCGAGCGGCACGGTGTTCACGCTGGGGGCGGCGCAGTTCGAGCCGCTGCGGCACATGATCGAAGAGGCGCGCGGGCTGCAGGACCGCCAGGGCGGCCCGCTGCGCATCAGCGGCTGGCAGGTCGATCTCTGGCAGGAGCTCGTGGCGAGCGGGGTCGTCGAGGCGCAGACCCAGGAGTGGTTCGAGCGCCTGCGTGCGCTGAGCGACATCGACCGGCTCGAGCCGGTGCCGACACCCGAGGGCTTCCGCGCCACGCTGCGCGAGTATCAGCGCACGGGCTACGCGTGGCTCGACTTCCTGCGCGCGCACCGGCTGGGCGGCATCCTGGCCGACGACATGGGCCTCGGCAAGACCGTGCAGGTGCTGGCCGCCCTCGAGAAGGCGCGCCAGGATGAGCCCGGCTCGAGGTTCCTGGTCGTCACGCCCACCAGCGTGGTGAGCCACTGGGTGGGCGAGGCCGAGCGGTTCGCACCCGCGCTGGCACCCGTCGGCATCGAGGAGACCACGGGCAAGCGCGGCACCCGACTCGCCGAGGCGGCCGCGGGGGCGAGCCTGGTCGTGACCAGTTACGCGCTGTTCCGCCTCGACTTCGACGAGTATCAGGCCATGGGGTTCCGGGTGCTCGTGCTTGACGAGGCCCAGCAGATCAAGAACCACCGCTCGCAGGGCTACCGGTGCGCTCGGCTGCTGTCGGCGCCCACGAAGCTCGCGATCACGGGCACGCCGCTCGAGAACAACCTGCTCGAGCTGTGGGCGCTCGCCACGCTCACCGCCCCGGGCCTGCTGGGCGGCGAGAAGTCGTTCACCGATCACTACCGCAAGCCGATCGAGCGCGAGCGCAACGGGGCCCGTCTCGCCCGCCTGCGCCGACGCATCCGGCCGTTCATGCTGCGCCGCACGAAGGAGCAGGTCGCCACCGATCTGCCGGAGAAGACCGAGCAGCTGCTCGAGGTGGAGCTGCATCCCGCGCACCAGCGCGCGTACACGCTGCGACTCCAGCGCGAGCGGCAGAAGGTCATGAACCTGCTCGACGACGTGCAGGCGAACCGGATGGAGATCCTGCGCTCGCTCACGACGCTGCGGATGCTGGCGCTCGATCCCGAGCTGGTCGGAGAGGGCACGGCGCCGTCGGCCAAGCTCGACAAGCTGGGCGAGCTGCTCGACGAGATCGTGGGCGACGGGCACCGCGCGCTGGTGTTCAGCCAGTTCACCTCGTTCCTGGGGCGGGCGGCCGGCGTGGCCGACGCACGCGGCATCCCTTACGCGTACCTCGACGGGTCGGTCGGCGCGGGCAGGCGTCGGCGCATGATCGAGCGCTTCACGGCGGGCGACGTGCCGGTGTTCTTCATCTCGCTCAAGGCCGGCGGGTTCGGTCTCAACCTGACCCAGGCCGACTACTGCATCCTGCTCGATCCGTGGTGGAATCCCGCGTCCGAGGCGCAGGCCACCGACCGCGCCCACCGCATCGGCCAGACGCGGCCGGTCATGGTCTACCGCCTGATCTCGAGGGGCACGATCGAGGCCAAGGTCGTGCAGATGCAGGAGAAGAAGTCGCGACTGTTCCGCGACGTGCTGGGTGACGACGACCCCGAGGGCCTCGGGGCGCTCACGGCGGCCGACTTCCGCGGCCTGGTCGACGGTTGATCGCGCGCGGGGATGCCGGCTGCGCCGATTAGCCTGGAACGTCTATGAGCACGCGGATCGAGGGCGCCTACGAGGGGGCGCTGCGAGCCTTCCAGAGCCCGATGCTCGCGCTGCTGCACAAGAGGCACGCTCCGCTCGTCGTCACGCTGCTCGCGTCGGTGTTCACGAGCGTGCGGCCGAGCGTGCCGGTGGCCGACGCGCACACCGAGATCGGCGACGCGCTGGAGCAGCTGCGGGCCGCCGGTCGCGAGGCCCTGCCCGTCGGATCGGCGCGCGAGCTGTGCCGGCAGTGGGTCGACGCCGGATGGCTCGTGCGGCAGGCCGACGACGCCGACACCGAGGTCTACCGCCTCTCGGCCCACGCCGTCGGCGCGCTCGACATCGCCAGCCGGGCCGGGGGGCCGCGGGCGCGCGTGACCCATTCGCGCGTGCGCACGCTGCTCGACGCGGTCGAGCGGCTCGCACAGGACGCCGATCCGGACGTGCTGCGCCGCAGCGCCCGGCTGAACACCGAGATCCTGCGTCTGAAGCGCGAGCTCGACCGGCTCGACCGCACCGGCGTCGTGGAGACCGCCGACGAGGAGCGCCTGCGCGAGGATGCCGAGAACGTGCTGTCGCTGGTGCGCGAGCTGCCCGCCGACTTCACGCGCGTGGCCGAGTCGATCCGCGCCCTCCAGCGCGAGGTCGTCGCCGCGTTGCGGCAGGATGAGCGCCCCACCGGCGACGTGCTGCGCGAGTATCTCGATCGCGCCGAGCACGTGCTCGACGCCACGGCCGAGGGCAGGGCGTTCGCCGGCGCGCTGCGGCTGGTCGGCGACCCGGAGCGGCTGGAGGAGCTCTCGGCGCAGCTCGACCTCGTGCTGCGCCAGCCCTTCGCGACGAGCCTGCCGCAGCAGCAGAGGGACGAGCTGGCGAATCTGTCGCGGCAGATCGAGCAGGGCCTCGACACGGTGCTGACCGCGCAGCGCACCGCCTCGCGTGTCATCACGACGCAGGTGCGCCACCACGACCCCCTGCGTGACCGACAGGTCGACGACCTGCTGCGCGACGCGATGGTCGAGCTCGCGGGCTGGATGCCGACGACGCGCCGCAACGAGCCGGTGCGAGGCCTGCGCCGGCTGCCGCGCGCCCAGGTCGGGCCGCTGCGCACCACGCTCGACGCCCTGCGACCCCAGCGGGCCCCGGCGGAGCTGGCCGTGTGGGCGGACGACGACGATCCGGCCACCCTGGCCGAGGCGCGCAGCTGGGGCGGCCCGCGCTATGCCGAGCTGCGCGCGCACATCGAGGAGCTCACGAGGCGGGGCGGCGTGGTCGACCTCGCGGCGGCGTTCGAGGCCGCGCCGGACGAGCTGCGGCGCCCGGCCGACCTGGTCGGACTGTTCGAGATCGCCGATCGATGGGGGCTGGACGAGGGCGATGAGGTCGTCGAGGTCGTGGCCGTGCGCCCCGACGGCACGCGGCGGCGGCTGGCCTTCGCGGGCGTGACCACGCGCGTCCCGCAGCCCGGCGGCGGTGAGGACGTGGATCATCCGGATGCCGCCGATCCTGCTCAGCCGGATGCCGCCGATCCGGATCCCCGCCTTCCCGCCCGTGAGCCCGCCGACGAAGGAGCACCCGCATGAGCGACACGGCTGTGACGGACAGCGCTGTGACGGACAGTGCTGTGACGGAGAGTGCTGTGACGGAGAGCGCTGTGACGGAGAGCGCGTTCATCGAGCCGGTCGCGATGGAGGACGATCCGGCCGACCTCTTCCCGGGCGACACCGGCACGCTCGACGTCGAGGCGCGGCGCGTGCTGGTGCAGCTGCTGCGGCGCCGCTACCTGCGTGCCGACGTCAACCCCCAGCAGTGGAAGGCGCTGATCGCGCACCAGCAGGTGATCGAGTCGCGGCTGCACGACATGTTCGTGCGGCTCGTGGTCGACCACGACCGCGGTCTGGCCTACAAGCAGCAGGTGCGCTCGCGCGAGATCGAAGTGCCGGTGCTGCTGCGCGACGAGCCCTACACCCGCATCGAGACCGTGCTGCTCGTGCACCTGCGCAGCCTCTTCCACCGCGAGAGCGGAGCGGGCGAGGTCTCGGCGCGCGTGGACGCCGAGGATCTCGAGCAGACCGCGCTCAGCTTCCTCGATCCCGACGAGACCAATGTCGCCGCGCGGCAGCGCGAGATCCGCAAGGCCGTAGCGCGGCTTGCGACCGAGGGCTTCCTCGAGGAGGAGTCCGAGGGCCGTTACCGCGTCGCGCCGCTGGTCGAGGTCGTGCTGTCGGTCGAGCGCCTCACCGAGCTGCTCGCCTGGCTCCGCTCGGGAGCGCACCGTGAGGGCGGCGCGGAACACGCCGGGACGACGGAGGCCGGGCCGGACGGCTCGGATGCGGATGACCGCGCGGACGACGAGGACGACGCATGACGATGATCGACACGCTGTTCGGGCTGATCCCGGCGGCGTCCACCGGGCGCCAGTGGATCGCGCGCGACCTGCAGCTGGTCAACTGGGGCGGCTACGACGGTCACCACCGAGTGCGGTTCGCGCCCGGGGCGACCCTGCTGTCGGGCGCATCCGGATCGGGCAAGTCCACGCTCATGGACGCCTACATCGCGCTGCTCATGCCGCACACCGTGCCCTTCAACGGCGCGTCGAACGGCGGAGTCATCGGCCGCCCGCGCGGCAAGGACCAGCGCAACGTGCTCTCGTACGCGCGCGGCAAGATCGACGAGTCGCGCACCGACGAGGGCACCCAGCAGCGGGTGCTGCGCGGCGACGGCGAGGACATCTGGTCGGCGATCGCCATGACCTGGTCGGATCAGGCCGGATCGATGTTCACGGCCATCCGAGCCTGGTACGTGCCCGCAGGGGCGCGGGCGCTCGAGGAGCTGACCCCGGTGCGCATGACGCTCGGCGGCGAGCTCGACCTGACGGAGCTCGGCGCCGCGGCCGCGCAGCGCTTCCCCCGCCCGGCGCTCACGCGGATGGGGCTGGCCTGCTTCGACACCGACAAGGAGTTCACGGCCCGCCTGCACTCCACCCTCGGCATCGGCGCGGCGGGCGGCGGAGCCAAGGCGGTCTCGCTGCTCGCCCGCATCCAGGCCGGGCAGCAGATCACCACGGTCGACGCGCTGTACAAGGCGATGGTGCTGGAGGAGCCCGAGACCCTCGCCAAGGCCGACGAGGTCGTGCAGCACTTCGACGAGCTCGCCGACACGCGTGCGCGCATGGTCACCGCGCGACAGCAGGTGCGCGCCCTGTCGGGCATTCGGCAGCATCGCGCGGCGATGGACCAGGCGCGCGCCCGGCTCGACCTGATCGAGGCGGTCGGGCGCCCCGAGGACGACGCCTCTCCGGTCGCGGTCTGGCGCCACGGCAGGCGGCGCGACCTGCTGCGCGCCGTCGAGGACGACGTGCGGGCGCGCTCACGCGCCGCGGAGGATCGCGTCGTCGACCTGGAGGTCGCGGTGCGGGCTCGCAAGGCCGAGCTGGGCGGCGTGAGGGAGATGCTGTGGGCATCGGGCGGACAGCAGCTGCAGACCGCGGAGCGTGAGCTCGCGGCGGCGGAGAGCCGCCTCGAGACCGTGCAGGCCGCCCGTCGGCGGCTGGACCGCGCGCTCGAGACGCTCGGCGCGACGGTGGCGTCGGCGGACGACTTCGACCGTCTCGCCGCCGCGGCGCGCACCCGACTGGCCAGCAAGGACGCGCGTCACGCGGTATTCGAGGAGCGGGACCGGGTGCGCGATCGCGCCCGCGAAGCCAACGCGGAGCTCTCGGCGCTGCGTGCCGAGAGGGCGGCGCTGGCGGGCCGGCGCGGCAACATCGACGAGCGGCTGCACCAGGCCCGCGTCGCGCTGGCCCACGCAGCGGGGCTCAGCATCGAGGAGCTGCCGTTCGTCGGCGAGCTGATCGAGGTGCAGACGCCGCACGAGGTCTGGCGCGAGGCGTTCAACCTCGCTCTCGGCGGCTTCAAGAACACCATGCTGGTCGATGCCGCACACCTCGCGCGCTTCCGGACGGCGATCGACGGCGTGCCGTCGGCGCAGCGCATCAGCTTCCAGGGGGCGCCGACGGGCCTGCGATCCGACGTGGGGCTCGACCACCGCACCCTGCCGGGCCGGCTCGACTACGCGCCGGGACCGTTCAGCGGCTGGCTGCGGTCGCGCCTCGCCGAGCGCTTCGCGTACGTGTGCGTGGACAGCCCGGCCGAGTTCGCGCACCACGACAAGGCGCTCACGCGGGCAGGCCAGACCAGCGACGGGGCGCGCGGTGCGCACGGCGGCCACGGCGCCCGCAACGCGCTGGGCTTCACGAACCACCGCCGCCTCGCCGAGCTGGATCGTCAGATCGCCGACGCCGAGCGCGCGCTGCAGGAGATCGGCACCGGGCTGCGCGAGGCCGACAGCCGGATCGACGCGTTCGACGACGAGCGCGACGCGTACCGCGCGGTCGCCGAGCTGGCATGGGAGCAGGTGGACGTCGGCGCGGCGGAGGCCCAGCGCGCCCGCTGGGCGACCGCGATCGAGCGGGTATCGACCGAGAACGCCGACCTGGCCGAGCTGAAGCGCCGGGCTGCGGAGCTGGACGTCGCAGTGGACACGTTCGCCCAGGAGCTCGGCGCCGCCAAGACGACCGCCGCGAGCCTGCGCGCGGAGTGGGAACGGATCACCGACGAGGTCGACGCATCGGCTCGCGTGATCGACGCCGCCGAGACGGACGCGGGCGACGAGCGGGTCACGGCCGCGCACGACGCGTACCTCGCGGAGCTGCTCGCCGATGACACGGGCGTGTCTCCGGACGCCACGCCCGCCGCGGCGCTGGCGGCGTTCGACGCGATCGCGGCCCGCGCATCCGAGCGCCTGCGCCGCGATCGCGAGGCCGCCGAGACGGCCGTCCGCACGGCGCTCGACGCGCTCGGCACGATCTTCGAGGCGTTCCTGCGGCAGTGGCCCGATCCGAACCTCGGCACGGACCCGGTCGACGCGTACGACGACTTCGATCGGGTGCTGACGGCGCTTGAGGCCGACAAGCTGCACGAGCTCGAGGAGGAATGGCGCCGCAGCCTCATGCGCCTGTCGGGCGCCGACCTGCTCGACCTGGAGAACGCGCTGCGCCGGGCCCGCGACGAGATCACGCAGCGCATCGCGCCCGTGAACGAGATCCTCTCCGACCTGCCGTTCGCGGACGACGCCCACCGTCTGAGGATCGACGCGCGCCAGGTGCACTCGACCGTGCTGCAGGGGTTCCGCCGCGACCTGCGCGAGCTGCGCACCGTGCTGTCGGGCGAGGCGACCGACGCCGAGCGGGAGGCGCGGTACGTCCGGATGGCGCGCCTCATCGACCGGATCCGACGGGATTCGCCCGACTTCGCCGACCTCATCGACGTGCGCCGGCACGTGCGGCTGTCGGCCGAGAAGGTCGACCTGGAGGGGCGGCACGTGGCGCTCTACGACCACATCGGCGAGAAGTCGGGCGGCGAGTCGCAGGAGCTCGTCGCGTTCATCGTCGGCGCGGCGCTGCGCTACCAGCTCGGCGACGCGCGCGCCGAGCGGCCGCGCTACGCGCCCGTGCTGCTCGACGAGGCCCTGATCAAGGCCGATGCCCAGTTCTCGGGCCGCGCGGTCGGCGCCTGGCGCGGCCTCGGCTTCCAGCTCGTGATCGGCGCGCCGAACGACAAGGTGAGCGCGCTCGAGCCCCACGTCGACGCGTCGTACGTCGTGCTCAAGAGCGCCAGCGGCCGCTCCCGCGCGAAGGCCGTCGTCGGGGTCGGCGACGGAGTCGGGTGATGCCGGGGCGGCGCACGTCCAGCCGCTGAGTTCACATCCGATTGCCGAGACCACACCAATGTGCGTGTGGTCTCGCGCGGTGGATGTGCGCTCGCAGGTCAGGCGCCGTAGAGGCGGTCGAGCAGCGTGAGGCCGCGCTCGGCCCACGCGATCTCGGCCCGGGCGCGGTCGACGAGACCCTCGTAGCCGAAGCGCTTGAAGGCGACGACGCGATCGTGGTCGGCGGCGGCGCTCGCCTCGAGGCGCCGCATGAGCATGGGGTTGACGCGTGCATCGATGCGCTCGAGCTCGGCCTCCCACTGCTCGAGCTCCCCGCTCCAGTGCCGGATGTGCTCGTCGAGGAAGGCGCGCGCCGCCACAGGCGACGCCGCCTCGAGGTAGGCGGCCTTCAGGCTCGCAGGCTCGCGGACGCGCTGGTAGGCGAGCGGCTCCTCCATCCAGCGGACGTAGTCGCGCTCGCCCTCCTCGGTGAGGTGATACACGCGGCGCGTGCCGCGCTCGCCGCGGGGCTGGTCCTCGCCGACCACCAGGCCGTCCGACTCCATCTTGCGCAGTTCGGGATAGATCTGGCTGTCCGGGGCGTGCCAGAGGTGGCCCACCGACACCTGGAACTGCTTCTGCAGGTCGTAGCCCGACATCGGGCCGACGCGCAGCAGCGCCAGCAGTGCATAGCGAAGGCTCATCCTGCCCCTCCTCTCGGCACGATCGCCGTGGGATCGTCATCCACTTGTATAGGACGAGGGGCCCGGGCGCCGAATCGTGCGGCCCGGGCCCCTCGTTCGCGCCGGTCAGGCGTTGTAGCCCGTGCGCCAGCCGCCCTGGTACTCCTGGCGGGCGACCGTCGAGTACGGCACGGGGCTGACGACCACGCGCACCTCGAACTGCTCGTGCGGCTCGACCGAGGCCTTGCTCGATCCGCCGTCGGGCTCGCCCCACACGACCTTGAGCTCGGTGCCCTCGGGCACATCGGCGTCGACCGTGGCGAGCGAGAGGCCGCGCTTCTCGTTGGCGCTGTAGCCCGTGAACATCGAGAAGCCCACGACCGTGCCGTCGGCGTCCACGACCTTGTCGTAGTTGGCTGAGCCGTAGTTGGCCAGCGGCAGGTCGAAGAACTTGTACTGCGGGCCCTCCACGTCGAGCAGCGACGTCCACACCTTGCCCAGGTCCTCGGGGTTCCAGGCCAGCGTGACCTTCTTGCGCTGCGACGCCGGGTCGACCTTCTCGAGCGCGTCACGGCCGATGAAGTCGTGGTCGAACTTCACGAACGAGCCGTAGCCGAGCTCCCACGGGGTCAGCTCGTAGTCGGCGATGTTCTCCGACACGAACGATCCGGCCAGCGTTCCGGTGGCCTCGTAGCTGTCGGCGGGCAGCCACTCGCGGTAGGCGCGCTCGGCCTCGCCCGAGTAGATGGCGGGCAGCGGCGAGGGGATCCAGCCCGACTCGAGCGTGTTCGACGGGTAGGCGCGCGAACCCACGGGCACGAGCCCGAACTCGGCGCCGGCCTCGACGATCGCGTCGCGGATCTCGTGGTGGTCGGCGTAGGGACCCCAGATCTCGAGGCCCGGGGCGCCGGCCATGCCGTGGCGCAGGGTGCGCACGGTCTTGCCCTTGATCGTCATGGTCGACATGTTGAAGAACTTCAGCTGCTCGAGCGGGCCGCCGTTGAGCTTCTCGATGACCTCCCAGGCCCGGGGGCCCTGGATCTGGAAGCGGTAGTACTTGCGCGTCACGGCGTCGCCGTAGGGGCGCGACGGCGAGCGGCGGTCGACCTCGATGTCGAGGTTCTGATAGCCGCCGGTCTCACCGTGGTACAGCAGCCAGTTGGCCGCCGGCGCGCGGCCGACGTACACGTACTCGTCCTCGGCCTCGCGGAACAGGATGCCGTCGCCGATGACCCCGCCGGTCGAGCTGGTCGGCACGTACTGCTTGGCCTTGTCGACCGGGAAGTTCGCGACCGAGTTGATCGCGGTGTCGCTGATCAGCTTGATCGCGTCGGATCCCTTGAGGAACAGGTTGTCCATGTGGTGCGACTGGTCGTACAGGACCGCGGTCTCGCGCCAGGCGCGCTGCTCCTTGATCCAGTTCTGGAAGTCGGCCGGCACGACCGGGTAGATGTACGAGCCGATCTGGGAGTTGCGCAGCAGCTCGACGGCCGATCCCTTGGCGTCGAGCACCTCCTGCAGGTTCTTGTGTCCCACGGTGAAACCTCTCTGTCTGGGGTGGGTGGTGGTGTTGGGGGTCAGAAGACGATGGTGTGGTTGCCGTGCCGGATGACGCGGTCCTCGGCGTGCCAGGCCACCGCGCGCGAGAGCACGGCGCGCTCGACGTCGGCGCCGCGGCGCTGCAGGTCCTCGGCGGTGTCGACGTGCGTCACGCGCACGACGTCCTGCTCGATGATCGGGCCCTCGTCCAGGTCCTCGGTCACGTAGTGGGCGGTGGCGCCGATGAGCTTGACGCCGCGCTCCTTGGCCTTGCGGTAGGGCCCCGCGCCGATGAAGGCGGGCAGGAACGAGTGGTGGATGTTGATCACCGGCACGCCGACCTTCTGCAGGAAGTCGCCCGAGATCACCTGCATGTAGCGGGCCAGCACGACGAAGTCGACGTTGCCGGCCAGCAGCTTCAGGATGTCGGCCTCCGACTCGCTCTTGTCGGGCCCGGCCTGCGACGGCACGTGGAAGAACGGCACGCCGAACGAGCGCACATCCTCGGCCGTGTTGGTGTGGTTCGAGATCACCATCGGCACGGTCACGGGCAGCTCGCCGCGGCGGTGGCGCCACAGCAGGTCGAGCAGGCAGTGGTCGCTCTTGGACGCCAGGATGGCCATCCGCTTCGGGATGGACTGGTCGGTGAGAGTCCACGTCATGCCGAACGGCTTGAGCGTCTCGTCGAGATCGGCCTCGATGTCGCCCCGCGCGGCTGTCAGGTCGGGCCGGTGGAACACCACGCGCTGGAAGAAGTCGCCGCCCTCGGGGTCGGTCGAGTACTGGTCGAGCGAGATGATGTTGCCCTTGTTGCGCGTGATGAGCGCGGCGATCGCGGCGACGACGCCGGGCTGATCCGGTCCGTGCACGATCAGGCACGCGTGGTCGAGGCCCGCGGCGGTGTGCACCGTCATGACGAGACCTTCCGCTGGTACTCGCGCGCCCACTCGGCCGTGGCGCGCAGGCCGCCGAATGCGTACATGTGCAGCTTGACATCGCCGGCCTTCGGGTCGTTCGCGACGAGGTCGCCGAGCTCGGTGACGAAGGTGTCGGGGCCGGCGGTGCCGAGGAGGTTGGTGAGCGAGAAGCCGTACTTCTTCACGATCATCGCGTTGGCGCCCACGCCGAACCGGCGGGCGAAGTTCAGCAGGCGCTTGATGCCCGCGGGCCCGGGGGTGCCGATGCGGATCGTGGCGTCGATGCCGCGGTCGCGCACGCCGTCGATCCACGACATGACCGGGTCGGTGTCGAACGCGAACTGCGTGAGGATCACCGCGCCGAGGCCCTGATCCTTGAGCGATTCGGCCTTCTTCTCGAGGTGGTCCCACAGCACGTCCGTGGAGATGTCGGGGTGTCCCTCGGGATATCCGGAGATCGAGACCTCGCGCACGCCGTACGACTGCAGCACCCCCGAGCGGATGACGTCGAACGCGCTGTCGTACGGGCCTTCGGGGGTCGCGGGGTCGCCGCCGACCGCGAACACGTGCTCGGTGGCGCCCACCTGCTGCAGCCGGTCGAGGAACTCCTCGAGCTGCGCCTGCGACGACAGGCGACGGGCCGAGATGTGCGGGACGGGGATGAACCCCGCGTCCTTCACGGCCTTGGCGGCGGCGACGCGCATCTCGAGATCCTCGTTGCCGAGGAACGTGACGTTCACGCGCGTGCCGGGGGGGATCACGTCCTGCGCTTCATGGAGACCCGGCACATCCTTGCCGGTCATCTCCAGCGAGTAGTCGGCCGCGAGGCGCGCCTGCGGCGAAGTGGTGTCTGCAACGTTGTCGGACACGGGGGGTCGTCCTTCCGGGTCTGCTGCGCTTCCTTGCGCATCCGCGAGGCACGTTACCTATGGCGATAGGGAATGTCCATAGGCAGTTTCGAATCGGCGTCGATTGGGCCGGAGATCACGCGTTCTCAGGGCGCGGATGTGCGTTCGGCCCCGGAGAACCCGTGATCTCCTGAGTCGGCGCCGTCGGCCCCGCACGATCCGACGCGTCGCGCGATCGGCCGCGTCAGACGTCCCGCGGCAGCGCGTAGATCTCCATGGTGGTCTCGCCCGCGCGCAGGCGCTCGAAGTGCGCCTCCTCCGCCGCCTCCCTGGCCAGGCCCGCCTGGTGGATCCGCGCCACCTCGGAGGCGGACATCGAGACGACGCCGTCCGCATCGGCGACGACGACATCACCCTCTCGCACGGTGGCCGTGCCCAGCACGATCGGCTGACCGATGACGCCCGAGGAGGTCTTGCCCGTGCCGAGGATCGCGACGTGTGAGCTCCAGACCGGGAAGCCCAGCGCCTCCAGGCGGGCGGTGTCGCGGACGCCGCCGTCGATCACGAGGCCGCGGATGCCGCGCGCCATCGCGGCCACCGCCATCACCTCGCCCCAATAGCCGTGCGGCGCGTTCTGGGCGTCGACCACCAGGATGTCGCCCGCCTGCGCCCGCTCGATCGCGACATGCAGCGCGAGGTTGTCGCCGGCGACGCACGCCACGGGCAGCGCCCGGCCCATGGCCGTCGCGCCGGGCCAGGTCGGCCGAAGCCGCGAGGGGAGCGCGATGGGCAGCTTGGAGGCCTCGAACAGCGTCGCGGTGCCGAGGCGGACGAGGTCGTCGTGCAGCCCCGCGACCGGCGGGTTCTCGGCGCTCTGCGGAAGCACGATGTCAGCCATGAGATCCCTCGATTCGTGAAGCGCGATTCCGGCTCGCGCCGGGCGCGTGAGGACTCTATGGCGCGGTGCGGGCGACGCCAGGGCGTTCGAGAGGCGATTCCGCAGCCCGGAAAGGCCCGGGCGAGGGGCGCCGCGCCCCTCACCCCGGGGTCACGCGGCCAGGGCTTCCGAGAGATCGGACGACACCGACTGCAGCTCGTCGACGAGCGCCCGGACGGTCTCCTTGCCGGTGCGGGCGCGAGGCGCGGCCACCGCCAGCGCGGCGACCGCCTGTCCGCCGCGGCCGATCACCGGCACGCCGGCCGCGACCACGGCCGGGCGGATGTCGATGGCCCGACCCGTGCGGCGGATCTCGCGCAGCTCGCGCAGCAGCGTCTCGCGCGTGGGAGGCGCCGAGCTGGGCGTGATCTGCTCGAGCGTCGATTCGGCCGGGTACAGGCGCTGGATCTCGTCCTCGTCCAGCTGCGCCAGCAGCACCTTGCCGCCCGCGCTGGTGTGAGCCGGCAGCGTCAGGCCGGTGCGCGAACCGACCCGCACCGCGTTCGCCGGCAGCACGGTGTCGACGAACGCGACCTGCCGGCCGTCGAGGGTCTGCAGCGTGGCGGTCTCGCCCGTGGCATCCGCGAGGCGGTGCAGGAAGGGCTGCGCGCGACGCTGGATCTCGAGCTGGCTCATCGCGCGCGAGCCGGCCTCTGACAGCACGGGGCCGGGGACGTAGAGGTGCGATCCCTCGAGCTGGCGCGCGAAGCCGCGGAAGACGAGCATCGCGAGCAGCCGATGGGCGGTGGAGCGGGCGACGCCGAGGTACTCGGCGGCGTCTGAGACGCGCAGCGTGCGCGACTGCCACAGCAGCATCGACAGCTGCAGGGCGTGGTCGACCGAAGCGACGCGATAGGCGGGCGTGGGACCGGGGGCGTAGTTCTGGATCACCGTTCATCTCCATCGACAGCGGTGCAGGGGGTGCGAAAGCGGTGGCCGCTTCCGTGGTGCAGAACGTTACTCCAGGAAATTCCCAAACGCGGTCACAGATCCGCAACGCCCCATTAGCGTTCGAGCAGAACGCCGCACCTCAAGGGAGAGACAGCGAATGATCATCGACGTCCACGGTCACCTCAGCGCCCCCGCAGACCTCTACGCGTACAAGGCCGGACTGCTGTCGCACCGCGGCGCGCACGGCCGCGGGAAGACGCACATGAGCGACGACCAGCTGCGCGACGCGCTGTACGCGCCGCAGCCCAGCTTCGGCAACGTGTCGCACATGGACCACCTCGACGAGGCGGGGATCGACATCCAGATCATCTCGCCGCGCCCGTACCAGGCCATGCACAGCGAGCAGCCCGCGTTCCTCGTCGACTGGTTCACCGAGGAGACCAACGACATCATCCACCGCGTCTCGCAGATCGAGCCCCGCTTCAAGGGGATGGCCGGCCTGCCGCAGTCCATGGACACGAGCCCGGAGCACTGGATGAAGGAGGCGCGCCGCACGGTCGAGCAGCTCGGCTTCGTCGGCGTGATGCTCAACCCCGACCCCTGCGAGGGCGCGGCACAGCCGCCGTCGCTGGCCGACCGGTTCTGGTACCCCGTGTGGGAGGCGCTCTGCGAGCTCGACGTGCCGGCGCTCATCCACTCGGCCGCGTCCAAGCCGCCGGCGCGCGAGAGCTACTCGCTGCACTTCATCCAGGAGGAGACGCTCGCGGTCGACGCGCTGACGCGGTCGAAGGTGTTCGACGACTTCCCCGACCTGAAGATCATCGTCTCGCACGGCGGCGGCGCGATCCCCTACCAGCGCGGGCGGTACTTCCCGGGCGCCGTGCGCAACGGCCGCAACTTCGAGGATGCGCTGCGCAAGCTCTACTACGACAGCTGCCTGTACACCTCGGACTCGATCGAGCTGCTGCTGAAGGCGGTGGGCACCGACCGCGTGCTGTTCGGCTCGGAGAAGCCCGGCACCGGTTCGGCGAAGAACCCCGAGACCGGGCGCTGGTACGACGACATCAAGCTGCTCATCGACGACATCGAGTGGCTGCAGGATGACCAGCGCACCGCGCTGTTCGAGGGGAACGCCCGTGCCCTCTTCAACCTCTGACACGGCCCGCGGCGACATCGCCGGCCGGATCGCGGCTCTCGACTCGTGCGCGCTGTCTGACGCGCTCGACACGCTGGGGATGCCGGGGGCGACCCTCGGAGTGCGGCCCCTGTGGGATGTCCGGCGGCCCGTGGTCGGCCGGGCACGCACGATCCAGGCCGGTCCGCGGCGCGCCGACGCGCCGGCGGCGCACATCGCCGCCGCGTCCGTCGACGATGCGGGGTCCGGCGAGGTGCTGGTGATCGCGAACGACGGCCGCCTGGATGTTTCGTGCTGGGGCGGCATCCTGGCTCTGTCCGCGTCATCGCGCGGCATCGAGGGCGTCGTCATCGACGGCGCCTGTCGTGACATCGGCGAGAGCGAGGACCTCGGCTTCCCCGTGTTCGGCAGGGCCGTGGTCCCCGTCAGCGCGCGGGGACGCATCGTGCAGCTGGCGAAGGACGAGCCCGTGCAGTTCGGCGGTGTCACGGTGCGCGCGCACGACTGGGTCGTGGCGGATCGCAACGGCACGGTGTTCGTGCCGGCGGAGGAGGCCGAGCGCGTCGTCGCGCTGGCCGAGCGCATCGCCGCGCGAGAGGAGCGCATGGCCGAGGCCGTGCGCTCGGGCGGCCGTGTGACCGACGTGATGCACGACTCCGAGTTCCCGTCGGCAGACGACCCCGCCGCGTGACGGCCCCCACAGGAAGCGAACACCCCATGACGAACCTCGAATCATCCCGGGCCGTCTCGCCGCTCGCGGCGTTCTCGACGGCCACGATCTCGGATGCGCTCGACAAGCTCGGCCGGCCCGGCAGCATGCTCGGCATCGCGCCCCTCACCGACGACGTGCGCGTCTGCGGCCGTGCGTTCACCGTGCGATACGTGACCGGCGGGCATCCGGTCGGCACCGTCGGCGACTACCTCGACGACGTGGAGCCCGGCCGTGTGGTCGTGCTCGACAACCAGGGCCGCACCGACTGCACCGTCTGGGGCGACATCCTCACCGCCATGGCGCATGCGCGCGGAGTGGGCGGCACCGTGATCGACGGCGTGTGCCGCGACGTGGAGCGCGCGCTGGGCAACGGCTACCCGATCTACAGCCGCGGCCGCTTCATGCGCACAGGCAAGGACCGTGTGGAGGTCGCCGAGGTGGGCGGTGCCGTCTCGATCGGCGGTGTGAACGTGAAGAACGGGCAGCTGCTCGTCGGCGACGCGGACGGCGTGCTCGCCGTGCCGCTGGATCTGGAAGCCGAGGTGCTGGAGATCGCGTCGGGCATCCACGAGCGCGAGGAGCGGATCGTCGAGGCGGTGCTCGCCGGATCGACGATCGCGGAGGCACGCCGAGCGCAGGGCTACCACACGCTGCAGCGGGCGTCGCAGGATCCGTCAGAGGCGGCGGGCTCGGCGCTAGGATCCTGAGATGGTCTCGGCAGAGCAGCCGCCCGCGTACCGCATCGCGTCGGTCGACCATGCACTGCGGCTGCTGCTGCTGCTCAAGGATCGTCCCAGCATCCGCGTGCGTGAGGCAGCCGAAGAACTCGGCGTCGCGCAGTCGACCGCGCATCGTCTCCTGACGATGCTGGTGTACCGCGGGTTCGCGCGGCAGAACGACGGCAGTCACGTCTACGAGCCGGGTCCTGAGCTCGTCGAGACAGGGATCACCGCCCTGACGCAGCTCGACATCCGGCAGAAGGCCCACCCGTTCCTGCTGCGGCTCGCGGCCGTCACCGGAGAGACGGCGAGCCTGCAGGTGAGCGACGGAAAGGACGCCCGCTTCATCGACTCGGTCGAGTCGAGCCAGCCCGTGCGCGTCGGCTCACGGGTCGGCGACAGCCGGTCGGGGCATGCGTCGTCCGGGGGCAAGGTGCTGCTCAGCGAGCTGCCCGCCGAGCAGCTGGAACGCATTCTCGACAGCATCGAGCCGGAGGTGCTGGCATTGCGGAAGGGCGGGCGCGCGGGCTTCGAGGCCGAGCTGGCGCGGGTGCGCGAGCAGGGCTATGCCGTCAACCACCTCGAGACGCGCGACGACGTGATCGCGGTGGCCGTGCCCGTGCGCGACCGGGGAGGCAGGGCGATCGCGGCGCTCTCGATCGCGGGGCCCTTGAGCCGCATGTCCGACGGCAGGCACCTCGACCACGTGCCGGCGCTGCTGGAGGCCGCGCGCGACCTCGAGCGGCAGCTGTACGCCTGACGGCCCGCCTCGCTCCTCAGCCGGCCTCGCTCCTCAACCGGCCTCGTTCCTCAACCCGCCTCGCTCCTCAGCCCGCCTCGACGCGGCGCGTGCGGGCCCGGCGGATGGCGTCCACCGTGAGCGCGACGATCACCGCGACCGCGATGCCGATCACGGTCTCGATCAGGCGATCGGTGATCATGGGCCACGGCGGCGCTGACGGGTTCATGAGCTGGCCCATGAGCACGACGAGGGGCGTGATGGGGATGAGCGCGAGCGAGTAGTTGCGCGTCACGACCAGCTCGATCAGCCCCGTCAGCAGGATGACCAGCAGCATGGTCCACACGCCCGTCGGCTGCAGCAGCACCATCAGCGCCGCCACGCCGAGTCCGACGAGCGTGCCGAACAGGCGCTGCGTCGCGCGCAGCACGCGGTGGAAGACGGTCGGCGCCGCGAGTCCGGCGATCGCCGCGACCATCGCCCATCCGACGTGCCCGATGCCGAGCAGCGTCGGCACGGTGCCGGCGATCGCCACGGCCACGGTGTACGTCACGGCGTCGCCCCACATGCGGCTCGCGTCCGGTCGCGGCGCCGCGGGCGCCCGGAGGGGGTCAACGGCGCCGCGGGCGCGAGCCGCCCGGCGCACCAGAGCCCACACCAGCGCGAGCACGAGCACCCAGGCGGCCGTCCCTGCGGCCGCGACGGCTCCCCAGCCGAGGCTCTCGACCGTCACCGGCGCCGCGGCGAGCGTCACGAACCCGAAGACCTGGAACATGGGCCCGACGGGCGTCCACCGCACCCGGTCGCCGAGCAGCGACATCCCGAACGCGAGCACGCTCGCGCCCGCCACCGTCGCCCACGGGCCGGCCTCGAGCACCGGCACCAGGGCGCCGAGGAGCAGGGATGCGACCTGCGTCGCGGCGACGATCGCCTGCAGCCGGACGCGGTGCCGGTGGCCATGGCGCCGTCCGAAGACCGCGGCGAAGGCGGGGAACACGACGAAAGGGGCGAGATCGACGCGATCGATCGACCACAGCACGAGCAGCGGCGCACCGACCGACAGCAGTGCTCGCAGGGCGACCCAGTGTTCGCGCTGACCGGGCGCCATCCGGAACACGTCCTTGGGTCGCGGGGCGACGAGATGCGGGGACGTGTCGGTCACCCGTCCATTGTCCTCCCGCCCCCTGAACGCGCGGTGGCCGCGGCGGCGTCGGCGCTCGGGCCGAGGCATCCCTTCCGAAGGGCGCCGCGATCCCGGGTGGCTCAGCGGGGCTCGAGCACGTAGCGGTCGCGTCCCACGAGCAGGCCCAGCAGACCCTGCACGACCAGCAGGGCGCCCGAGAACGCCAGCGGCGCGACCCAGCCGCCGGTCGCCGTGTGCAGCAGGCCGAACACGATCGGCGGGAACGCCGCGAACGCATAGCCGACCGACTGGCCCATGCCCGACAGCGCCGACGCGGTGTGGTGGTCGCGGGCGCGCGAGGCCATCAGCGTGAGCGCCATCGCGAGCGACGCGCCGCTGGTCAGGCCCGCGAGCATGCCCCACCACAGGATGCCTCCGGGCGCGAGCACGAACCCGATCAGGGCGATCAGTGCCAGCACCGGCAGCAGAGCGGGCACCCAGCGCTCGAGGCGGCCGCGCAGCACCAGCGGAAGAGCCAGCGAGCTGATCACGCCCGTCATCTGGAACAGCATCGTGTCGACGCCGGACTGCGCCTCGCCCCGCCCGTACGACAGCGCCATCGGCGCCATCCACGTCAGCAGCACATAGAACAGCGACGCCTGCACGCCGAAGTACATGCCCACCTGCCAGGCCACGCCGTCGCCCCACACGCTCGGGCCCCGCTTCACGCCCGGCTGCCGTGCCGGCGGGCGGCCGTCTCCCGCGCGGCGATGGTGGATCATCCAGAGCGCGGCGGCGATCGGCAGGGTGGCGCAGACGGCCACCAGGGCCGCGCGCCAGCCCCACTGCTCGCCGCCTGTCGTCACGTGCGAGATCGGCACGACCAGCCCCGAGGCCACCGCGCCGCATCCCGCGAGCAGGGCCGTGTACAGCGCCGTGACGGCGGGCACGCGCGTGCCGAACGACTGCTTCACGACCGCCGGCAGCAGCACGTTGGCCGCCGCGAGCGACGCGCCGATCACGGCCGTGCCGATCCACACGCTGGCGACCGGGCCGGGCAGAGACCGGATGAGCGTGCCCGCGGTGAGCAGGACGAGCGAGATCGTGAGCACGCGGTTGATGCCCCACCGCTGCGCCGCGGTGTGGGCCAGCGGCGAGCACAGCGCCCACGCCACGAGCGGCACCGACGTCAGTGCGCTGAGCGTGGTGAGCGAGGCGCCGGTGTCGGCCGTCATCTGCTCGAGCAGCGGGCCGATGCCTGTGATGGTCGCGCGCATGTTGACCGCGATCAGGCACAGGGTCAGCAGCAGGAAGCCCAGATGCACGGGCCGTGCGGCGCGCCGCGTCCCGGATGCGCGCTCGCCGGATCGGACATCCTGGATCTGCGCGTCATCGGTCACAGGGCGTGACTCTATCCCGCGCCTCGGCGCCCTCGTGCGTCGACACGTCCCACTGGGTGGGAACGGGCCGCCGTCGCACGTGCTCGGCGTGCTCGTCGCGGAGGCGCCTGATCCGGGGGAGCGAGCATCCACCGGCCCGAGACCACACGCACATTGGTGTGGTCTCGGCAGTGGCTGTGCTCAGCGCCATGCCTGGCGAGCTCCTGCCCTCGGGCAGCGGCGCGGAGGTCGTGCTGCGCGGCACCGACGCGTTCGCGTGGGCCGACGAGGCCGTGAACGCGAAGCTCGCGCGGATCTGCGCCCGGCTCACCCGGCTGACGCGAGGCGTCTCTAGAACACGATCGTGTGGTTGCCGTGGCGGATGACGCGGTCCTGCGCGTGCCAGAGCACGGCGCGCGAGAGCACGGCGCGCTCGACGTCCGCGCCGCGGCGGCGCAGCTCGGGCGTCGAGTCGGCATGCGTGACGCGAACGACGTCCTGCTCGATGATCGGGCCCTCGTCGAGGTCCTCGGTCACATAGTGGGCCGTCGCGCCGACGAGCTTCACGCCCCGGTCCTTGGCCTTCTGGTACGGGTTGGCGCCGATGAAGGCCGGCAGGAACGAGTGGTGGATGTTGATCACCGGCACGCCGACCTTCCTCAGGAAGTCGCCCGACAGGATCTGCATGTACCGTGCCAGCACGACGAAGTCGACCTGCCCGTCCAGGTGACGCAGGAGCTCGGCCTCCGACTCGCTCTTGTCGGGCCCGGGCTGCGACGGCACGTGCACGAACGGCACGCCGAAGGAGCGCACGTCCTCGGCCGCGCGGGTGTGATTGGAGATCACCATCGGGATGTCGACGGGCAGCGATCCGCGGCGGTGGCGCCACAGCAGGTCGAGCAGGCAGTGGTCTTCGGTCGACGCCAGGATGGCCATCCGCTTCGGCACCGACATGTCGCGCAGCGTCCACGTCATCCCGAACGGCTCCAGCGTGCGCGCCAGGTCGGCCTCGATCTGGGGGAGCGCTGCCTGGAGGCCCGCGCGGTGGAACACCACTCGCTGGAAGAAGTCGCCACCCACCGGGTCGGTCGAGTGCTGGTCGAGCGACACGATGTTGCCGTCGTGTCGCGCCAGGAGCGCCGCCATGGCGGCCACGATTCCCTGCTGGTCGGGGCCCGAGACGATGAGGCCGGCATGGTCGGTGAGGCCGTCGATCCGCATCCGTCGATGGTATCGACGCCTCGCGCGCCCCGCGTCATCCGGCCGGCCGACCGAGATACCGGCTTGCGTTGCCGCGCCGATCCGTCAACCCCCTCTGTGCAGATCGTCCGGCATCGCTACGGTGTTCGGCATGTCGACCGCAACGATTCAAGAGATCGCGCCGACCTCCGTCGATGCCGACGGCATGCTCTCGCGCACCATGCGCATACTGGGCTGCTTCACCGCGGACGAGCCCGAGCTGTCGGCGTCGCGGCTCGGAGCGCTGACCGGCCTGTCGTCGTCGACGCTGCACCGCATCCTGGCGCAGATGCTCGAACTGGGCCTGCTCGCCCGCACACCCGGACGCCGCTACGCGGTCGGCGCGCGCCTGTGGGAGCTCGGCGAGCTGTCGCCGCTCGCGCTGCGACTGCGCGAGACCGCTCTGCCCTATATGTCGCGCCTGTACGAGGCCACGGGCGAGAACGTGCACCTCGCGGTGCTCGACGGCCCGGCCCCCGAGCGCGCCACCGCGCTGTTCGTCGGGCGCCTCACCGGCCGCTCGTCGATCCCGACGCTGAGCAGGATGGGCGGTCGGCAGCCCCTGCACACGACCGGGGTCGGCAAGGCCCTGCTCGCCACGCAGAGCGGCGACTGGCTCGATCGGTTCCTCTCGCGCCCGCTGGAGCGCGAGACCATGCACTCGATCATCGACCCCGACGCCGTGCGAGCCGAGATCGACCGGGCCCGGGCGCGCGGCTACGCGACCACGCGCGAGGAGATGACGCTCGGCAACGTCTCGGTGGCCGCCCCGGTCGGCTCGGTGGCGGGCCTGCCCCCCACGGCGCTGGGCGTCGTGACGCGCATCGACGGCGCCGATACGCGCCGGCTCGGCGCGCTCGTGACCCAGACGGCCACCGATCTGGGCCGTGCGCTGCGCTCGGCCTGACCGGCCTCACCACGGCTCGGGCGTGAGCCCCCAGCGGCGGTAGACGCGATCCACGGCGTCGTTCAGCGCCGCGCGGTCGGGGAACGCCGACTCGTCGAATCCCAGCAGGGCGAGCGTGCACCGCTCGCCCGACTCGTTCCACCAGGCGGTGAGCCCGCCCCGCATGCGGCGGAACATGCCGCGCGTCGCGTGCTGCGTCACCGAGCGCATGATCATCGACCGCGTGGGCTCGCCGAGCGGCGCCGTCACCGCGGACGGCGCGGCCCCCATGTTCGACGCCAGGGCGAGAGGGGTGGCCGCATTGGCGCTCGCCATCTTCGCCAGCGCGTCGGGCACCATCTGCAGCAACGGCTTGAGCGGCTCGAGCTCGTCGCGGCGCGTGCCCGTGACGAGCCCGCGGAACTCGGCACCCGACCGCGTGCGGATATGCGCCAGGTCCCGCACCACGGGGTCGCCGTCACGGGTCTCGGTGTCGACGACGATCGCCACCCCGCTCGTCGCGTTCGAGCGCAGATCGCTGTCCGACTTCCTGGTCGAGACCGGAAGCGACACCTCGACGGGGCGGCCGGCCTCGGCGCCGCCGCCGGCGAGCAGGATCTCGACGACGATCGCGATGAAGAGAGAGTTCGCGGTGCCGCCGGCGGCCTCGGCCGCCGCGTGCCAGTCCGCGGCGCGGCAGTCGACGAACACGCTGGCGAGATCGGGCGGCAGGTGGTCGTCCGCGCGCCGGGGCGGTCGCGGCTTGTCGGCCGAGCGCTGCACCGGCACGTCGTGCGCGGGTGCGGGCGGCAGGCGGCGCGCGTCGCGCAGCCCGCGTGCCGCTGCCATGAGCTGGGCGCGCGCGTCACGCCACTCGTCGCGCAGCGTGACCTGGGCGGCGCCGAGGTCGTCGACGGGCAGGCGCCGCACGGGGCCGTCCTGAGGGGTGGCGTTCTGCGTGGTGGCGTTCTGCGCCGCTTTCAGCGCCGCGACCATCATGCCGCCGTCGGCCACGACGTGCGAGACGAGGTACGACAGCACCGAGCCGCCCTCGGCCGTCGCGGCGGTGGCGAGCACCCATGACGGTCCGTCGTACGGGTCGAGATCGATCTGCGCCTCGGCCTCGAGCCAGGCGGTGATCTCGCCGGCGGCGAGCGGAGCCGGGTGCACGCGCACCGGCACCGTGTGCGACGAGCGCACCCACCGGTCGCGCGCGCCCGGGACGGCGCCCGACACGACACGGCGGTTCAGGGGGCCACGCGACAGTCCCTCGTGCAGCCGCTGCACGCCCTCGAGGTCGAGCGGCGCGTCGAAGCGCCACACCATCTGATTGACCAGCGGGGTCCGCAGCGCTCGGTGGATGCGCAGGAAGAGGTCGTCGTCGTAGGTGAGGCGATTCGTCGCCGCGGGTGGGCCCGGGAGCGCCTTCCGACGGGCGGACCCCGCCGATGGGGGAGTGCTGGTCACGATCGTGGCCGCCTTTCGCACCGATATGCTGGTTCTTCGTGAAGTACGCCTTCGCCCTGCCGGGGAGCCGCGGCGATGTGCAGCCCGCGCTCTCCGTGGCGCTCGAGCTGCGCCGGCGGGGGCATGACGTCGCGGTGGGCGTGGCCCCCGACCTGCTCGACCTCGCCGCCCGGCTGGGTCTCGACCCGCGGCCCATCGGCCGACCCACGGGCGACCTGCTCTCGTCCGAGGCCTTCCGGCTGCATCAGAGCGCGGCCGATCCGCGCATCCGCTACCGCGCCCTGCAGGATGTCGCGGCTTACGGGTGGGACGAGCTGCGTCGGGACGTCGCGGCGCTCGCCGCCGACGCCGACACGATCGTGACGGGCCTGCTCGGGCAGGAGATCGGCTCGGCGGTCGCCGAGCGACAGGGCGCGGCATTCGCCGCCCTGCACTACTGCCCCGTGCGGGCCAACGACGCGGCCCCGCTGATCCCCGGAGTGCGTGCCCGCAGCGTGCAGCGCGCGGCGTGGCGTGCGGGCGAGCGGCTGCGCTGGGCCCTGACGCGTCGTGCCGAGAACGCGCAGCGGGAGGCGCTCGGTCTGACGCCGGCCGTGGTCGACCTGCCCCAGCGGCTGCGCGACCGCGGCGCGCTGGAGATCCAGGTCTACGACCCGCTGCTGGTCCCGGGCCTCCCCGCGGGATGGGGAGCGCACCGGCCCTTCACCGGCTTCCTCGACTTCCGGGCCGACGACCGTGCGCTCCTCGCCGAGCCGGGCGTGGGCGACGAGCTCGGGCGCTGGATCGACGACGGCGAGCCGCCCGTGTACATCGGCTTCGGGTCGATGCCCGTCGACGATCCGGAAAGGCTGCTGAGCGCGATCGAGCACGCCACGGCCGATCTGGGCGTGCGTGCCCTGCTCAGCGGCGGATGGGCGCCGCGCGACAGCGCCGCGCACGTGAAGCGCATCGGAGCCGCCGACCACTCGGCGGTCTTCCCCCGCTGCGTCGCGGCGGTGCACCATGGCGGCGCCGGCACGGTGGGCGCCGCGCTGCGCGCGGGCATCCCGTCGCTCGTGGCGTGGATCTCGGCCGACCAGCCCATGTGGGGCGAGCTGCTGCGCCGCGCGGGGGCGGGTGCGTCGGTCAAGGCCGCCGGCCTCGACCGACGCCGGCTGCGGGAGGCGCTCGCGCGCGTGCTGGGCGCCGAGGTCCGCGAGCGGGCTGCGCGCATCCGCGACCGGATGACGCCGGCGGGCGTGGCGGTGGCCGAGACGGCGCGGCTGGTCGAGCAGGCGCGCTGAGCCGGGCGTCGCCGCGATCACCACAGCCGGGCCGTGAGGTCCCACGCCGCCAGCTCGTCCTGCAGCAGGCGGTGCAGCGCCGTGCGGTCGGTGATGCGACGCGGGTCGCAGGCGGCGAGCGTGACGGTGAGGCGCGGACCGCTCTGGGTCGTCCAGGCGTAGATGCCGGCTCCCGCCGCATCGATCGCCTCGGCGTTCGCGCCGATCTGGTGGGCGAGGCCCGTGATCGCGGTGGCCTCAGGCCCGAACGCCGAGCGCGCCACATCGGGGAAGAGCCCCACGTTCGAGGCGAGCAGCGTCGCGGTGGGCGGCTGCGGCAGACGCTTGACCACGGCATCCGGCAGCATCTGCAGCGCCGCCAGCGGCACCGGGGGCGGCGGAGCCGCGGCGAGCTCGACGTACGCCTGCTTGCACAGGGCGCGCACGCGCCCGAGGTCGCGCGCCGCCAGAGTCTCGGGGTCGATGTCGGCCCGCGCGATGTCGGTGGTGTTGGCGCGGCGGTCGTCGCGATCGCGGCGCGTGGAGACGGGCAGCGCCACGGGCACGTGGTCACCCGGGGCGACCCGCCCGGAGGCGGCAGAGATCCGTGCCGTGAGGGCCACGAACCACGAGTTCAGGGTGCCGCCGCGCGCGGCGGCGACGGCCTCTGCGTCAGCGGTCGCGATCTCGGCGACGGCGATCGGAACGCGCCACTCGGCCGGCAGCGGCGGCTCGTCCGTGAGCGGCGTCAGCGCGGCCCGCGCGGGCTCAGGAGCCGCGCCGCGGCGGCTGCGCGCCCACTGGGCGATGGCACGCACCTGAGCGGCGGCGTCGCGCACGTCGTCAGCCATCAGGGCGCCGATCGGGGGCAGCGGGGCGGGAGGAGCGGGCGCGTCGCCCGCGGCGGCGCGTCGGATCGCCTCGAGCAGCGCGGCCCCGTCGGCCGCGGCGTGCGTCGCCGTGAGCGAGACGATCGAGCCGTCGTCCGCGGGGGCGGCCGACAGCGCCCACGCCGTGCCGCGGTGGGGGTCGACGTCGAGAGCGGCCTGCGCCTCCATCCAGTCGATGACACCGTCCACGGGAACGGCCTCGCGCTGCACGCGCACGACCGCGGGCACCGCCGCGGGGGCCCACCGGTCGCGCGCGAGCGGCACGGGGGTGCGGGCGACGCGCCGGTGCAGTGCGCCCCGCGACAGCGCTTCGCCGAACGCGTGCAGGCTGCGCGGGTCGTACGCCCCCGGAAGGCGCCAGACGAACTGGTTCACCGCCGGACTGCCGGCGCCGCGGTGGAGCCGCAGGAACATGTCGTCGGCGAACTCGAGACGATCCAGGCGAGACGCCATCGGCACTCCATTCGGGGCTCGGGTGGGGCGAGCGAGCGGTCAGCGCATCACGCTCTCGCCGTCGCAATATAGTAATCAGACCGGAATGGAGCCGCCGGGCGCCTCCGTGTTCACCGCCCACGAGCACCGCACGCCCACGGGCACCGCCCTCGCCCCACGAGCGCCGCAGAGAGAGGCTCCGTCCGCATGGAGTACACCGAGCTGTCCGCCTATGACGTGCCGCCCGGCGTCGTGACCACCTGGGTTCCGATCGCCGATCAGTCGGCGTGGCTGCGCGACGACCGCGGGCTGTCGCCCGATCAGGAGGCGCACCTCGGCGGCGGCGACACCGGCGCATGGATCGGCTCCGTCATGCGCATCCCCCACCGTTTCGACGCCCCGACGCTGCGGGCGGCGCTCGTCGCGTGGATCGACCGGCACGAGGCGCTGCGCAGCGACGTCGTCGCGGATGCCGACGGCGGCGGCTGGACGAGGCGCATCGTGCCCGCCCGCGCGGTCGACATCGAGTCGACCGAGATCGGATGGCTCGGCGCCGGGCACAGCCAGCGGTGGATCCAGGACTTCTTCGCGACCGTCAGCCCGCTCCGGTGGCCGCATCTGCTGTTCGCGACGGTCGCCGATCCCGAGCGCGACGACTTCGTGCTCGCGTTCGGCGCCGACCACAGCGTGATGGACGCGTACTCGCAGCTGCTCTGGTTCGAGGAGTTCGCGGGGCTCTACGAGCGCGCGGCCGCCGGGGCCACGGCCGCCGAGCTGATCGTGTTCGAGGTCGGGAGCCACGTCGACCACTCGGAGCGCGAGCGGGCGATCGCGGCGGCGCTGGACGAGTCCAGCGCGCCCGTCGCCCGGTGGCTCGAGTTCCTGGGGGAGGGCAAGGCGTTCCCGCGCTTCCCGGTGCCGATCGACCTCGACGGCCGCATCACGCTGCCGCAGACGAGCATCTCGGTCTGGCTGGCGGGCGCCGAGCAGACCGAGCGGCTCGGCGCCGTGTGCCGCGACCTCGGCACCTCGATGCAGTCGGGGCTGCTCGCCTCGGTCAGCGTGGCGTTCCGCGAGGCGTTCGGCATCGATCGGCTGCGTTACGTGCTGCCCATGCACACCCGGGCCTCGGCGGAGCACACGGCGGCCGTCGGCTGGTACGTCGGTCTGGCCCCGATCGACATCGACATCACGGGGATCGAGCAGGTGGACGATCTCGTCGCGGCGGTGCACGCGGCCACGGGCCAGGGCAAGGATCTCGTGCACTTCCCCTTCCCGCGCATCGCCGAGCTCGGCGGCATCCAGGATCGCCCGCACTTCGCGATCTCGTACGTCGACACCCGCTTCGTGCCGGGCGCCGACCGGTGGGACGAGTGGGCCGCGCGGGCTCTGCGCTCGACCTCGTACGCGGGCGACGAGATCTACTTCTGGTTCATCCGCACGCGCGAGGGGCTCAACGTCTCGGCCCGCTACCCGGCCACGCTGGCGGCCGAGCGGGCGGTGCGCGCGCTGCTCGACCGGGTCGGCCATCACCTGCACGTGATGGGCAAGGCCTCCGCCGCCGACATGGCCCTTCCGACCGCGGGGTGACGGCGCGATGAGACTCGGTCCCTTCCGCGACTGGCGCCCCGAGCCCGGTCGCATCCTGGTGTTCCTTCCCGCCGCCGATGCGACGTCGCGTCCGCTGCCCGGCGAGCCGTCGTTCCTGCAGGCCGACCACCTCGGGGCCTTCGCGGCCCTGCGGGCCGCGGGCGGCCGCAGCCGCGCATGGACCGGCACGGTCACCGAGATGCCCGGCGACCTGGACGAGGCCGCGCTCGCCGCGGCGCTCGCCGCCTTCGTGAGCCGCCACGAGGGCCTGCGCACCTGGTTCGACTTCGGCGCGGCCGACGGATCGGTCGAGCGGATGATCGCGGACGTCCCGCCGTTCGTCGCGCGCGAGGTCTCCCCGCCGGCCGACTGGGACGCCGAGTGGTACGACGCGATCGTCGCCCTGTACGACGAGGCGTGCACGCCCGACTCCTGGCCGGGCTTCGTGCTCGGCGCGATCGTGCGCGCGGGCTCGTGGAGCCTGTTCTGGGGCGCCGATCACGCTTTCACCGACGGCGCGTCGCAGCTCATGGCGCCGGTGGAGCTCGCGCTCGCCTACGCGGCGCGCACCGGCGGCGAGCCGGTGGCGTTGCCGCCCGCGGCAGGGTTCCCGGGCTACGCCGATGCCGAGCGCGCCCACGCGGCGACGTTCACACCCGCCTCCGCGGAGGTCTCGGTGTGGCGTGACGTCGTGGTGCGCCACGAGGGCCGGATGCCGGCGCTGCCGCTGCCGCTCGGGCTGGCGCCGGGCGAGACCGCGCCCGATGCCATCCGCGGCTACGAGCTGCTGGACGGGGACGGCTGCGCTGCTCTGGAGCGGCTGTGCCGCGCGGCGGGCGCGCGCTTCACGAGCGGCGTGTACGCCGCGCTGGGCCTCGTCGAGCGCGAGCTGGGCGGAGCGCAGCGGTACTGGGGCGTCACCGTGCTGGGCACGCGCGACGAGAGCACCGCCACCTCGCACGGCTGGTTCTGCAACTTCGCGCCCGTCGAGTTCCCCATCCGGGCCGGAATGGCCGAGACCATCCCGGCGGCCGAGCACGCGCTGCAGGTGGCGAAGCAGGTCGCGGCGATGCCGGTTCACGCCGCGCTCGGCGTCCTGCTCGCCGAGGAGGCGACCACACCCGACCAGCTGTACAACCCGCACATGGTGTCGTACCTCGACCTGCGCCGGTTCCCGGGCTCCGACCTGCCGGCCTATCGCAACGCGCTGCACTTCACGGGCGAGGGCCGCACGGCCAACTCGGCGCTGTGGATCAACCGCGACCACGATGGGCTGTCGGTCGTCATCCGCGTGCCGGACACGCCCGCGGCGCGCGCGTCCGCAGACCTCTACGCCCTCACCCTGCGGCGCCTGCTCGCGGAGGCGACGGCTCAGCCGGCCGGACCCGCGGCGCCGTAGATTCCCTCGAGATGGGACAAGCACCCGCTAGACTCCCACTGGATGGGAGAAACGCGGAGCGCTCCGGAACCCCGGTGTCAGCCTGGAGGAACCCGTCCGTCGAAGGAGACGCCATGACTGACACCGCCCCTCAGGCGGCCGCGCCGGAGTCGCTTCTCAAGTCCCACGACTTCCCGCCGCAGTCCCAGATCACGCAGGAGATCCAGGATCTCCACGCCGAGTTCGCGCAGCGGGTCGCGGGGGGTGAGCAGCTTCCCAAGACCGTCCGCGACTTCCCGCCGTACCGGTCGAGCATCCTGCGCCATCCGACCAAGAACCCCCGCCTCGTCGACCCCGAGACGATCGAGCTCTTCTCGCCGGCGTTCGGCCAGCGCGACGTCGCGGCGATCGAGTCCGACCTCACACTGCAGCACACCGGCGAGCCGCAGGGTGAGCGCATCACCGTCACGGGCCGTCTGCTCGACAGCTGGGGGCGGCCGATCCGCAACCAGCTGATCGAGGTGTGGCAGGCCAACGCGGCCGGTCGCTACATCCACCAGCGCGACCAGCACCCCGCCCCCCTCGACCCCAACTTCACGGGCGCGGGCCGCACGATCACGAACGACGCGGGCGAGTACCACTTCACGACCATCAAGCCCGGTCCCTACCCGTGGAAGAACCACCTCAACGCCTGGCGCCCCGCGCACATCCACTTCTCGGTGTTCGGCGCGGGCTTCACGCAGCGCATCATCACCCAGATGTACTTCCCGGGCGACCCGCTGTTCGCGCTCGACCCGATCTACAACTCGATCCGCGAGCAGAAGGATCGGGACCGCCTGATCGCGGACTACGACCACGACCTCACGGTGCCCGAGTTCTCGATGGGCTACCGCTGGGACATCGTCGTCGACGGTCCCGACGCCACCTGGTTCGAGCCCGAAGAGGGAGAGCACTGATGAGCACGCCCACCCCCACCGCTCTCGGCGAGAAGAAGCTCGAGGCCACCGCCGGCCAGACCATCGGCCCGTTCTTCAAGTTCGGGCTCGAGTACGACGGGATGAGCGAGGTCGCCTTCCCGCACAGCCCCGGCTCGATCGCGCTCACCGGCATCGTGTACGACGGCGAAGGCGCGCCGATCCCCGACTCGTGCGTCGAGATCTTCGGCGCCGACTCGGACGGCACGATCCCCGACGCGCGCGGCTCGCTGCACCGCGACGGGCACACGTTCACGGGCTTCGGCCGCGCGATGACCTCCGACGAGGGCCGCTACCACTTCTGGACCCGCAACCCGGGCTCGGTCGGCGGCAAGGCGCCCTTCTTCGCGGCGATCGTCTACGCCCGCGGCCTGCCGGACAAGCTGCACACGCGCATCTACCTTCCGGACGACGAGGCGCTGCTCGCGGCCGACCCCTTCCTGTCGCAGCTGAGCGAGGCCGAGCGCGCGTCGCTCATCGCCACGCGCACCCCGGACGGGTACCTTCGCCACGACATCCACCTGCAGGGCGACAAGGAGACCGTCTTCCTTGCCTTCTGAGAGGAGCGCATTGCCTTCTGAACCCTCGGGCAACAGCGACCTCGATCTGGGCCTGCTCTCGCCCGCGACCGCGGGGCATGAGCAGCCGGTCACCGACGACGCCGTGCTCGCGGCGCTGGTGGCCGCAGAGATCGGCCTCGTGGAGGCGTACGCAGCGGTCGGCGGCCACGACCAGGCGCTCGATCGCGCGGTCATCCTCGAGCAGGCGCGCGAGCTGCGCGTCGAGGATGCCCGTGCGATCGCGCTCGCGGGCGTCGCGGGAGGCAACCCCGTCATCCCGCTGGTCAAGGAGCTGCGCCGGATCGCCGGCCCGGCCGTCAAGCCATGGGTGCACCGCGGTGCGACGAGCCAGGACATCCTGGACACCGCGCTGATGATCGTGGCGAAGGACGCCGCGGGCCACGTGCTCGCGGGGCTCGACGCCACGGCCGACGCGCTGGAGCGCTTCGCGCGCGAGCACCGCGACCAGGTCGCCGCCGCGCGCACGCTCACGCAGCACGCCGTGCCCACCACGGTGGGCCTGCGGGCGGCCGGATGGCTGCGCGCGGTGCGCCGCGCCCGCGCTCGGCTCGCCGCCGCGCGCGATGCCCTGCCCGCGCAGCTCGGCGGCGCCGGCGGCACGCTGGCCTCGTTCGTCGAGATCCTGGGACCGGATCGCGCCGCGCAGCTGCCGGCCGCGCTCGCCGAGGCGACGGGCCTGGCCGCCCCCGACGCGCCCTGGCACACCGCGCGGTGGCCCGTGACCGAGCTGGGCGACGCGCTCGTGCAGGCGCTCGACGCGCTGGGCGTGCTCGCCGCCGACGTCGCCACCCTGTCGCGCACCGAGATCGGCGAGCTCGCCGAGGGCACGGGAGGCGGTTCGTCGGCCATGCCGCAGAAGCAGAACCCGGCGCGCTCGGTGCTCATCCGGTCCGCCGCGATGCGCGGCCCGCACCTCGGTGCGGCGCTGCACACCGCCGCCGCGCTGGCGGTCGACGAGCGCCCCGACGGCGCCTGGCACGTGGAGTGGCCCACGCTGCGCGAGCTGCTGCGCCTCTCGCTCGGCGCCGCGGCGCACGCGGCCGACCTCGCCGAGGGGCTGCGTGCCGACGCGGATGCGGTGGCGCGCAATCTCGGGGCGACGCGCGGCCTGATCGTCTCGGAGCGCCTGTCGATCGTGCTCGGGCCCATCCTGGGCTCCGACAAGGTGACCGAGATCGTGCGCGCGGCCGGCCTCGGCGGCGACCTCGCGCTGCTCGTGCACAGCGCCCTCGATGAGGCCAACACCGCGGTTCCCCACGGACTCGACGACCTGCTCGACCCCGCGGCCTACACGGGGCTGGCCGGCCGCCTCGTCGACGGCGATCTGGGCGATGCGCCGCACATCGAGGTGGCCGACCCGTCCGCGCCGCGCGCGGTGGAGGCGCCGGGGCCCTACGATCCGTTCGACGACGGCTCGCACCTTCCCGAGCCGCGGCCCCGTCCGCGCCGCGGCTTCGACCCGTTCGACGACCCGTTCGGCGCCGATCCGAGCGCGGGAAAGGAACACCGATGACGCAGCCCGCCCTCACGTTCATGGCCCCCGTCGGGCCCGCAGGCGCGCCCCTGCTCGTGCTCGGCCCGTCGCTGGGCACCTCGACGATCCTGTGGGAGGACGTCGTGCCGCAGCTGGCCACGCGCTTCCGCGTGACGTGCTGGGACCTGCCCGGCCACGGCGTCTCCCGGCCCGCCACCGCTCCCTTCACGGTCGGCGAGCTCGCCGACGCGGTGGCCGCGGGCATTCGCGAGCTCGGCGCTCCCGCGCTGTACGCGGGCGTCTCGCTGGGCGGCGCGACAGGGCTCGAGCTGCTGCTGCGGCATCCGGATGTGGTCACCGCCGCCGCGATCGTGTGCGCGTCGCCGAAGTTCGGCGACCCGGCCATGTGGACCGAGCGGGCCGCGCAGGTGCGCACACAGGGAACGGGATCGCTCGTGGTCGGATCGGCCCAGCGCTGGTTCGCCCCGGGCTCGATCGAGCGCCGTCCGGTGCTGACCGGTCGCCTGCTGCACGCGCTGCGCGACGCCGACGACGCCAGCTACGCGCTGTGCTGCGAGGCCCTCTCGCAGTACGACGTGGTGCCGCGCCTCGGCGAGATCGCCACGCCCGTGCTCGCGATCTACGGCGAGCACGACGCGGTCTCGCCCGAGGAGCACGCGCGCACGATCGCCGACGGCGTGCGCGACGGCAGGATGATCCGCATCGACGACGCGTCGCACCTCGCCCCGGCCGAGCGCCCGGACGAGGTCGCCGCGACGCTGAACGAGTTCTTCGGAGGAGCACGATGACACGTCCCATGGGCGAGGGCCTGAGCGACGAGCAGCGCTACGACCAGGGCATGGCGGTGCGCCGCGAGGTGCTGTCGGCCGAGCACGTCGACCGCGCGACGGCCAACCAGACCGAGCTGAGCGCCGATTTCCAGGACTTCATCACGCGCGTCGCATGGGGTGACATCTGGTCGCGCCCGGGTCTCGACCGGCGGTCGCGCTCGGTGGCCGTGCTGTCGTCGCTCATCGCGCACGGGCACCACGAGGAGCTCGCGATGCACTTCCGCGCGGCCATCCGCAATGGCCTCACGATCGACGAGATCCGCGAGGTCATCCTGCAGTCGGCGATCTACTCGGGCGTCCCGGCCGCGAACACGGCCTTCCGCATCGCGAACGAGGTCTTCGGGGACTGAAGCCGGGGGTCATCCCCCTGCCCGACGACACGTGTCCTCAACGAGGACACGTCGTTCGAGCGCTCATCCCGCGTGTTCTCGTTGAGCACACGTGTCGTCGAGGCGGACGCTGCGAGGCGGACGCCGCGAGGCGGACGCTGCGAGGCGGACGCTGCGAGGCCCGGCCCCATGGGAGCCGGGCCTCGCGTGCATCGGTCAGTAGCCGACGGGGATGACGCCGTCGTCGGTCTGGTAGCCGGTGGTGGGGGCGTGGGGGATGTCGTCCCAGCGCTCCGGGTCCTCCTGCTGCACCTCGCCGGTCGCCATGCCGACCAGCACGGCCTCGATCGCGCGCACGTTCTGCTGGATCGACTTGCCGCGGGCCTTCTGGCCCAGGCTGCCCGGGCTGGTGTTGCCGCTGGTCTCGAAGAAGATCGCCGGGTTCGTGTGGCCCTCGGGGTTGAGGCCGTCGTAGTCGAGGCCGAGCATCATGGCCGACACGACGCCGCCGTGGATGTCGATCTCGACGCTGCCGCCCACCTGGTAGCGGTCGACGTTGGCATAGCCGTACTTCTCGAGCTCGTCGTAGACGTGCACGTGCATCTGCCGGGTCAGCACGTCGTACGCACCGCCCTCGATGCCGGGCAGGGTGGGGCCGCCCGGAGCGAGCGAGACGCCGAGCGACATGGTGACCGGGTCGCCGGTGCCGTACTCGGTCTTGAGGCCCTGGTGGTGGATGTCGATGGCGAACACCGGATCGACCATGGTCCAGTACTCGTAGAACGCGCGCGACTCGGCGGCCACGAACTCGCCGACCTGCCAGTCGCGGTTGAGGTCGATGCGCGTTCCGTCCTCGAGCACGGTGTGTCGGATGTTCAGCTCGGCGCCGTCGGGGTTGTACGTGGGGATCACGTGGAACGTGTAGGTGTCGCGCAGCAGGCGCCAGTCGGCCGAGCCGTTCGTGCCGAGCTCCTTCAGCACGGCCAGCAGCGAGTCGGCGCCGTACGGCTCGTTGCCGTGGATGCCGCCCTGCAGCCAGACGTTCTGCGGTCCGTCGCCGACGGTGGCGACGTAGAGGTCGCGCCCCTGCTCGGACGTGGTCACCTGCGTGCCCACCTCGGCGAGCGTCTGCACCTCGACGCCGAAGCGCGACGTGCGTTCCATCCGCTCGAGGTCGGCGATCACGTCGTCGTACGTGAGGATCGCCGAGGTGTTGGTCTCGCCCTCGGTGGAGGGGAAGCTGCCGGCGGCGACCGCGGGACCGCCGATCGCGAGCGGGGCGCCGAGGGCGACGACCGAGACGAGGCCGACGGCCGCACGGCGGGGAAGGAGGGAGCTGGACATGTGCTGCCTTTCTGCGATGAAAGCCGGATGGCACGTTCCCGGAAGCCGGGATTGCTCGGAGCGTATGGGCTGTGCCTCCCCCGTGGATGGGCAGTTCTGCCGTCCCGAATACCGGGATGCGCGGTTGCGCGGTCCTCTGAAGTCCTCGATCGCCTTGGCGGGCGCGCCGGGTCAGGGGGTCAGGGGTCAGGGGGTCAGGCCGTCAGGGGGTCAGGCCGTCAGGTCGATGACAGGGTCGCCGGGGCGACGGTCGTCGGCACGGTGGGATACCAGCAGCACCACGCGGTCGTTCGTCGCCCGACGCAGATCGGCCATCATGGCAGCCGCAGTCGGGGCGTCGAGGTGAGCCGTCGGCTCGTCGAGCAGGACGACATCCGCGTCGGTCAGCAGCGCGCGGGCGACGGCCAGGCGCTGGCGCTCGCCGCCCGACAGCGCCGAGCCGCCGGCGCCCACGCGCGTGTCGAGGCCTCGCGGCAGCGCCCGCAGCAGGGCGCCGAGCCCGGCGCGCTCGAGCACCGCGGCCATCTCGGCGTCGGAGGGCGCATCCGCTCGCGGCCGGGCGAGCAGCAGGTTGCCGCGCAGGGTCGAGTCGAACACGTACGCATCCTGCGGGCACCACGCGACGCGGCGGCGCCAGGCGGCCGCGTCGAGAGCCGTCAGGGGCGTGCCGTCGACGCGCACGGAGCCGGATGACGCGGGCAGCGCGCCCATCACGACCGAAAGCAGCGTGGACTTGCCGGAGCCGCTCGGCCCGCAGACGACGAGCCACTGGCCGGCGCGGACCGCGCCCTGCGCGTCGCGGAAGACGGGGGAGTCGGTGCCGGCGGAGTCGGTGCGGGGGTAGCGGGCCGCGACCCCGTCGAGCGCGATCTCCGCGATGCGCGCCCCGGGGCGGGCCGTGCCCCAGGTCGTCCTGGGCCCCTCGGCGAGCACGGGGGCCATCCGGGAGCGCACCTCGACCAGCGCGGGCACGCGCTGCGCGGCGGCCACCAGCTCGAGCAGCGGCTCGAGCGCGGCCAGCACCAGCAGGGCCACCACGCACGCGAGCTCGGCGCGCGCGCCCGGTGCCAGCGGCGCGACGCCGGCAGCGAGCGCGGTCGCCGCGAACACCACCACGGCGCCCCCGAGCCCGGCCGCCCAGGATGCGCGCCGCTCGGCGCGCGAGAGCCGCTGCGCGGCGTCGCCGACGGCCGCGAGAGCCGCTGCCGAGCAGCCGTTGCCGCGCAGGTCATCGGCCGCCGCGGCGAGCGCCGCCGTCGCCCGCACGAGCGCCGACCGCTCCCGGATGCGCGCGCGCTGCGCGCCCCGCCCGCTCGCGAGGGCGAGTGCGGCGCCGCCCAGCGCGGCGGCCGTGAGCGCCGCCGTGACCGTGACGGCGAGCTCGGGCAGCACGAGCGCGGTGGTCACGGCGATGCCGGCGAGCGACAGGATGCCCACGGCCAGCGGCGGGATGATCCGCGGCAGCAGGTCGCGCAGCTCGTCGGCGAGGATCACGAGGTAGTCGACCGGTGACCCGCCCTCGAGCAGCCGCCGCGAACCGGCGCCGCGCGCGGCGATCGCCCGCCACAGCCGCAGCCGCAGGGCGTCGACCATGCGGAATGCCGCCTCGTGCGTGAACAGCCGCTCCGCGTAGCGGGCGACCGAGCGGCCGATGCCGAAGAACCGCACGCCGACGATCGCGACGAGCAGGTACATGATGTGCTGCTCGACGCTCGCGCGCACGATCAGCCATCCCGACACCGCGCTGAGGGCGAGGCCCAGCCCGACTGCCGCGAACGCCAGCAGGACACCCACCAGCCAGGGCACGAGGGATCGTCTCGGGGGTGCGTGCGGGGCCGTGAGCGGCGCCGGTGCGAGG
This sequence comes from Microbacterium sp. NPDC096154, assembly GCF_040302945.1. NCBI lineage: Bacteria > Bacillati > Actinomycetota > Actinomycetes > Micrococcales > Microbacteriaceae > Microbacterium > Microbacterium sp. NPDC096154. The sequence goes on from NZ_JBEOSM010000004.1 coordinate 236,521, forward strand.
GACGCCGCTGTCGCTGCGGTCTCTCGCGCCGGCGCTTCGTGCCTGGTGGCCTGCATCCGCGCCGCGCTCGCTTCGCTCGCGGTCCGGCTGGGGCCGCCGACCGCGATCCGCGATCCGGCCAGCGCCAGCGTCTCGGGCTCGTGGGCCGCGAGCACGATCGTCGCGCGATGGGCCCGGCGCAGGATGGCGGCGCGCACGCGGTCGGCCGACGCGCGGTCGAGGTGCGCGGTCGGCTCGTCGAGCACGAGCAGCGTGGCGCCGCGGTCCACACGGGCGAGCGCGCGCGCCACGGCCAGGCGGCGCAGCTCGCCGGGGCTCAGCTCGGCGATGCGTGCGGCAGCGACGTGCGCGAGCCCGAGCTCCGCGAGCGCGGCGATCGGATCGCCCGCGCCGTAGAGCGCGAGCTCGTCGCTCGGGGTCGCGGTGAAGGCCCGCGGGGCCTGCGGCGCGTAGGCGACCGCATCCGGATCCGCGCCGTCGATGCGGCCCGTCACCTCGGCATCCGCGGGAAGAGCGCCCACGAGCGCTGCCAGCAGCGTCGACTTGCCGCATCCGCTCGGGCCGGTGATCGCGACGATGCCGTCGAGGCGGGCGTCCGTCCTGTCGAGCGTGGGCTTCTCGCGCCCGGCGTAGCGCACCGTGACGTCCTTCAGCGAGATGCCGGGATCGGCGCGAGAGGGGGAGCGGCGGCGCACGATCCTCGCCTCGGGTGCACGCGCGGTGATCGCGCGCACCCGCTGCAGTGCCGAGAGGCCGTTCTGCGAGGCGTGGAACGCCGTTCCCACGTCGCGCAGCGCCGCGAAGCACTCGGGCGCGAGGATCAGCACGAGCAGCGCCTGATGCAGGCCGATGCCGCCCTGCATCAGGCGCAGGCCCAGGAAGACCGCCACGACTGCGACCGAGATCGTCGCGATCAGCTCGAGCGCGAGCGCCGACAGGAAAGCCTGCCGGAGGGTCTCCTGGGTACGCCGGCGATACGCGCGCTGGATGCCGTCGAGCGCGGTCGACTGCTCCTCCACGCGCCCGAGCCCGACCAGCACCGGGAGCCCGCGCGCGAGCTCGGTGAGGTGGTCGGCCAGGCGCGACAGCGCGCCGAGCGCCTCGTCGGTGCGCGCCTGCGTGTGGCGCCCGATCAGCGCCATGAAGAACGGGATGAGCGGCACGGTCACCACGACGATGAGCGCGCTGATCCAGTCGGCGCCCAGGATGCGCAGCCCCACGATGGCGGGCACCACCACGGCGGCGATCATGGCCGGCAGGCTGCGCACGTAGTAGTCGTCGAGCTGCTCGAGCCCGTCGGTCGCGAGCATCGCGACCTCGCCCTCGCCCGGGACCCCCGCGTCGCCGTCGGCGATGCGCTGCCACAGCCGGGCGCGCAGGGTGGTCTTCACCGAGATGGCGACGCGCCGCGCGATGACGTCGGTCGCCCAGCCGGACGCGGCCCGCAGCGCGGCGCCGCCGACGCCCAGCAGCAGGACGCCGCGCTCGTCCACTGCCCCCTGCTGCAGCCCCGCGATTCCCGAGGCGATCGCCCCGGCCACCACCACGAGGCCCAGCGCCCGCAGCGCGGCCAGCACACCGAGCAGCAGCAGGGCGACGGGGCGCACGGGCCCGAGCTCGGGCCGCGTAGCCAGGCGCTTCGGCCGCGCGGCCTCGATCTCCCACGGATCCGAGCTGCGGTCGGGTGCGACCTTCCCGGCGGGGCGGGCTTCGCGCGTCGCGATGCCCGAAGCGGCGTGAGGGTTCACCTGGCGCGCAGGATGGCCGGCACGAAGCCGTGCGCGTTCGGGATGGCGCCGGGCGTGACGCGCTTGCGGAAGATCCAGTACGACCAGGCCTGGTAGCCGATCACGATCGGCAGCCCGATGCCCGCGAAGATCGTCATCATGCCGAGCGTGTAGTCGCTGCTCGACGCGTTGAACACCGTGAGGCTGTGCGCCGGGTCGAGCGTCGACGGCAGCACGTCCGGGAACATGCCGGCGAAGATCGATGCGGCGCCGAACAGGATGAACGCGGCGTAGCCGGTGAAGGCGCGGCCCTCGCGCCGCGCGCGGGCGCTGCGCCATCCGAACGCGGCGCCCGCGACGGCGAGCCCGACGAGCGTCCACGACAGGATGCCGCCGCCGTGCTGGAACTGCACCCACAGCGCCCACACGGCGGCCGGCACGAGGCAGAGCGGCCCCCACGTCGCGGCGAACCGGGCCGCGCGCACGCGCACCGGCCCGTCGCTCTTGAGCGCGAGGAACGTGGCGCCGTGCGCGAGGGCGAAGCCCACGCCGGCCAGACCGCCGATCACGGCCGGGGCGGTGAGCCAGACGAACGGGTGCCCCACGCGGTCGCCGTTGGCGTTCAGCGGCAGGCCGGTCGAGGTGATCGCGAGGGCGGCGCCGATGCAGAACGCGACGACCAGCGACCCCAGGCCGAGCGTCCACGTCCAGAAGGTCGCCCACCGCGGATCGGGGTTCTTGCCGCGGTACTCGATGCTGACCGCGCGCAGGATCAGCCCGAGCAGCGTGATCGTGAGCGGCACGTAGAGGGCCGAGAACAACGACGCGTACCAGAGGGGGAACGCCGCGAACAGGGCGGCCCCGGCGGTGATGAGCCACACCTCGTTGCCGTCCCACACGGGGCCGATCGTGTTGAGCATCACACGGCGGTCGGTCTCGTTCTTGGTGCTGAAGATCATGTGCATCCCCACCCCGAGGTCGAAGCCCTCAAGCAGTAGGAAGCCGATCCAGAGCACCGCGATGGCGATGAACCAGACGACGGGAAGCCCTCCGGCGGAGCCGTCCATCGGCACATTCATGTGTTCTCCTCGTTCGTGTCTCAGTAGGCGAACGCGAGCACGTCGTCGCGCGGGTCGTCGTCGCGGTTCTGGTGGCCGTGGTGCTGGTCGTCGGGGTCGTCATCCGGCCCGCGTTCGGTGCGCTCGATCCCGTGCTCCATCTCGGGCATCGCGCTGATCGTGCCGCCGCGCACGTATTTCACGAGCAGCATCACCTCGATCACCAGCAGCACGGCGTAGATCGCGGTGAGCGAGATCACCGAGAACAGCAGTTCGCCCACGGTGGTGCCGGGCGAGACCGCCGCCGCGGTGAACATGAAGACGCCGTCGACGCCGCTGGGGTCGGGGTTGGGAGCCACCACGAACGGCTGGCGACCCATCTCGGTGAAGATCCAGCCCGCGATGTTGGCGGCGAACGGCGCGGTGATGCCGAGCAGCGCGAGGCGCATGATCCACGGCGAGGCCGGCACGGTGCCCTTGCGGGTCAGCCACAGAGCGACGGCTGCGGCGAACGCCGGGATGGCGCCCAGCCCGATCATGAGGCGGAAGCCCCAGTAGGTGATCCACATCACCGGCACGTACGCGATCTCGGAACCCGCGCGCTGGCCGTAGAGCTCGTCCTCCGGGATGGTCTCGCCGTACGCGTCGACGTACTGCGTCTCGAGGTCGGTCACGGTCGGCATCTCGGTCGTGAAGTCGCCGGCGCCCAGCCAGCTCAGCACGTACGGGATCTCGATCACCGGGGTGACCGACTCGCATCCGGCGCCGGGGTCGCCGATCGACAGGACGGAGAACGACGATCCGGGAAGCTCGTCGTCGTGGCAGGCGGCCTCCGCCGCCGCCATCTTCATGGGCTGCTGCTGATACATCAGCTTGGCCTGCAGGTCGCCGCTGATCGCGACGGCGGCGAAGCCCACGAGCGCCACCACCGCGCCGATGCGCAGCGACCGGATCCACACGCCGTGATCCTTCTCGTCGCGCCCGCGCACCTCGGGGTGCGAGCCGACCACGACGCGGCCGTCGGCGTCCACGGTGTCGATGCCGTCGTGACGGCGGCGCCACAGGTGGTACCAGCTGATGCCGAGCAGGAACATGCCGCCCACCATCACGGCACCGGCGAGCGTGTGCGAGTAGGCCGCGATCGCGGTGTTGTTCGTGAGCACCGCCCACAGGTCGGTCATCACCGGGCGGCCGTCCTCGCCCAGCTCGACGCCCACGGGGTGCTGCATCCACGAGTTCGCGACGATGATGAAGTACGCCGAGACCCACGATCCGATCACGGCCAGCCACAGGGCGGCGAGGTGCACGCCCTTGCGCAGGCGGCCCCATCCGAAGATCCAGACGCCGAGGAAGGTCGACTCGGCGAAGAACGCCAGCAGGCCCTCGAGCGCGAGCGGGGCGCCGAACACGTCGCCCACGAAGCGGGAGTACTCGCTCCACGCCATGCCGAACTGGAACTCCTGCACGAGGCCCGTGGCCACGCCCAGGATGAAGTTGATCAGGTAGAGCTTGCCCCAGAACTTGGTCATGCGGAGCCAGCGCTCGTCGCCCGTGCGCACCCACGCCGTCTGCAGGATGGCGACCATCGCGCCGAGCCCCAGGGTGAGCGGGACCATGAGGAAGTGGTAGACGGTCGTGATGCCGAACTGCCAGCGGGCGATGTCGAGCGGATCCACGCGGGGCTCCTTGGGACGAGCGGATGAGGCGGGGTAGTTCCGCAGGGAGTCTACGCCGTGTAGAAGTAGTTCTACAACGCATCGAAGATGTTCTACGGACAAGCGAAGTCGGAGTAGAATGGCCTGTCACAGTGAACAGAGGAGGTGCGACATGGGCAGTCTGGGTGAACTGGAGCGCTCCGTGATGGACGTGCTGTGGGACGCCGGCGACGTCGCGCTGACCGCCTACGACGTGCAGGAGCACCTCGAGCGCGAGCAGGGTCGTCAGCTCGCAGCCACCACGCTGCTGACCGTGCTGTCGCGCCTCGAGAAGAAGGGGTTCGTGGCGTCCGACCGCTCGGCCCGTCCGCATCGCTACCGCGCGACCGCGAGCCGCGTCGACCACGTGGCCGAGCTGATGCACGAGGTGCTCGGCGACGCCGGCGACCGTGGGGCCGTGCTGGCGCGCTTCGTGGGCGGCGTCACGGCCGAGGACGCCGAGGTGCTGCGCCGCCTGCTCGCCGGCGCCGTCTGACCCGGCCGGAGACCGCATGACCCTGCAGGAGCTGGCCGCCGCGGCCGCCCTGATCGGGATCGCCGTGCTGCTCGCGTGGCCCGTGCCCATCCTGCTGTCGCGTGCCGCCTGGCCGGCCTTCGCTCCCGCGCGAGCCCTGCTGCTGTGGCAGCTGATCGCCGTGGCCGGTGGGCTCTCGATGATCGGCGCCCTGTGGCTCGTGGGGCTCGCGGTGCTGCCCGGCCACCCCGTGCTGGCGGCCCTTCCCGCGGCGGCGCTCGCGGCGTACCTGCTGGTGCACCTCGCGATCACGGTCGTGCAGTTCGAGCGTCAGCGCCGCCGCCATCTCGAGCTGCTGCTGCTTCTCTCGTCGCCGCACCCCACCCAGGCGCGCACACGGGTGCTGGATGACGCCGCCCCCGTCGCATACTGCCTGCCGCGCGGCATCGGCTCGGTCACCGTGCTGTCGCAGGGCCTGCTCGACGACCTCGATGCGGATGAGCTCGACGCGGTGATCGCGCACGAGCGCGCGCACGTCGAGCAGCGGCACGAGGTGCTGCTGGTGGCCTTCAAGGCGTGGCGCGAGGCGCTGCCGTGGTTCCCGATCGCCGCGCGTGCCGAGAGCGAGGTCGCCGCGCTCGTCGAGATGCGCGCCGACGACAGCGCCCGCCGCTCGACGCCCGACGCCGTGCTGGCACGGGCCATCCTGCGCGTGGCGGGTCCGACCGGCCCGGCCGAGCACGCGTCTTCCCGCCGCTCGCGCCACCACGACCGCTTCCTGCGGCTCGGGCGTCGCACCCCCTGACGCACCCCCGTCGCGACCGAGTGCACACCAATGTGCGTGTGGTCTCGGCCGCGCGCGAGTGCACACGCACATTGGTGTGGACTCGGCTAGGCCCCGCGAGTGCACACGCACATTGGTGTGGACTCGGCTAGGCCCCGCGAGTGCACACGCACATTGGTGTGGACTCGTGCGGCTGGCCGGCTGGCCGGCTGGCCGGCTGGCCGGCTGGCGGTGTGCGCAGTCGCGCCGAGCGGCGCGGGCGGGGCGGATCCGGCCGGGATAGGGTGGCGGGACGATGGGGATCTCGCGACGCACCTTCCTCGTCGGCGCCGGAGCGGGCGCCGTCGCCGTGCTGCTCGCGTCCTGCACGGGCGAGACGCCGCCGCCGGGGCCGTCGTCGGGGGCCCCGACGCCGACGACGCCGGCACCCACCCCGAGCGGCGCGCCGGCCGCGACCCCCACCGCCTTCGTGCGCAGCACATGGGGCGCCGACCCGTTCTCGCGCGGGGCGCTGAGCTTCACGCCGCCCGGGGCATCGCCCGACGACCGCGAGACCCTCGCGCGCGACGTCGAGGGGCGCGTGTTCTTCGCGGGCGAGGCGACCGATCCGGATGACCCCGGCACGCTGGGGGGCGCGCTGCGCAGTGGCCGACGCGCGGCCCACGACGTGATCGCGGCGGCCGGCCCGGGCGAGCGGATCGCGGTGGTGGGCGCCGGCATCGCGGGCGCGACGGCCGCCCGGCGCCTCGCCGACGCGGGCCTGGACGTGACGGTGCTCGAGGCGCGCGAGCGCCTCGGCGGCCGCGTGCAGTCGGTCGCGGATGACGCATGGAGCCCGGATGACCCGGGCCGCGTGCGACCACAGCTGGGCGGCTGGCTGCTGACCTCCGACGGCTCCGAGACGGGCCTCGCCGACCGCCTCGACGGCCTCGGCCTCGAGCCCGTCGCGCTGCGCGAGCAGGTCGCGGTGTCACCTGACGGCGCGGTCGATGTGCCGGCCGGCGACCGCGTGCGCGCCGCCGTGGAACAGGCCGCGACCGCGCCGGCCGACGTGTCGCTGGCCGACGCGCTCGCCGAAGCGGGGGCCGACCCGGATGATCCCGCGCTCGCCGCCCTGCTCTCGGCGGTGGCCGCGATGGCCGGTGCCGACGCGGGCGAGCTGTCGAGCTGGTACCCGCCGCAACTGCCGCCGCAGACGGCGGAGGCCATCCTCGGCGACCTGACCCCGCTCGCCGAGGAGCTGCTGGATGGCCTGCAGGTGACGCGCTCCACCGCGGTCGTGGGCGTCGCGTACGACGACACGGGCGTGAGCCTGCGCCTCGGCACGGGCGAGGCGCTCTCGGTCGACCGGGTGGTGCTCACCGTGCCGCTGGGAGTGCTGCAGCAGGAGGGCATCGAGTTCGAGCCGCCCCTGCCGTTCAGCCACCGCGGCGCGATCGCCGCTCTCGGCATGGGTCTGGCCGAGAGCGTGTGGCTGCGGTTCGAGCGGCCGTTCTGGCGCAGCGACGCGGCGATCTGGCACGTGGTCGGCGGCGAGGCGCTCATCCGGACCTGGATCAACCTCGAGCCCGCGACGGGCGAGCCCATCCTCGTCGGCCGCGTGGGCGGCGCGGCCGCCGAGGAGTTCGCCGCGCTCGACGACGCGGCGGCGCAGGAGCGCGCGCTCGCGTCGCTGCAGTACTTCATCCCCGCCGACGACGCCTGAGCCGGCCGGTCGCCCGACCCAGGCTGAGCCGGCCGGCATGCTCGGGCGGTGCGCCGACGTGCCGCCGCCGGGCCCATACCAGCGAGGCCGACACAGCCGCGAAGATGCTCAGCGCCGCGCCGCTCGTCATGAGGAACTCGGGCGGCCCGCTCACCTGCCGCAGGTCGAGGAAGTAGTACGGGTACCAGCCGATCAGCGAGCCGCGCCACATCGTGAACCCGCCCCACAGCAGCGGATAGGCGAGCACGATGGGCACGACCCGTCGCGGCGCGCGGCCGCGGCCGGGGGTGAACAGCCAGTCGAGCACCGCGAGGGCCGGCAGCCAGAAGTGCAGCACCTGGTCCGACCACGGCACGTCGATGCGGATGGCCCGCTCGCCCGCCTGCCACACCAGAAACGCGAACACGATGCCCGCGGTTGCCGTCCAGCTCAGCACGACTGCCTGCGCGGCGGTGATGCGCGGATGGTCGAGCCGGTCGCGCAGCGCGGCGACACCCGCGACGGTCCAGACGATCGCGAACGCCACGTTCGACTGGATCGTGAGGTAGGCGAAGAAGTTCTGGCCGGCGATGGTCTGCGAGCTGAGGCCCCAGAACAGGCGATGGGTCAGCGCGACCGCGCACACCGCGGCCCCTGCCAGGTGCAGCAGGCCGGTCAGCGTGCGGAGCGTGGCCGCATCCATCCTCAACGCGCGGGCGTCCTCCATCCGGGCGCTCGGGCGCGCGCCGTGCGACGAGTCTAGGAAAGCCCGCCGGCCGTCCGCGGCGGCTTGACACGTCGCGCCCGCTGCGGCGCCGCTCCGGCGGGCTCAGCCGCGCTCGGCCTCGAGCACGCGCAGGGCGAGGTGGGTCTCGAGCCGGCGGGGCGAGGCATCCCATCCCGGGCCCAGCAGCGCGCCGATGCGCTCGAGCCTCTGGCGCACGGTGTTGCGGTGCAGATGCAGGATGTCGGCGACGCGCGCGACATTGCCGTCGCTCTCGAGATACACGTACGCGGTGCGCGTGAGGTCGGCGTCCCGCGTGCGGTCGTAGTCGCGCAGCGGATCGATCGCCGCCGTCAGGCTCTGCGGCAGCTCACCACGGCCGGCGAGATCGAGCAGCGCGCCCAGCAGGCCCAGCTCGGCGCCGTCGAGCACGCCGTCGCGACCGAGGGTCGTGAGGGAACCGAGGGCCAGCTGCGCCCGCCGGTGCGCGTCGCCGAGCTGGCGCACGTCGGCGGTCGGGCCGCCGATGCCGGCGCGCAGCCGCCATCCGCGTGCCGCGAACAGCGTGCGCAGCGACTGCTCCCAGGTGGGATCGGCCGTCACGAGGCACACGTGATCGTGATGCGTCGCCATCATGACCGACCGCGTGCCGAGCGAGCGCACCGCCTGCAGCCGGCGGCGGCGATCGGCCTCCGGGGCCTCGATCACGACCGACCACAGCGGCTCTCCCGGCTGCAGGCCCCAGCGCTGCAGGCGGCGCTCGAGGCGCTCGCGCGGCACATCGGTGCGCTCCAGCAGGTCGTCGAGAACCTGCGACTGCAGGCGCAGGTCGGCGTCCTCCTCGGCGCGCGCGAACAGCAGCGCCAGCGAGACGTGCACGGCCACCCGCTCGAGCAGCGCGAGCGCGGGAGCGTCCAGCGTGCGCGCGGAGGCGAGCAGCCCCAGGCGCTCGCCGGCCGCCGTGACCGCGACGGTCGAACCCGGCTCGGCCGGAGGGCCGTGGGACGTGGTCGCCGTGAGCACCGCGCCGTCCGGATCGCGCAGCCACAGGTCGCAGGCCAGCACGCTCTGCCCGATGGCCAGGATGCGCCCGACGTCGGGCGTCACCATGACCGCGTCCATGAGGCGGTCGTCGAGCTCGAGGACCTGCGTGATGAGCGCGAGCTCGGCCGCGCTGCGCTGCTGCTGCCGCACGAGGTCCTCGGCCAGGCGCCCCGCCGCCTCGAAGCGCATCGAGTTGTCGAGCGCCACGGCCGCGATCTTGCCGAGCGAGTCGACCAGCGCGATCTCCTGGGGCGTGAACGAGCGAGGGTGACGCTCTGCGACGACCAGTGCGCCCATCACGCGCCCCGCCACCGTCAGCGGCACGCCCATGATCGACCGCACCCCCTCGGCCCGCACGATCTCGTCGATCTCGGGCACGTGCACGAGCGCCTCGTCGCGCAGGTAGTCGGAGGAGTGGAACGGCGCCAGCCCGCGCGCCACCTCGCCGAGCACTCCGGTCCCGAGCGGCTGCTGCAGCGTGCGGTACGCGTGGGTCGCCACGCCCTCGCTGTGCCGGATGGCCGTGACGCCGGCCTCGACGTCGGTCAGCGCGAGATAGGCCATGTCGGTCGCGACGATCGCGCGCGTGCGCCGCACGATGGCCTGCAGCACGGCCTCGACGTCGCGCAGCGCCGTGATGTCGGTCGCGGTGTCGAGCAGCACGCGCAGCAGCTCCTCGCGTGAGCGCTGCGCGTCGGGGGTCGGGGCGGACTCGGGCGTCGGCTCGTCGACCGTCGACGCGGGCTCGGGTGTGTGCGCCATGTCCATATTCAGCCACATCCAATGGCGCGTCGCACGTCGATGCTGCCCGCATGAGTGAATAGCGTCGGAGACCGACGCGGAGGAGGCGACCCATGCGGATCACGGGAGCGGTGCTCGAGGCGATCGGTCGCGAGCGCCCGTATGCGCAGTCGAAGCCGATCAGCGTCGCGGAGCTCGAACTCGACGCACCCGGGCCGACCGAGGTGCTGGTGCGCATCGAGGCCGCGGGCGTGTGCCACTCCGATCTCTCGGTCGTCGATGGCAACCGGGAGCGTCCGACGCCCATGGTGCTCGGCCACGAGGCCGCCGGCATCGTCGTGGCGACAGGGGCCGACGTGCACGATCTCAAGCCGGACCAGCGCGTGGTCATGGCGTTCCTGCCGCGCTGCGAGAGCTGCGAAGGATGCGCCACGGGCGGGCGGCTGCCCTGCGCCGAGGGCACGAAGTCGAACACCGCCGGCACCCTGCTGCACGGCGGTCGCCGCCTGTCGCGCGGCGGTGAGCAGCTGTTCCATCACCTGGGTGTCTCGGGCTTCGCGACCCACGCGGTCGTCGACCGGGCGTCGGTCGTCCCGATCGGGTCCGATGTGCCGGCCGAGGTCGCGGCGGTGCTGGGCTGCGCCGTGCTCACGGGCGGTGGGGCGCTGCTCAACGCCGTGCAGCCCGGGCCGGGTGACACGGTCATGATCGTGGGGCTGGGCGGTGTCGGGATGTCGGCCCTCATCTCCGCCGTGGCGGACGGGCGGGCGCACGTGGTCGCCGTGGACGGCCGCCCCGAGAAGCTGGCGCTCGCGCGGGAGCTGGGCGCGCAGGCGGCCTACACGCCGGCCGAGGTCGCTCAGCAGGGCATCCGGACGGATCACGCGCTCGAGTGCGCGGGACATGGCGGCGCCTTCGAGACCGCCTTCCAGGCCACGAAGCCCGGAGGCCGCACCGTGACCGTGGGGCTGCCCGCGCCCGACGCCCGCGCCGCCATCTCGCCCCTGACCATCACGGGCGAGGCCCGCACGATCATCGGCAGCTACCTCGGCTCGGCGGTGCCGGCTCGCGACATCCCGCGGTTCGCCGACTGGTGGCGCGCGGGGCGCCTCCCCGTGGAGCGGCTCATCACCCGTCGCATCCGGCTGCACGAGATCAACGAGGCGATGGACGATCTCGCGGACGGGCGCGCGGTGCGGCAGGTGATGGTCTTCGACGGTGACTGAGCATCGGCGTCCGCCGTGCGGCGCGGCGTGATGCGGAATCCGCGAGCCGATCAGACGCGGCGCCAGTCGTCGCTCTCGAGGCTCGCGCCCGCCATGGGGCCCATCTGCAGCATGCCGCCGTCCACGGGCCAGCTGGCACCCGTGACGTAGGACGCGGCGGGCGAGCACAGGAACGCGATGACGGCGGCGACCTCCTCGGGCACGCCGGGACGGCGCAGCGGGATGCCGGGGCGCGCGGTCTGCTCGGCCTCGCTCGGGTCGATGCCCGTCATGGGCGTCGCGATCAGGCCCGGCGCCACCGCGTTGACCGTGATGCCGTGCTCGGCCAGCTCGATCGCCATGGTCTTGAGCAGGCCGCCCAGGCCGTGCTTGGCGGCGTCATAGGCGGCGGATCCGACTTTCGGCTGGTGCTCGTGCACGCTCGTGACGCCGACGATCCGGCCCCCTCTCCCGGCCGCGACCATGCGCTGGGCGGCACGCTGCATGACCACGAAGGCGCCCTCGAGGTCGGTGCTGACGACGCGGCGCCAGCCCTCGAGGTCGACGTCGAGGAACGGAACGCTCTCGCCCGTGCCGGCGTTGTTCACGAAGACGTCGACGCCGCCGAGATCGTCGGCGAGCCGGTCGATCACGTCGCCGCAGGCGGGGATGTCGGTCACGTCGAGATGCGAGACGACCGCGCGTCGGCCCTCGGCCTCGACGAGCCGCGCCGTCTCGCGGGCGCCCTCCTCGTCGCTGTGCCACGTGACGCCCACATTGAGCCCCGCCCGGGCGAGCGCCACGGCGGTGGCCCGGCCCATGCCCGAGTCGGATGCGGTCACGATCGCGGTGGTCGGCCGGAAGCTCATCGGTTCGGTGCTCATGGCGCCGATTCCACCTCGGCGCAAGGCCGCACGGAACGGCCTTGACAGGCGGCATCCACGACACCACGCAGGAGACTGCGGCCATCCGGGGTGTCCTCTGCGCGTGTCGACGGGGGCATCCTGCGTTGTGTCGGGGCGACGCGACGCGGTAGTGTATCCGCAGACCGAACATCCGTTCGCATAGCGAACACATGGAACCAGCGAGGAGGCCGGATGATCGACAAGACCGTCGCGAGCGTCGAGGACGCCGTGGCCGGGATCGAGGACGGCTCGACGATCATGATCGGCGGCTTCGGCCGCGCCGGTCAGCCCGTCGAGCTGATCGATGCGCTCATCGCCCACGGGGCGAGCGACCTGACCATCGTCAACAACAACGCCGGCAACGGCGACACGGGCCTGGCCGCGCTGCTCGCGGCGAAGCGCGTGCGCAAGATCATCTGCTCGTTCCCCCGCCAGAGCGACTCGTGGGTGTTCGACGGCCTCTACCGCGCGGGCGAGATCGAGCTCGAGCTCGTGCCGCAGGGCAACCTGGCCGAGCGCATCCGCGCCGCCGGCGCCGGCATCGGCGCGTTCTTCTCGCCCACGGGCGTCGGCACGCAGCTGGCCGAGGGCAAGGAGGAGCGCGAGATCGACGGACGTCGCTACGTGCTCGAGTACCCGATCAAGGCCGACTTCGCGCTGGTCAGCGCCCTCAAGGCCGACCGCTGGGGCAACCTGGTGTACCGCGAGACGGCGCGCAACTTCGGGCCCATCATGGCCACGGCCGCCGCGACCACGATCGTCCAGGTCGACGAGACGGTCGAGCTCGGCGCCATCGACCCCGAGACGGTCGTGACGCCCGGTATCTTCGTCGACCGCGTCGTGGCCGTCGGCCCGCGCCGCTGGCTGCAGGACGGCGCGTTCGTCGGCGGCGTCGACATCGAGGGCCGCCCGCTTCAGGAGGTACAGGCATGAGCACGACCATCACGCGCAACGATCTCGCCAAGCGCATCGCCGCCGACATCCCCGAGGGTGCGTACGTCAACCTCGGCATCGGCGCCCCGACGCTGGTCGCCAACTTCCTTCCGGCCGACCAGGAGATCATCCTGCACACCGAGAACGGCCTGCTCGGCATGGGAGAGGCCCCCGCGCCCGACCGCATCGACCCGGATCTGATCAACGCCGGCAAGCAGCCCGTCACCGCCCAGCCGGGAGCGGCCTACTTCCACCACGCCGACTCGTTCGCGATGATGCGCGGCGGCCACCTCGACGTGTGCGTGCTGGGCGCCTTCCAGGTGTCGCAGACCGGCGACCTCGCCAACTGGTCGACCGGCGCGCCCGGCGCGATCCCGGCCGTGGGCGGCGCCATGGACCTCGCGATCGGCGCCAAGTCGGTCTACGTCATGACCGACCTGCTCACCAAGCAGGGCGAGTCGAAGCTCGTGGCGGCATGCACGTACCCGCTGACGGGTGTGGGATGCGTCACGCGCGTCTACACGGATCACGCGGTGTTCGACGTGACCGACGCCGGCTTCCGCGTGCGCGAGCTGTTCGGCGACAACACCATCGAGGGGCTCGAAGAGCTCACGGGCCTGAACCTCAAGGAGAACTGACATGACCTCGACGTTCGTCTACGACGCCGTCCGCACCCCGTTCGGCAAGGCCGCCGGCGCGCTCTCGGGCGTGCGGCCCGACGACCTCGCCGCCGTCGTCATGAAGGCGGTGGTCGAGCGCACCGGCCTCGACCCCGCTCTGATCGAGGACGTCGTCTTCGGCGACGCCAACCAGGCCGGCGAGGACAACCGCAATATCGCGCGCATGGGCGCGCTGCTCGCGGGCTTCCCCGTGACGGTGCCCGGCGTCACGGTCAATCGCCTCTGCGGCTCGTCGGTCGAGGCGGTCATCCAGGGCTCGCGCGCGATCGAGGCGGGCGACAACCGCATCGTTCTCACGGGCGGCGTGGAGTCGATGAGCCGTGCTCCGTACATCGTCGAGAAGTCGCCCAAGCCCTTCCCCGCGGTGGGCAACCAGACGCTGTGGAACACGGCCATCGGCTGGCGGATGACCAACAAGGCCCTCCCCGCGGAGTGGACGATCTCCAACGGCGAGAGCGCCGAGAAGCTTGCGGCCATCTACGACATCTCGCGCCACGACCAGGACGCGTTCTCGGTGCGCAGCCACGAGCTCGCCGCCAAGGCGTGGGCCGACGGCATGTACGACGCCGAGATCGTGCAGGTGGAGGGGCACGAGCTGGCGCGCGACGAGGGCATCCGCGACGGCTCCACCGTCGAGAAGCTCGCGGGCCTGAAGGCGCTGTTCGCGAAGGACGGCACCGTGACCGCCGCCAACTCGTCGTCGATCAACGACGGCGCCTCGGCGGTGCTGCTCGGCGCCGAGGGCGCGATCGACGTCGAGCCGCTCGCCCGCATCGCCGGTCGCGGCGTGCATGGCAACGAGCCCGACGTGTTCGGCGTGGCTCCCGTCGAGGCGGCCAACAAGGCCCTCGCTCGCGCGGGCAAGACGTGGGCCGACGTCGACTTCGTCGAGCTCAACGAGGCGTTCGCGTCGCAGAGCCTCGCGTGCATCCGCCAGTGGGACATCGACCCCGAGAAGGTCAACATCCACGGCGGTGCGATCGCGATCGGCCACCCGCTCGGCGCATCCGGCGGCCGCATCATCGGCCACGCCGCGCACGAGCTCAAGCGCCGCGGCGGCGGCGTCGCGGTCGCCACGCTCTGCATCGGCGTGGGCCAGGGGCTCGCGGTCGTGCTGGAGCGCTGAGCGCGTTCTTGTAGCGCGCTGCGCGCGCATCTCGCACGCGTTCGGGCGCCGCTTCGCGGGCCCTCCGAGCGTGAGGCGCTGTCGCTTCGCTCCATCGCGGCAGCGCTTCGCGCTGCGGGTTCGCTTCGCTCGCACAGGGGTGAAGCCGGCAGGCGCGGACTTCGCTTCGGTCGACGCCGGCTTCGCTCGCACAGGGGGCGAGCCGACGGCATCCGAGTGCTGTCCGGTCCGCAACGTGAAAGGCTGAACGGATGACCGACCCATCGCGCGAGCCCGATCAGCGGGAGTACGTGCAGTCGTTCGCGCGCGGGCTGGCGGTCATCCGGGCGTTCGACGCCGATCATCCGCGCCTCACGCTCAGCGAGGTCGCGGCCCGCGCCGAGGTGACGCGGGCCGCGGCGCGGCGCTTCCTGCTCACGCTCCAGCACCTGGGCTACGTGCGCGCGGTCGGGCGCGACTTCGCGCTCACGCCCCGCGTGCTGGAGCTCGGCTTCAGCTATCTGTCGGCCCTGTCGCTGCCGGAGGTGGCGCAGCCGCACCTCGAGCGGCTGTCGCGCGAGGTCGATGAGAGCGTCTCGGCAGCCGTGCTCGACGGCGACGAGATCGTCTACGTGGCGCGCGTCCCCACGCGGCGCATCATGAGCGTCGGCATCACCATCGGCACCCGCTTCCCGGCCCGGCGCACCAGCATGGGGCGTGTGCTGCTCGCGGCGCTGCCGCCCGAGGAGCGGCCGGGTGTCGATCCTCCGTTCGCCGAGGAGCTCGAGCGCGTCGCGGCGCAGGGGTGGGCGATCGTGAACGCGGGCCTGGAACCGGGTCTCCGGTCGGTGGCGGCGCCGCTGCACGGGCGTGACGGGCGCGTGGTGGCCGCCGTGAACATCTCCACCACCGCGACCCGCGTCACGCTCGAGCGGCTGCGCACGCACCACCTCCCGGCGCTGCTGGAGGCGACGCGCGCCATCGACGCCGAGATCCGACACCTGTGACCGCGGCGCCGAGGCGCACCATGACCCGCCTGCCGCACCATGACCCGCCTGCCGCGCCGTGAACCGCCCGCCGCGCCGCAAGCCGCCCGGTGACGGCAGGATGAGCACATGACGCGCGCGCATGGAAGACGCACCCGCGGCGTCACGTGGGCCCGAGCGCTTGCGTTCGCCGCCGCGGTCTACGTCGCGCCGCTCGCGGTCGGCGCCGCGGCGGCTCTGCTGCTCGACCGCACCGGGCTCGCCGCCCCCTCGCTGGTCGGGCTCGCCGCGATCGTCGCCGCTGTCGGCGCGCTCGTGCTCGCGGTGATCGTCCGGCGCCGCACGGTGCTCGACGTGCCGGGCCTCGCCCTTTCGGCCGCCGCCTCGGGCTTCGCGGCCTCGGGCCTTGTCGGGCTGCTGCTTCCGGCCGTCGGGCTCGCGACGTCGGGCGCCTTCGGCGCGGCGCTCGGCGGCCTTGCCTTCTACGGGATGATGGGCCTGCTGTTCGGGCCCATGCTCTACCTCATCGCGGCCGGTCCCATCTGGCTCGCGTCATCCGCCCTCGGCTTCGCGCGCATCATCCTGCCGCGGCACCTCGCAGGGGCACAGGGGCGCACGGGCGGCGTCCTGTTCGCCTTCGCCGGCGTCGTGCTCGCCGCGACGACCATCGGCATGGCGGTCGCGGATGCGGCTCGCGGGTCTCTCGCCGATCGCTGCGCGGCCACGGCGATCGGGCGCTCGCTGCGCGAGCAGCTCGACACGGGCGTGCGCGCGGGCGCGTACGATCCGGCCGGGGAGCTGTCGTGGTTCCCGCTCGGGCTGCGGTGCGAGTGGGAGGTGGCCGGCCAGCGCTACGTGCACGACCCCGACTGGCTCGCCACGCTGTGCGTCGTGTGGGCTCTGGCGCTGCTGGCGCTCGGCATCGCGATGCTCGTGCGGGCGCGCCGGCCCGCGCCCCGCCGGCCGCGGGCGCGCGCCGTGACGGGTCTGGGCGGTCCGGAAGACCCCTGGACGGACTGACGTCGGCCGCAGGCACGGCCGGCCGGGCTCAGGCGCGGTCCGGAAGCGAGGCGTGCTCGGCGTAGTGCGGATGCCGCGGGATCAGCAGGCTGAGCAGGCAGGCCGCGACCGAGGCCGCGGCTCCCAGCCAGAAGCAGACCTCGAAGGCCACGGGCGTGGGCACCGCGACGCCGCCGTAGTCCACCGTGATGGCGGCCAGAACGGCCGCCATCACGGCGGACGCGGTGGCGGTGCCCAGCGAGCGGAACAGCGCGTTGATGCCGTTCGAGGCCCCCGTCTCGTGCGAGGGCACCGAGCGCATGATGAGCATGGGCATCGCTGCGAAGCTGAAGCCCACACCCACGCCGACGATGAGGTTCGCGACGAACAGGTGCCACACCTCCGACGACCACAGCAGCACGAACACGTAGGCGACACCCACCGCCCCCGTGCCGAACGCGAGCATGAACCGCGCACCGAGCCGGCGTTCGAGCCATCCCGACAGGGGCGAGATCAGCATCATGACGAGCCCCGACGGCATCACGACCAGCGCTGTGGCGAACATCGTCAGACCGAGTCCCGAGCCCGACTCGACCGGCAGCTCCAAGAGCTGCGGCATCGTCACGTTCGTGCCGAACAGCGCGAAGCCCATGCCGATCGCCGCGAGGTTCGTGAACAGCACGGCGGGCCGCGCCGCGACCCGCAGATCCAGCAGCGGCTCGGAGGCGCGCAGCTGGTACCAGCCCCACGCCAGCAGGAGCGCGACTCCCGCGATCCCGCAGCCGAGGGTCACCGGCGACAGCCAGCCCCAGTCGCTGCCGCGTGAGATCGCGAGCAGCAGGCCCACGAGGCCGGCCGCCAGCCCCGCGGCGCCGACGTAGTCGAAGCGCCCGGGCGTGCGCAGCACGCTGGGCGGCACGAAGAGCGCGACCAGGACCAGCGCGACGGCGCCCAGAGCCGCCGCCAGCCAGAACAGCACGTGCCAGTCGAGGTGCTCCACGATGAGGGCGCTCACCGGCAGGCCGACGGCGCCGCCGACGCCCATCGTGGCGCTCATCAGCGCCACGGCGGTGCCGAGCCGCGCGGGCGGCAGCACGTCGCGCATGATCGCGATGCCGAGCGGGATGACCCCCGTCGTCGCGCCCTGCAGCGCGCGCCCCAGGATGACTCCGCCGATGCCGCCGGACAGGGCCGCGACCAGCGAGCCGACGCTCAGCGCGACGATGAGCACCAGCACGATGCGCCGCTTGCCGTACATGTCGCCGAGGCGTCCCGAGATCGGGGTGGCGCATGCCGCCACGAGCAGCGTGATCGTGACGACCCAGGCGGTGTCGTTGCGGTCGGCGTTCAGCAGGTGCGGCAGCTCGGCCTGGATCGGCACGACGAGCGTGAACATGTACGCCGAGCAGAGGCCGGTGAAGGCGAGCACCGCGACGGTGAGCCATTTGGGTGTGGAGTGGGTCAGTCCGCGTCTGTCGTCTCTGTCACCCACCTCAGCAGGCTATCGGCGCCCGGGGACTGTGGCGCCGATACATCCGGATTCCCTCCCATGCCGGCATCCGGGCAGACTGATGCCATGCGAACCATCCGCGACCTGGACACCGTCGAACTCATCATCGAGGCGCAGGGGCTGCTCGACTCGCTCCGCCGCTCGGAGCGCACGATCGATGCGGGCACGCTGCGAGCCCTGCAGCAGTCGGGCAACTACGTGGTGGGGCTGTTCGACGGCGACGGGGAGGAGCGGATGGTCGGCGCGTCGATCGCGTTCTTCGGCGTGCCCGGCAAGCGGACGATGCACTCGCACATCACGGCGCTGCTGCCGGAGTACCGCGGCCGCGGCTGGGGCCGCGAGCTCAAGGAGCACCAGCGGCAGTGGGCGTTCTCGCGCGAGGTGGGCAACATCACGTGGACGTTCGACCCGCTCGTCGCCCGCAACGCGCACTTCTTCCTGACGGTGCTCGGCGCCCGCGTCACGGGCTACGCGGTGAACCAGTACGGCATCTTCGGCGGTGGCGACGCGGGAGACGAGAGCGACCGCCTCGACGTCGAGTGGGCGCTCGCCGACATCGCCAAGCCGCCGTCCGACGACGACGTGGTCGAGACGCTCGCCATCCCGCGCGATGTCGAGGCCATGCGCGTCGAAGACCCCGCCGCCGCGCACGAGTGGCGCACCCGGCTGCGCGGACAGATGGCCGAGCTGCTGGGCCAGGGGTTGAAGATCTCGGGCTTCGACGCGTCGCGCGGCTACCTCTTCACCCGGGCCTGACATGCGCGCCGCCCGACCCCGCCGAGCGCACATCCGTCTGCCGGGGCGTGCATCCGCGACGCGGGATCACATCCGCCGGCGTGTGACCTCGCGAGACGCGTGTGACCTCGGAGAGGTGCGATGATCCCGGCCGACTGGATCGCCCACCGCAGGGGCGACCGCGAGCTCGTCGGCTGGATCCGTCCCGAGGGCGACGCGTGGGTGGCGGTGTCGCTGTTCGGCGCGGACGTCAGCGGGCCCCTCGAGTGGGTCGAGGCGGAGGAGGCGCTCGAGGCTCACGGACTCGCGTGGCTCGCCGAACCGTGGATGCTGCACCGTGACCGCGACGCCATCCGCGTGCGCGTCGTGGAGGTGTCGCCCGCGTCGCCTGCCGGCGATCCCGGCCGTGTGGTCGTGAAGACCGAGGACTACGGCGCGATCGACGTGCCGCACGAGCTCATCGAGCTCGGATGGCCACCGCCCGCCGCACTCCGCCCGGCTCGTGCCGACGAGGGCGTCTCGCCGTGGGGCTGACACGGTCGCCATCTCCTCGGGCGATCTCTCGCAGGGTCGAGCCGTGAACCCGCGGATCAGCGTCGTCGTCGCCACGTACCGTCCCGGAGCGGGTCTGGACCGGGTGCTGGCCTCGCTCGACGCGCAGACCCTGCCGGCGCGCGACTTCGAGGTCGTCTTCGTCGACGACGGCTCGCCGGATGCGACGTTCGAGCGTCTGCAGCGGCTCGAGCGCGAGCGCGCCAACGTGCGCGCGGTGCGCATCGAGAACAGCGGCTGGCCGTCGCGGCCGCGCAACGTCGGGATTGAGATGGCGCGCGGCGACTACGTGCTGTTCATGGATCACGACGACGAGCTGTATCCGGATGGCCTCAGGGCGGCGCTCGCACTGGCCGACCGCGCCGGAAGTGACGTGGTCAACGGCAAGGAGTCGCGCACGTCGTCCGCGGCCTGGGGCCTGGCGGTGTTCACGCACGATCGCGCGCACGCGGAGCACGAGACGGCGCCGCACGCGCTCACCCCCATGACCCCGCACAAGCTCTACCGTCGACAGCTGCTGATGGATCACGGCATCCGGTTTCCGGAAGGGGCGCGGCAGTACTACGAAGACCTCTTCTTCAACATCGACGTCGCCGCGCACGCCCGGGTGATCTCGGTGCTCGCCGAGACGCCGTTCTATCACTGGGTGCACACGGGCGACAACAGCTCGCTGGCCTTCGACGCCGATCTGGCGCACCAGTGGGACATCGTGGTGCGGGTCTTCGAGCGCATCCACAGTGCGCTGGGGGACGAGCGGCACGCCGCGACGCGCGACGCGCTGCTCGCGCAGCGGTTCCAGGACTGGGTGCTGGGGTTCTTCGGTCGGGGCTTCGACACTCGCGCTGACGCCGACGTGAGCGTCGTGCTCGGGCGCCTGCCCCGAGTGCTCGACCTCGTACCGCCCCGGCTCGACGCGCGCTTCGACGCCCTGCAGCGGCTGCGCGCCGCGGCCGTGCGCCGCGGCGACGTGCCGGCGCTGCGCGCGCTCGCGGCGGTCGACGCCGACCGCGTGGGGATGACCACGGCGACGGCGCTGCGGTGGCACGACGACGCGCTCGTCGTCGACGCCGAGACGTCGTGGGGCGGACCGCTGGCCGTGACGCGCGAGAACGGGCGCTGGTGGCGCGTCGATCCGGCCGGG
The DNA here is from genome assembly GCF_040302945.1 of Microbacterium sp. NPDC096154. Lineage (NCBI taxonomy): Bacteria > Bacillati > Actinomycetota > Actinomycetes > Micrococcales > Microbacteriaceae > Microbacterium > Microbacterium sp. NPDC096154. The sequence goes on from NZ_JBEOSM010000004.1 coordinate 257,203, forward strand.
ACCCGGCAGGATGCCACGGCTGAGCTGGCGGCGGCCACGACGACCGTCGTGCTCGGAAGCGAGGACGATCACGTCGTGTGGCCGTCCCGCACGCAGGCGACGGCGGCCGTGTCGGATGACGGCGAGGTGACGCTCACCTCCCGGTCGCACATCGACGTGGGCCGGGCGGCCGGCGGACGGCCGCTGCCGGCCCACCGCTGGAAGCCCTCGTCGCTCACGCGCCTCGGCGGCATCCACAATCAGCGGCACGTGCGCTACCGTGGGCCGGCGGCGGTGGGCCTCGTTCAGGGGCGCGCGGTCTTCGCCTTCGGCAGCCCCGCCGGCTACCTCTGGCTCGAGATCGGAGAACGCCGGCGCTCCGTCATCGCCGAGGTGGGGCTGGATGTCGAAAGCGCGCGGGTCCGCGGCGGCACGGCATCCGTCCCACTCCGGGGAGTCCACACCCACGGCGTGACGCGACTGCCCGGTGCGGTGCGCTTCACGTCGCTGCCGCCGCGGGGACGCCGTGAGCGCCTGATGCGGCTCGTGGGAGACCTCCTCGGCCGCGTGCCGATCGTGGCCACCCGCGCGCGGCAGCGCGAGCGGGAGTGCGCGATCGTCGGCGACGACCTCGGCGCGCGCTGGGAGCTCACCCTGCCGCGCTGGCCGGGGCGCTATGCCGTCACGGCGATCGCGGAGGGACGCGAGGTCGCGACCGGCGTCGTGGTGGTGCGCTCGCCGAGCGGGGTCGTGCGGCTCACGGCGAGCTCGTCGCGCTGACCGCCGCAGGCAGAACCCCCGCGCGGCGCGCGACTAGGATTGAGGCGCGGCTCCGGCCGCTCCGCGGCGCCGTGACCGGCGCATCCGCGCCCATCCCGATCCCTCCCGACCATTGGAGCCACCGTGGCCGAACCCTCCCGCCTCGACAAGGTCATCAGCCTCGCCCGCCACCGCGGGTTCGTGTTCCAGGCGGGCGAGATCTACGGCGGATCGCGGTCGGCCTGGGACTACGGGCCCCTCGGCACCGAGCTCAAGGAGAACATCCGCCGTCAGTGGTGGCAGACCTTCGTGCGGGGCCGCGGCGACATGGTCGGCCTCGACTCGTCGATCATCCTGCCCTCGAAGGTGTGGGAGGCGTCGGGCCACGTCGCAACGTTCACCGACCCGCTGGTCGAGTGCCTGCAGTGCCACAAGCGCCACCGCGAGGACCACCTGCTCGAGGCGTTCGAGGAGAAGAAGGGCCGCGCGCCCGAGAACGGGATGGCCGACATCGTGTGCCCCGATTGCGGCACGCGCGGCCAGTGGACCGAGCCCAAGTCGTTCTCGGGCCTCGTGAAGACGTACCTCGGCGTGATCGACGACGAGTCGGGCCTGCACTACCTGCGCCCCGAGACGGCGCAGGGCATCTTCGTGAACTTCGCGAACGTGCTCACGGCGTCGCGCAAGAAGCCGCCGTTCGGCGTGGGCCAGGTCGGCAAGGCGTTCCGCAACGAGATCACGCCCGGCAACTTCATCTTCCGCACCCGCGAGTTCGAGCAGATGGAGATCGAGTTCTTCGTGCCGCCCGCCGAGGCCGCGGAGTGGTTCGAGCACTGGGTCGAGGCGTGCTGGAGCTGGTTCATCGATCTGGGCATCGACCCGGCGCACATGCGCAAGCTGGACATCCCTGATGGCGAGCGCGCGCACTACTCGGATCGCACGATCGACGTCGAGTACGACTTCGGCTTCCCGGGCAAGGGCTGGGGCGAGCTGATGGGCATCGCCAACCGCACCGACTTCGACCTGACGAACCACATCAAGGCCTCGGGCAGCAAGCTGGAGTACTTCGACCAGGCCTCGGGCGAGAAGTACGTGCCCTACGTGATCGAGCCGTCGTTCGGCCTCACGCGCTCGATGATGGCGTTCCTGATCGACGCGTACACCGAGGAGGAGGTGCCCAACGCCAAGGGCGGCACCGACACCCGCACGGTGCTGCGCCTCGACCCGCGCCTCGCGCCCGTGAAGGTCGCCGTGCTGCCCCTGTCGCGCAACGAGAAGCTGTCGCCGCTCGCGCGCGAGGTGGCCGACGACCTCCGCGGCACGTGGAACGTCGACTTCGATGACGCGGGAGCGATCGGCCGCCGCTACCGCCGACAGGACGAGATCGGCACGCCGCTGTGCGTCACGATCGACTTCGACTCGCTCGAGGATCGCGCCGTCACCGTGCGCGATCGCGACACCATGGGCCAGGAGCGCGTGCCGCTCGAGGGCCTGCGCGCGTATCTGTCGGAGCGCCTGCGCGGCGCCTGACCATCGCCTCCGCGAAGCCCGCGAGCCCGTCCGACTCGCGGGCTTTCGTCTTCTTTCGTAACCCGAAATGTTGGTGCATCGAGAGTTCGCGGACTCACGGTAGACTGGTATTCAGGGGAGGGGCTTCTGCGTACCGAGAACGGACCGCCATGACTGCCCTCGACCTCACCGCGCCCCTCACCAACCGCGGCCCCCGACTCTCCGACCTCGCCTTCGAGCGCCTCGCCGATGCGATCGTCGACGGCGTGCTCGCCCCCGGCGAGCTGCTGCGCGATCACGTGCTGGCCGAGCAGCTCGGCGTCTCTCGCATGCCGATCCGTGAGGCCCTGCAACGGCTCGAACGCGCGGGCCTCGTCGAGACCGCGGCCAGCCGCTACACCCGCGTCACGGAGTTCTCGCCCGAGCGCATCGCCGCCGGCATCGAGTACGCCGGCTATCTGCACGGCGCCGCCGTCCGGATGGCCACCATCCGGATGACCGCCGATCAGCACGCCCGAGCGGTCGCCCTGCTCGACGAGCTGGTCGCCGCCGATGGTGTCGAGAAGAGCCTCGAAGTGGGCGCGGCCTTCTTCGGCCTGGCGCGGTCGTGCAGCGGCAACGACGTGTTCGAACGCGGCAGCGACCTGTCCTACTTCGTGGCCCGCATCACCCGCGGCATGCCGGAGGACGAGCTGATGCGCCGTATCGCGTGCCAGCGGGAGCGCCTGCGTGACGCCGTGGCATCCCGCGACGCCGATGCCGCCGAGCTCGCGGTCCGGCGGATGCACGGCATCGCCTGACCCGGTCCGGCCCGGGCGCTGGATCCGGCGCTGACGCTCAGGTCTTCGCCTTGGCGGCGGCCTTCGCGGCGCGCTTGTACTCGCGCACCTGGGCGAGCGTCTCGGGGCTCGTGATGTCGGCCACCGAGCGGAACGAGCCCTCCTCTCCGTAGGCTCCCGCCGCCTCGCGCCATCCGGCGCCGTCATAGCCGTACTGCTTGCCGAGCAGCGCGAGGAAGATGCGCGCCTTCTGGTCGCCGAAGCCGGGCAGGGCCTTCAGGCGCTTGAGCACCTCCGTGCCGTCCGGCTCTCCCCGCGTCCAGACCGCCGCGGCGTCGCCGCCCCACTCGTCGACGACCGCCTGGCACAGCGTGCGCACGCGATCGGCCATCGAGCCCGGGAAGCGGTGCACCGCGGGTGACTGCCGGAACGCCTCCGTGAAGGAGTCGGGGTCGTAGCCCGCGATCGTCGCGGCGTCGACCGAGCCGATGCGCTGCCGGATCTTCTCCGGCCCCGTGAACGCCGTCTCCATCGCGATCTGCTGGTCGAGCAGCATCCCGATCAGCAACGCCAGGGGATTGTCGGTCAGCAGGGCGTCGGCCGCCTCGTCGCCGGTGATTCGCAGAGCCATGGATCCATCTTTTCAGAGGGGCCCGCCCGGGAGATCACACCCGTCGCGCGAGATCACATCCCGATGGATGAGATGCCGCCGGACGGATGGGATGTCGCCGTCAGAAGGTCGCGATCGCGCCGGTGACCGGGCAGGATGCCGCCTCGGGCGCCTCGGCCTCCCCGGGCGCCTCCGCGTCGACCGGGACGACGGCCGGGCGGGCGTCGATGCCGAAGAGCGTCTCGATCGCGGCGAACACCTCGTCGGCGCGGCCCTGCATCGCGTAGTCGGCGGCGCGCACGGTGGGGGTGTGCAGCAGCGTGCCGACCAGGTGGCGCAGTGCCGCCTCGGCCTCGGGCCTGCGGCCGATCTCGGCCTCGAGCAGGTCGAACACGTGCTCGCGCAGCGCGACGATCGCCGGCTGCGCACTGCGGCCGCGCGCGACCTCGGCGAAGCGGGTCGCGGCATCCTTCACCATGGCCCGGGCCGCGTCGGTGGCCTGCAGCTCCTCGAGCGGGGCGTGCAGGCGGATGGTCTCGAGGTCGAGCAGCGTCACCCCGTGCACGTCGCCCACCGCGCGGTCGACGTTGCGAGGCATGCCGAGGTCGATCACGAACAGCGGCTTCGCCAGCCCCTCGATCGTGGCGGGCGTCACGACCGGTTCGTCGCTGGTCGTGCAGGTGATGACGATGTCGCTGCGGATGGCGGTCTCGACGAGGGCGGCGCGCGTGGTGTGGGCGATGCCGTACTTCGCGCCGAACTTGGCGCCGCGTCCCGAGGGCGAGAACACCGTGATGTCGGTGACACCGCGGTCGCGCAGCGCGGCGATCGTGGCCGCGGCGTACATGCCGGTGCCCACCAGCAGCACCTTCTGGGCCGTCCAGTCGGCCAGGCGGCTGTCGGTCAGCTCCAGCGCGAGGCGCACGAGCGAACGGCCCGCGCGGCCGAGCGCGGTGGCGTTCTTGATGGCCTTCTGCGTCTCGGTGGCGCGCTGGAACATCCGCTCCAGGTCGCTCGTGGTGGTGCCCTGCTGGCGCGCCTCGGTCAGCGCGCGGCGCACCTGACCGCCGATCTCGCCCTCGCCGATCACGACCGACTCGAGCCCCGCGGCGACCGCGAACAGGTGCTCGGCGGCCTTGGCGCCGGTCTTGACCGAGTAGGCGCCCGCGAACTCCTCGGGGGCGAGCCCGGATGCCGCGCGCATGGCCTCGGCGATGAGCTCGGCGCTGTCATCGCGCTCGGTCTCGACATACGCCTCGACCCGGTTGCACGTCGACAGCACGACCACGCCGTCGACGGCCGGGGCGATCAGCGGCGCGATCTTGTCGGCGCCGGGGGTGGACAGCTGCTCGAGAACGTCGAAGGGCGCGGTCTTATGACTCGCGGTGACACAGAGCAGCACGTCTCGATTCTACGCGCCGTCGAAGCGCGGGGCTGAACCCCGCCTGGATGTGGGACCGGATGCTTCGACGTCGAGAGACGTCGCCGATGTCGTGCCCAGCGGATACGGGGGCGTGAGCGAAGATAATGAGGCCATGCCCCATGCCGACGCGCCCCTGCTGCGAGCCCTCCGGGGCGATCGCCCCGACACCGCCCCGATCTGGTTCATGCGCCAGGCGGGACGCTCGCTTCCCGAGTACCGGGAGCTGCGTGTCGGCACCCGCATGCTCGACGCCTGCCTGACCCCTGACCTCGCCGCCGAGATCACGCTGCAGCCCGTGCGGCGCCACGGCGTGGACGCGGGCATCTTCTTCAGCGACATCGTGGTGCCGCTGCGCCTGGCGGGCGTCGAGGTCGAGATCGAGCCGGGGAGAGGGCCGGTGTTCGCGTCGCCCGTGCGCAGCGCCGCCGACGTGGCCCGCGTGACCTCCATCGACCCGGCCGAGGTGGCCGCGGCCGCCGACCCGGTGCGCGAGGCCGTGAAGCTGACCGTGGCCGAGCTCGACCAGACCGGCACCCCGCTCATCGGCTTCGCCGGGGCCCCCTTCACCCTCGCCGCCTACCTGGTCGAGGGGGGACCGTCGAAGGAGCACCTGCGCGCCCGCGCCATGATGCAGGCCGACCCCGGCTCGTGGCACCGGCTCGCCGGATGGCTCTCGGCGGTGTCCCGCGCGTTCCTGGAAGCGCAGATCGAGGCCGGCGCGTCGGCCGTGCAGCTGTTCGACTCGTGGGCGGGCTCGCTGCGCCCGGATGTCTTCCGGGAGTTCGTCGCGCCCCATTCGAAGGCGGCGGTCACGGACCTGCCGGTGCCCGTCATCCACTTCGGCGTGGGCACCGGGCCGTTCCTCGGCGACATGCGGCTCGACGGCGTGGCCGCGGCCGTGGGCGTCGACTGGCGCCTGCCGCTCGACGAGGCCGCGGCGCTGGTGGGCCCGGACACGACGCTGCAGGGCAACATCGACCCGGCGCTGCTCGGCGCGCCCTGGGAGATCCTCGAGGCGCACGTGCGCGACGTGATGGCCCGCGGTCGCGAGGCCCGCGCGCACATCGTCAACCTCGGGCACGGCGTGCCGCCCGAGACCGACCCGGCGGTGCTGACGCGCATCGTCGAGCTCGCGCACGCGCTCTAGGAGACCGGATGTCCGTCGACGCGCCGCTCGGAAAGCTCTACGACCGCGCCCACGCAAACCACGCGGTCGTGGTCGGCGGCGGCATCGCCGGCCTCGTCGCCGCGCGGGAGTTCGCCAAGGTCGGGATGCGCGTGACCGTGCTCGAGGCGCGCGACCGCGTGGGCGGGGCCATCCGGTCGGGCGAGGTGGCGGGCATCCCGCTCGACCTCGGCGCAGAGAGCTTCGCGACCCGCGGCGGGCACGTGCGCCGGCTGGTCGACGAGCTCGGTCTCGGCGCGGCGGTGGTGCAGCCGAACGGCGGGGGCGCGTGGCTCGCGGGACTTCCCCGCGGCGGGGCCGCCCCGCTGCCGAAGGGGGGAGTGCTGGGCATCCCGGCCAACCCCTTCGCCGACGACGTGCGCGCCGTCATCGGATGGCCGGGCGCCTGGCGCGCCTACCTCGATCGGCTGCGCCCCCCGCTGACCATCGGCCACGAGCACAGCCTGGGCCGCCTTGTGCGCTCGCGCCTCGGGCGCGCGGTGCTCGAGCGCCTCGTCGCCCCCGTGACCACGGGCGTCTACTCGGCGCATCCCGACGACATCGATGTGGACGTCGCGGCGCCGGGCCTGAACGCGGCCCTCACGCGGGCCGGGTCGCTCACCGGCGCGGTCGCCGAGCTGGCGGCGCCGCGGCAGGGCAAGGCGCCCGGCGCCGCGGTGCTCGGGATCGACGGGGGCATGGGGCGGCTGGTGGACGCGCTCGCGGCCGACCTCGCCACGGCGGATGTCGTGATCCGCACCGGCACGCCGGTCGCCGCGCTGCGGCGCCCGGGCTCGGCCTGGGAGGTCGAGATCGCGGTCGACGACGCCGAGCCGGTCGAGGCCGATGTCGTGGTGGTCGCAGCCGAGGAGGCCGCAGCCCGCCGCCTGCTGGCGCCGCACGTGCCGGGCTTGACGGACGAGCCGGCCCGGCCCGGCCCGGCCGTGCACATCGTGACGCTCGTGCTGGACGCGCCCCAGCTCGATGCCTGTCCGCGCGGAACCGGCGTGCTGACGGTGCCGGGCAGCTTCCGGGCCAAGGCGCTGACGCACGCGACGGCGAAGTGGCAGTGGGTCGCGCAGCGCGCCGGCGCCCATCACGTGGTGCGGGTGTCGTTCGGTTCGCAGGGCGAGGCGCCCGTGACCGAGGGGCTCGACGACGAGAAGATCGCCGCGCTCGCGCTGGAGGAGGCCGGCGCCATGCTGGGCGTGCCGCTCGCCACCGCACAGCTGCGGGGCTTCGCGATCGAGCGCTTCGCGCAGTCGCAGCCCGCGGCGACCATCGGGCTGCGCGCCGAGACCGACCGCACGCGCGAGGCCATCCGGGGCACCGCCGCTCTCGGCGTCGTCGGGGCGTGGCTCGCGGGCACGGGCCTCGCGCAGGTCGTGCCGGATGCCGTGGCCGAGGCCGACCGCCTCCGTCGCGGCGTGCTGTTCGACTGAGGCGCGGCGGCTCTAGCGGGTCGCAGTGCCCACCGCAAGCGGATGCCCAGAAGGGCATACGGCGATAGCCTGTGGAGGGACGCAGGCAGAACGAGCCACCGGGTCCGCGCGCGGCGCGGCCCTCCGAACGACGTGAGGAGACACCCATGAGGGGCAAGTTGGGACTCGTGATCGGCCTCGGTGCGGGCTACGTGCTCGGCACGCGAGCGGGTCGTGGACGGTACGAGCAGATCAAGACCCAGGCCCTGAAGGTCTGGAACCTCGACCCCGTGCAGGAGCAGGTCGGCAAGGCCAAGAAGTTCGCGACGTCGAGCGCCATGGCGCTGCCGCGGGCGGCCTGGAACGGCGCCATGGGCGTCGCGAAGGCGGCCACGAAGCAGGGGACGCCCGGCAGCAAGCTGGATGCCGCGATCGACGCGACGAAGGACGCGGCGGAGGACGTCAAGAAGGCGACCGACGACGAGACCTCGAAGGCGGCTGGCGCGAAATGACGATGCAGCCGCCTCGCCGCGGCGGGGCTTCGGCGGTGCGGGACCGCGCCGACGACGGGCTGTTCACGCTCGTCGGCGACGTGCCCCAGCTGGTGAAGAACCTGATCGTCGCGGAGTTCAACGCCATCAAGGGCTGGCTCGTCAAGACGGCCAAGGACGCGGGCATCGGCACGGGCCTGATGTTCGTGGCGCTGTTCTTCATCGCCTGGGTCGTGCCGGTGTTCCTGACGTTCCTGATCGCGCTGCTGTCGCTGTGGCTTCCGGTCTGGGCCGCGGCGCTCATCGTCATGGGGGTGGGCATCGTGCTCGCGATCGCCGCCGGATTCGCGGGCTATGTCTTCTACCGCCGCATCGGCCAGCGCGAGAGCCCTCTGACGGCCGCGAAGACCGACGTGGAGATCGTGAAGGAGGCCGCCAGTGAGTACTGAGACCCTGCGCTACACCAGCCAGACGCCCCGCACGGTCGTGCCGAGCGGCATCACCGACCCCGTCGAGCGCGCTCGCGCCGAGCTGGCGGCGGCGCTCGCGGCGATCGAGTACAAGGCCAATCTGCCGGCGCGCGCCTCCGAGAAGATCGAGGCGGGGGCGGTCAAGGCCCGGGCGTTCGCCCGACGGCAGCCCGTCGCGGCGATCGCCGCGGCGGCCGGCGTGGCCGTGGCCGTCGGCACCGCCATGTGGGGGATCGCGCGGCTCATCGCCCGCTGACCCCTCGCTCTCACGGCCCCGAGGCGCCCTTCCCGATGGATGGGCGCCTCGGGCGTTTCGGTAGCCAGTCGTGATGCGAGCGGTTTGGCCCCCGCCAGCCCGAGGAGCAGGATGGAGGCATGGCTGACCCGAACCACGCTCCCTCCGCCGAGACGACCGAGCCCGAGGTCGTCGGCGACAACTACAGCCTCTGGGCCGTCTGGCGCCGCAACCCCGACCGTCCCGTCATCGCGGCCGACGCCATCGAGCTCGAGAACATCGTCGCGTTCCTGACCGACGGCGGCGTCACCGTGCGAGGCTTCTACGACGTCAGCGGCCTGCGCGCCGACGCCGACCTCATGGTCTGGATCCACGGTCCCGTCGCCGAGGACCTGCAGCGCGCCGTGCGCCGCCTGCGCCGCACCGATCTGCTGGCCCCGCTCCTGCCGACGTGGAACGCGATGGCGGTGCACCGCGACGCCGAGTTCAACAAGCGCCACGTGCCCGGCTACCTGCGCGGCATCCCGGCCAAGCAGTGGCTCACTGTCTACCCGTTCGTGCGCAGCTACGAGTGGTACCTGCTGCCCGAGGACGAGCGCCGCGCGATGCTGGCCGACCACGGCCGCAAGGGCGCCGCGTTCCGCGGGGTCACGGCCAACACGATGGCCTCGTTCGCGCTCGGCGACTACGAGTGGATGCTGCCGATGGAGGCCGACGAGCTCACCGACCTCGTCGACATGATGCGCGAGCTGCGCTACACCGAGGCGCGTCGTCACGTGCGCGAGGAGGTGCCGTTCTTCACGGGCCGCCGCATCGAGGTCAGCGAGATCGCCGAGATCCTGCAGTGACGCCCGACATGGTCGCGAACCAGGCCCGGCCCATCCGGCTCGGCACCCGTCGCAGCGCGCTCGCGATGACCCAGTCGGGTCACGTCGCGCGGGCGCTCGAGCAGGTGTCGGGACGACCGGTCGAGCTGGTGCAGATCGTGTCGGAGGGCGACACCAACCGGGGCTCGCTGTCGCAGCTGGGCGGCACGGGCGTGTTCGCGACCCGGCTGCGCGAGGCGCTGCTGGCCGGCGAGTGCGACCTGCTCGTGCATTCGCTCAAGGACCTGCCGACCGCGCAGCCGGATGAGCTCGTCCTCGCGGCGCATCCGTCGCGCGCCGACGCGCGCGACGTCATCCTGACGCGCGACGGCACGCCCCTCGAGCAGCTGCCGGCCGGATCGATCGTCGGCACCGGATCGCCGCGCCGCATCGCGCAGGTGCTGCGCGCGAATCCGGGGCTCGCGCTGCACGACCTGCGCGGCAACGTGGACTCGCGCATGCAGCGCGTGGTCGACGGCGAGCTGGCGGCGATCGTGCTGGCCGCCGCCGGGCTCGACCGGCTGGGCCCGGACACCGAGCTGATCTTCGAGCCGCGCGACCTCGACGCGTGGCCGACGGCCGCGGGACAGGGGGCGCTCGCGGTCGAGACGCGTGCCGACGCCGACGCCGAGCTGCTCGACGCCATCCGGCGCCTGGACGACGCGCGCACCCGGTTCGCGGTCACGGTCGAGCGGGCGGTGCTGGGCGGCATCGAGGCCGGATGCCACGCTCCCGTCGGGGTGCACGCGCGCTTCGAGGGCGACGCGCTGCACGTGCGCGCCGCAGTGTACGGAGTGGGCGGCGAGCGGGCGATCGAGATCGAGCTGTCGGAGCCCGTGTCATCCGACACGCCGACGGGGGAGTATATTCAGGGTCAAGGCAGCGGCAACGGTGCGGATGCTGCCGATGGCGTGGATCAGATCGACCACGCGCGCGATATCGGTTCGGGTATCGCACGTCGGCTGCTCGAACGCGGGGCGGCCGACCTCGTACCCCGAGAGTCATCCTCCTCATGAACACAGCCTCCACTCAACGCCCGGAGAAGCCCTTGACCGGCTGGCGGGTCCTCGTGCCCCGCGGCGGCCCTTGGGGCGACGGCGTCGCCGCGACGCTGCGCGCCCGGGGCGCGGTGCCCGTGATCGCCCCGCTGATCAACTTCGCGCCCACCGACGACTCGGCCACGCTCGAGACCGCGCTCGCCGATCTGGCGGCCGGTCGGTTCGACTGGGTCACGGTGACGAGCGCGACCACGGTCGACGTGCTGTACGCCTATCAGGCCAAGATCCCCGAGACGACCAAGGTCGCCGCGGTAGGGGAGACGACGGCCGCGGCGCTGAGCGCCGTGGGATACCGCGTCGACCTCGTGCCCGACAGCGACAACTCGGCCGCCGGCATGGCACGTCAGATGAACGAGCTCGAGCCCGAGCCGCGCCACATCCTGACGCTGCGCAGCGAGATCGCCAAGCCCGTGCTGACCAACATGCTCATGGAGGCCGGGCACGACGTGCGCAGCGTCGTGGCCTACCGCACGGTGGGCGTGCCGGCCAAGGAGAACGTCGTGCGCGACGTGGGCAACGGTCGGATCAACGCCATCCTGGTCACGAGCGGCTCGGTCGCGCAGCAGGTGCGCGAGCAGTTCCCCGAGATCCCGGAAGCCACGGTGATCGCCGCGATCGGACCGCGCACGGCGCACGACGCCGATCTGCTGGGCCTACCCATCCACATGATCGCGCCCGAGCAGACGATCGACTCGCTGATCCACGCCCTCGCGGATCTGCCCGTGCCGGAGCCGACCCCCGAGGCCCTCGCCGTGCCGGCGACGGGCCCGGTGCCGACCGGGACGATCCGCATCGACCCCGCGCCGACAGCCGTGATCGAGACGGTCGTCGACGATACGCGCCAGGAGACCTCTCGATGAGCTTCCCCACCCACCGCCCGCGTCGTCTTCGCCAGTCGCCCGCGGTGCGGCGGCTGGTGCGCGAGACGCACCTCGTGCCGTCGCAGCTCGTGCTGCCGATGTTCGTGCGCGAGGGCATCGACGCACCCGTCGACATCGCCTCGATGCCGGGGGTGCAGCAGCACACGCTCGACTCGCTGCGGCGCGCGGCCGTGGAGGCGGCGGAGGCCGGCATCGGCGGCGTCATGCTGTTCGGGGTGCCCGCGGTGCGGGACGCCCAGGGGTCGGGGGCGACCGACCCGAAGGGCATCCTGAACGTCGCGACCGAGGCGGTCGTGGCCGAGGTGGGCGACGCGCTCGTGGTGCAGACCGACCTGTGCCTCGACGAGTTCACCGACCATGGTCACTGCGGCGTGCTCGCCGCGGACGGGTCGGTCGACAACGACGCGACGCTCGAGCGCTACGCAGCGATGGGTGTGGCGCAGGCGCGTGCCGGGTCGGCGCTGCTGGGCCTGTCGGGCATGATGGACGGCCAGGTCGCGGCGGTGCGCGATGCGCTCGATGCCGAGGGGCTCACGGACACGCTGATCCTGGCGTACTCGGCGAAGTACGCCGGCGCGTTCTACGGCCCGTTCCGCGAGGCGGTCGACTCGCAGCTCACGGGCGACCGGCGCACGTACCAGCTGGACCCCGGCAACGGACGCGAGGGTGTGAAGGAAGCGCTCCTCGACGTCGAGGAGGGTGCCGACGTCGTCATGGTCAAGCCGGCGCTGCCGTACCTCGACGTGCTGGCCGACGCGCGCGCGTCCGTGGACGTGCCCGTGTGGGCGTACCAGGTGTCGGGCGAGTACTCGATGATCGAGGCCGCCGCCGCGAACGGCTGGATCGACCGCCGTGGCGCCATCCTGGAGTCGCTGCTCGGCATCCGCCGCGCGGGCGCCGACGCGATCCTGACCTACTGGGCGGCCGAGGCCGCCGGCTGGCTGCGCGAGGAGCTGTAGGCGGCGCGACCGGACCGCTTCGGGAGGAGAAATCGGCTCCGCCGCAGATCTCCGGATGATCCGCTCCGTCGTACGCGAGATCTCCTGTCGAGGGACGTCGCCGAGCGCCCAGCGTCGACTGGGACAATGGAGGCATGGCCGATCGCAACGAGACCCTGTTCGCCCATGCCCGTGAGGTCATCCCCGGGGGCGTGAACTCGCCCGTGCGGGCGTACGGGTCGGTGGGCGGAACGCCCCGCTTCGTGCAGTCGGCGCGCGGCCCGTACATCACGGATGCCGCGGGGCGCGAGTACGTCGACCTCGTCGCGTCGTGGGGGCCGGCGCTGCTGGGGCACGCGCATCCCGAGGTGGTCGAGGCGGTGCGCGAGGCCGCCTCGCGCGGCCTGTCGTTCGGAGCCCCGACCGAGGGCGAGGTCGAGCTGGCCGCGCTGGTCGCGGAGCGGGTGACCGCGGGCGGGCTGAACCCTGTCGAGCAGGTGCGCCTGGTGTCCACCGGCACCGAGGCGACCATGACCGCCATCCGCCTGGCGCGGGGAGTGACGGGGCGCGACCTGCTGATCAAGTTCGACGGCAACTACCACGGGCACTCGGATGGCCTCCTCGCGGCAGCGGGCTCCGGCCTGGCGACGCTCGCTCTGCCCGGCACGGCCGGTGTGCCCGCACCCATCGCGGCGCAGACGGTGGTCGCGCCGTACGGCGACCTCGACGCGGTGCGCGAGATCTTCGCGGAGCGCGGCGACCAGATCGCGGCGATCATCGTCGAGGCCGCGCCCGCCAACATGGGGGTCGTGCGGCCCGCCGACGGCTACAACGCCGGTCTCGCCGCGATCGCGCACGAGCACGGCGCGCTGCTCATCCTCGACGAAGTGCTCACGGGCTTCCGCGTCGGGCCGGCGGGCTACTGGGGGCTCCAGGTGGAGGCGGGCGGGGCATACGAGCCCGACATCATCACGTTCGGCAAGGTGATCGGCGGCGGCATGCCCCTCGCCGCCCTCGGCGGCAAGGCCGCGGTCATGGAGCAGCTCGCGCCGGTCGGCCCGGTGTACCAGGCCGGTACCCTCTCGGGGAACCCGCTGTCCGTCGCGGCGGGCATCAAGACGCTGCAGCTCGCGACCCCCGAGGTCTACGCGGCGGTCGACGCCGCGGCCGACCGCGTGGTCGACGCCGTCACGTCCGCGCTCGCCGCGGAGGGCGTGGAGCACGCGATCTCGCGCGCGGGCAACCTGTTCAACCCCGTGTTCGCCGCCGAGGCACCCCGCGACTATCCGCAGGCCAAGGCCCAGCAGGCGTTCCGCTACGGACCGTTCTTCCACGCGATGCTCGAGGCCGGCGTCTCACTGCCGCCGAGCGTGTTCGAGGCATGGTTCCTCACGGCCGCGCACGACGACACCGCGCTCGCCCGCGTCGCCGACGCGCTGCCCGCCGCCGCGCGCGCGGCAGCGACCGCGATGGGCTGAACGCGCAGCGGCGCCAGGAGGCGCTGAGCAGAAGGTGCCGCTCTCCGGGGCCCGGGGGGCAGAAGTCCCCGTAGGATGGACGGACACCTTCCGCCTGCCTGAGCCGCCGCTTACGCCCGACGAGCCCGAGGAGACGCCCATGCTGCCTCTCCTGCTCGCGTTCGCCGCAGGATCCCTCGTCGTGACGTTCCTCGTGAAGCCGCTCGGCGCGCGGGTGTTCTACGTCGCGGCCGTGTTCCCGCTCGCGGCCCTGGCACATGCCGTCTGGATGGCTCCGCGCGTGCTCGGCGGGGACATCCCGTTCGCGGCATACGAGTGGATCCGTCCGCTGGGCATCGAGATCTCGATGCGGATGGACACGCTCGGCTGGGTCATGGCGCTCGTGGTGAGCGGCGTGGGCGCGCTCGTGATGATCTACTGCCGCTGGTATTTCCGCGGCAAGAACGAGGGGCTCGGCAGGTTCTCGAGCGTGCTGCTCGCCTTCGCCGGGGCGATGTACGGGCTGGTGCTGACCGACGACATCGTCATGCTCGTGATGTTCTGGGAGATCACGAGCATCCTGTCGTACCTGCTGATCGGGCACTACCACCTGCGCGCCGCCAGCCGCCGTGCCGCCCTGCAGGCGCTGCTGGTGACCACGCTGGGCGGCCTCGTCATGCTGGTCGGCGTCGTCATCCTGGCGGCCACGGCGGGCACGACGAGCCTGAGCACGATGCTCGAGGACCCGCCGACGGGACCGCTCGTGAGCGTCGCGCTCGTGCTGCTGCTGGTCGGCGCGCTGAGCAAGTCGGCCATCTTCCCGTTCCACTTCTGGCTGCCCGGAGCCATGGCGGCGCCCACGCCCGTCAGCGCGTACCTGCACGCCGCGGCGATGGTCAAGGCCGGAATCTATCTGCTCGGCCGTTTCGCGCCGGTGTTCGGCGACGCCGACCCGTGGCGTCCGGTGATCGTGACGCTCGGTGTCTTCACGATGCTGCTCGGCGGCGTGCAGGCGCTGCGCGAGAGCGACCTGAAGCGCATCCTGGCGTTCGGCACCGTGAGCCAGCTCGGCTTCATCTCCGTGGTGATCGGGTACGGCACGCGCAACGCCGCGCTCGCGGGCCTCGCGCTGCTGCTGGCGCACGCGCTGTTCAAGTCGACGCTCTTCCTCGTCGTGGGCGTGATCGACCGCCAGCTGTCGACCCGCGACATCGACGAGCTCTCAGGGGTCGGCCGCCAGGCGCCCGTCATGGCGGTGATCTCGTTCGTCGCCATCGCGTCGATGGCGGGGATCCCGCCCACCCTCGGCTTCGTCGCGAAGGAGGGCGCGCTGGTCGCGCTGCTCGACGCCGCCGCAGCGGGCGAGGGATGGGGTATCGCGGCCCTGATCGGCGTCGTGCTGGGATCGATGCTCACCGTGGCATACGGCGCGCGCTTCCTGTGGGGCGCGTTCTGGACGAAGCGGGACGCGCACGGCGCCGCGCGCACGCGCACGGAGTGGCCCGACCCTCCCATCGGCTTCCTGGGCGTTCCTCTCGTGCTCTCGGCTCTCGGCCTGGCCGGCGGACTGGTCGCGCCGCTGCTCGACACCCTCCTTGCCGCCTACGCCGACACGGCCGCGGGCGTGCAGCCGGTCGCCGAGCACGACGCGCACCTCGCGCTGTGGCACGGTCTCGGCCCTGCGCTGGTGCTGTCGCTCGTGACGCTGGCCGGCGGTGCGGGCATCCTGTGGCTCGTGCGGGCGACCGGCTTCGACATGACCGGCCGCATCGTGCGGTTCACGGCGGCCGATGCGTACTACGCGATCACCCGTGCGGTCGATCGGGCTTCGGTGGCGGTCACCAGCGTCACGCAGCGCGGCTCGCTGCCGATCTACGTCGCGACGATCTTCATCGTGCTGGTCGTCGGCGAGGGCGTCGTGCTGTTCGCCTCGCCGGAATGGCGGATCGAGCTGGACGCATGGCAGGATCCGGTGCAGCTGGCGGTCGCGCCGCTCATGATCGCCGGGGCATACATCGCCGTGCGGGCGCGAAAGCGCTACACGGGCGTCGTGCTGGCGGCCGTGACGGGCCTCGGCATGGTCGCGCTGTTCGCCACCCACGGCGCACCGGACCTCGCGCTCACGCAGGTGCTGATCGAGGCGATCACGCTGATCGCCTTCGCGCTGGTGCTGCGCCGCCTGCCCTCGCGCATGGGCGCGCACAACGGCACGTCGGCCCCGGTGCTGCGCGCGCTGCTCGCCGCCGCGGTGGGAGTCACGATGGCGGCGCTCGTCGTGATCGCCACGAGCGCGCGCATCCACGATCCCGTCTCGACCGACTGGGAGCACCTGGCGTACGAGATCGGGCACGGCAAGAACGTGGTCAACGTCGCGCTGGTCGACCTGCGCGGATGGGACACCATGGGCGAGCTCTCGGTGCTGATCCTGGCGGCCACCGGCGTGGCCTCGCTCGTGTTCGTGACCGACCGCAGCGACAGCCTGCAGCGCCTCACGCGGGGGCTGTCGGGCGTGAAGCGCGAGCCGCGCGCCCGCCTCATCGGCGCGCGCCGGCCGCTGGTCGAGACCACGGGCGGCATCGAGGTGCAGAGCGAGCACACCCGGGGGCATCCGCGCGCATGGCTCGTGGGCGGGCAGAAGATGAGCGCCGAGTCGCGCTCGATCATCCTCGAGGTCGTGGTGCGCATCCTCTTCCACACCATCATCGTGGTCTCGATCTACCTGCTCTTCGCGGGCCACAACCTGCCGGGCGGCGGCTTCGCCGGCGGCCTCGTGGCGGGCATGGCGCTGGTCATGCGCTACGTCGCGGGCGGCCGCTACGAGCTCGGTGTCGCCGCGCCCACGGATGCCGGATGGCTGCTGGGCGCCGGCATGCTGATGGCGGTCGGCACGGCGATCGCGCCCCTGGTGCTGGGCCTCGACCCGCTCACGCGCGCCGTGTGGGAGGCCGAGCTGCCGCTGGTCGGGCACGTGGAGTTCGTCAGCTCGACGTTCTTCGACATCGGCGTGTACCTCGTCGTGATCGGGCTGGTGCTCGATGTGCTGCGCAGCCTCGGCGCGGAGGTCGACCGGCAGATGAAGGGCACCGACAGCCCCTGGCGCGCCAGCGTGCCGAGCGAGTCGGGAGGCGCCCGATGAGCGTCTCGCTGACCCTGGTGATCATCATGGCCGTGCTCTATGCGGCAGGCGTGTACGCGATGCTCGAGCGCAGCCTGACGCGGGTGCTGATCGGCTTCCTGCTGCTCGGCAACGCCAGCAACCTGCTGCTGCTGATCGTGATGGGCTTCCCCGGCATCGCCCCCTTCTCGGGCGATCCCGGCATGCAGAGCGATCCGCTGCCGCAGGCGCTGATGCTCACGGCGATCGTGATCACGTTCGCCGTGAGCGCCTTCCTGCTGGCACTGATCTACCGGTCATGGCAGCTCGGCCAGGCCGACCTCGTGGAGGACGACGCCGAGGACCTCGCCCTGCGCATGCGTGCGGCGGAGGCCGAGCGCGTGCTGGGAGCCGAGGGCGCGGGGGACGAGGCGACGACCGACTTCGTCGACGTTGTCGCGTCGCCCCTGCGGCCTATGGAGGGTGCCGCCGCGCTGGGTCTGCTGCGTGACGCTCCCGTGGATATGCCGGTGTCGGAATACCGCCGTCCGGCCCCGGACGATCCCGATCCGGGGGCCGTGCCCGACCCCGACAGCGATCCAGACCCCGAGAGCCATCGACCCGACGAGGAGGGCCGCGCATGACGCCGAGCCTCCTCGTGCCGCTGGTCGTGGCGCTGCCGCTGATCGGCGCCGCGGTCACGCTCGTCGCGGGACGGCGCCGGCGCCTGCAGGTCGGCGTCTCGATCGGCACGCTCACCGTGACGTTCGGCCTGGCCGTGGCGATGTTCGTGATCGTCGACGCCGGCACGCCGCTGGCGGTCTCGGTCGCCGGATGGCCGCTGCCGCTGGGCATCGTGCTGTACGTTGACCGGCTCGCGGCGCTGCTCGTGGCCGTGTCGAGCGTCGTGCTGCTCGCGGTGCTGCTCTTCTCGGTGGGCCAGGGCGCGGCCGACGGCGACGACGAGACGCCGGTGTCGATCTTCCACCCGTCGTACCTGATCCTGGCCGCCGGCATCTTCGACGCGTTCATCGCCGGCGACCTGTTCAACCTCTACGTCGGCTTCGAGATGCTGCTCGTCGCGTCGTACGTGCTGATCACGCTGGGGAGCACCGAGTCGCGCATCCGGACCGGTGTGGTCTACATCGTCGTGTCGCTCGTGTCGTCCATCCTGTTCCTGTCGGCGATCGCCGTGATCTACGGCGCGCTCGGCACGGTGAACATGGCGCAGATCGCGGAGCGCATGACCGAGCTGCCCGACAACGTGCAGCTCGTGCTGCACCTGCTGCTGCTCGTGGCCTTCAGCGTGAAGGCGGCGGTGTTCCCGCTGTCGTTCTGGCTCCCCGACTCGTACCCGACCGCGCCGGCTCCTGTCACGGCCGTGTTCGCGGGCCTGCTGACCAAGGTGGGTGTGTACGCGCTCATCCGCACCGAGACGCAGCTGTTCCCCGACAGCGACGTGAACGTGCTGCTGCTGTGGGTGGCGCTCGCGACCATGATCGTCGGCGTCCTCGGCGCGGTCGCTCAAGCCGAGCTCAAGCGCATCCTGTCGTTCACGCTCGTGAGCCATGTCGGGTACATGGTGTTCGGCCTCGCGATCGCCACGGACGCGGCCATCGGCGCCACGATCTACTACATGGTCCACCACATCGTGGTGCAGACCACCCTGTTCCTCGCGGTGGGGCTCATCGAGCGCCGCGCGGGCAGCACGTCGATCCTCAAGGTCAAGGGCCTCTTCGGCGCGGCCCCCGTGATCGCGGCGCTGTACCTGATCCCTGCCCTCAATCTGGGCGGACTCCCGCCCTTCTCGGGCTTCATCGGCAAGTTCGCGCTGTTCGATGCCGCGGCCCAGGTCGGCACACCCCTCATGTACACGCTGATCGTCGCCGGTGTGATCACGTCGCTGCTGACGCTCTACGCCCTGATGCGGGCGTGGAACCTGTCGTTCTGGCGCGAGGAGGACGACTCTGCCGAGACCGAGGCCCGGATCCAGCACCTCGGGACCGCCCCCGCGGCCGACGAGGTGAGCGAGCGTCGCGTGATCCCCCGGATCATGACCGCAGCCACGGCGGGGATGGTCGTGGTCTCGGTCGCGCTGACCGTGTTCGCGGGGCCGCTGTACGACATCTGCGAGCGGATCGGATCGGCCCTGCTCGAGCCGATCTCGCTGGTCGACCTCGGCCAGGTGGAGGAGTCGTCATGAGCCCCGACCTCCGGTCGCACGCGCGCCGCTTCTGGAACCAGCTGCCATTCTTCGCGTGGCTGGTGGTGCTCTGGATGATGCTGTGGGGCCAGTTCACATGGCTGGCCCTGCTGACGGGCATCGCCGTCGCGGTGTTCGTGACCCGGGTGTTCCGTCTGCCCACGGCCGAGCTCTCCGGCCGCGTCGATCTGTGGCACGGGGCGGTGTTCGTGGTCACGTTCCTGTGGGCCGTGGTGCGAGGTTCCGTGGTGGTCGCGTGGCAGACCATCCGGCCGGGCGAGACGATGTCGGCGATCATCGCCGTCCCCCTGCGCACCGACTCCGACCTGATGATGACGCATACGGGCGTCGCGACATCGCTCATCCCCGGTTCGCTCATCGTCGAGGCCGACCGCGAGCGGCGCATCCTGTATCTGCACGTCCTCGGCGTGCGCGACGCCGAGGACGCGGAGGCGCAGAAGCGGGGTGTGCTGCTGTGGGAGGAGCGCATCGTGCGGGCTGTGGGATCGCGTGCCGACCTGGCCGCGATCGCCGGTCGCGGCGTCGATCGAGAGGCCCCGAGGGAGGCGCGCGGATGACCCCCGACATGGTGAAGGCGGTGCTGATCGGCGCGATCCTGGTGGTGTTCGCGATCGCCGCGGCGCTGACCATCGTGCGGATCGTGGTGGGTCCGTCGATCCTCGACCGAGCGGTGGCGAGCGACGTGCTGCTGACCGAGGTGCTGTGCGTGCTGGGCGCTGAGATGGTGATCAACCAGCACACGCGCACGCTGCCGGTCATGCTGATCATCGCGGCGGTCGGCGTGTTCGGCTCGATCGCCGTGGCCCGGTTCGTGGCCAGGAGGGATCAGTGATGGGCGACGTCCTGGACATCCTGGCGCTCGTGCTGGTGCTGCTCGGGGCGCTGCTGTGCGTCACGGCGGGCATCGGCCTGCTGCGGTTCCGCGACGTGCCCTCGCGCCTGCACGCGGCGACCAAGCCGCAGGTGCTGGGCCTGCTGCTGATATCGATCGCCATCGCCCTGTCGCTGCGATCGTGGACCGTGGTGATCGCGCTGATCCCCGTGGTGCTGATCCAGATGGCCACCGCGCCGCTCGGCGCCCACATGGTGGGGCGCCAGGCCTACCGCAACGGCACGATCGACGAGTCGAGCCTCGTGCTCGACGAGCTGCGCGACCGCGACGCCTGAGGCGCACGGCGGGGGCGGTAGTCCCCGCGGCGTCGGTGCGGCGGGAGGCATCCCTTCCGTAGCGCGGTCGCCGATGCTAGTCCGGTGCTACGGGGCGGTCGTCGTCGACCGCGCGGATCTCTCCGGGCCCGACGTCGCGGACCGGCCAGGGGCCGTGCGGCGCAGGCGCGGCAGCCAGAGGCCCACTCGCGCGCGGTACGCCTGGTAGTCGCCACCGAAGCGGGCGGCGAGGTCGGCCTCCTCGCTCGGCCGGATCAGCAGGTGCCAGACGAGGGCACCGCACACGGCGTAGACCACCACGAGCCAGGATCCGACGATCATGCCCACGGCGACGCCCTGCGCGATGCTCGCGCTCGCCATCGGGTTGCGCACGATGCGGTACGGGCCGGCCACCACGAGGCGCCGAGGCATGGCGGACGGCAGAGGAGTCCCCGTGCCGCGGGTCGACATCGTGTAGGCCGACCACAGGCCCAGAGCGCTCGCCGCAGCCAGCAGCGCGAGCCCTGCCACGGGCACCGCCGGCGGCAGCGCAGCATGCAGTCGCCAGCGCTGCTCTATCCAGACGATCGCGGCGGGGATCGCCACGAGGAACACGATCCAGAACAGCAGGATCTGCGACCCGGTCTGCGCCAGGAGTGGCATCCTGTCGCGGCTGCGCGCGGTGCGGAAGGCGAACGGGCCGCGGAGCAGGCGCTCCCCGGGCAGCCGACCTGACAGCACCAGGGCCGACGCCGCGATGGTGCCTGCGGAAGCGCCGATCATGAGCACGGCGCCCCAGCCCGCCTCGGCGGTCCATGTCGCGTAGGCCGCCAGGGCAGCTGTGACCAGCAGCGTCCACGGTGCCACGATCCAGACGGCCACGCGCACGCCGGCGGCAACCACGGCCGACGCGAGCACGAACAGCGGGACGTCGAACACGCCGACCTGGAGCGGATCGAGACCGCCGAGGGTCGCCTGTCGCACAGGGGGAGAGACGACGACCGCGACCCACCACACCGCACCGCCGAGCGCCTGCGCGACGAAGTACAGTCGCCCCAGACGCACACCCATGGCCCGAGTGTAGGGGCGGGGTGCGTCTGGGCGGTCTGTCCCGGCCCGGGCCGATGGTCGGATCGAGCAGTTTGCCCCGAGCGCCGGGGGAGCCCGTCGGGGATACTTGCGGCATGCACAGCTCGCTTCGCAGCCTCGCCCCCGTCGCCCTGCTCGCCGTGATCGCGCTCGCCGGATGCTCGGCTCCGGCCGGCGACGACGCCGAGCCGCAGGGCGCCTCCAGCGCGCCCGCGTCGCAGAGCTCTGCCGCCGAGGAGGAGGCGGCTCCCGCCGAGCTCATCGACGCCGCCACGCTCGAGGGCTACGTGGAGGCGGCGGGCCTCCAGCCGATCGATATCGAGGGCCAGGGCGGAGTCGAGGCGCTCGCGGGCGGTCTCGCGGGATTCACGGTGGAGCCCGCCGAGTGCCAGGCGCTGATCGACAGCTCGTTCGCGCTGACGGTCGAGAACGAGAGCACGGTGGCGATCGGCGCCGACCAGGAGGCCGGGGTCTCGGGCGGCATCATGTCGTTCGCCGACCCCTCCGTGGTGGCGGACGCCCTGGAGCGCAACGCCGCCGCGCCGCAGACGTGCGCGCAGGTGACGCTGACGGCCGAGGACGGCACGGAGGTCGCCTCCCGAATCGAGGCCGTGGATGTCGACATCCCGGGCGCCGACGACGTCTTCGCGCTGCGCACGGTAGCGTCGGTCGCCGGCACCGAGATGACCAGCGTCTCGGTCTCGGCCTCGGTCGGCAATGCGATCGCGACCGGCAGCACGCTCATGACCGACGACGTCGCGGCGGCCACCACGGTCACGCAGGCCCTCGTCGACCAGCTCGCGGGCTGAGCCGGCTCGCCGACGCGTCAGGCGACCCGGCGGTACCTGCACGATTCAGGAGATCTGCACGGCTGCGGAGATATCGAGCCGGATCCATCCGGATCCGTGCAGATCTCCGCTGCCGTGCAGGCGCACCGACCCCGCAACGGCCCCGCGTACCGCGCCGGGCCCCGCGCACCGCGCCCGGCCCCGCGCACCGCGCACCGCGCCGGGCCCCGCGCACCGCGCACCGCGCCCGGCCCGCGCGCGTCCGCGGCTCAGCGGGCCAGGGCGAAGCCCTCGAACGCGGCCTTCACGCCCTCGTTGACGATGTCTCCCGCGCGCACGTTCAGCCCCTTGGCCAGCGCCGGATCGGCGGCGGCCGCCGCATCCCAGCCGCGGTCGGCGATCCGGGCGATGTACGGAAGCGTCGCGTTGGTCAGGGCGCGCGTCGAGGTCTCCGGCACCGCACCCGGCATGTTCGCGACGCAGTAGTAGAGCGACTGGTGCACCGCGAAGGTCGGGTCGTCATGGGTGGTCGCGTGCGACCCCTCGAAGCAGCCGCCCTGGTCGATCGCGATGTCGACCAGCACGGATCCGGGCTTCATGGCCTCGACCATGTCGAGCGTCACGAGCTTGGGGGCCGCGGCGCCCGGGATCAGCACCGAGCCGATCACGAGGTCGGCATCGGCGATCGCCTCCGCGATCGCGAAGCGCGTCGACGCACGGGTCTGCAGGGCGCCGCCGTAGCGGTGCTCGAGCTCGCGCAGGCGCGGCAGCGACACGTCGAGCACGGTCACCTGGGCGCCGAGACCCAGGGCGTTCGCCGCGGCATGCTCGCCCGCGACGCCGCCTCCGATCACCACGACCTTCGCGCGCGGCGTGCCCGCGACGCCGCCCAGCAGCATGCCGCGTCCGCCCTGGGCGCGCATCAGAGTGTACGCGCCGACCGTGATCGACAGGCGCCCTGCGACCTCGCTCATGGGCACCAGCAACGGCAGCGAGCGGTCGGGCAGCTGCACGGTCTCGTACGCGACCGCCGTGGTGCCCGCCTCGACCAGAGCCGCGGTCAGCGGGCCGTCGGCTGCCAGGTGCAGGTACGTGAAGAGCGTGAGGTCGGGACGCAGGTAGCCGTATTCCGACGCGATCGGCTCCTTGACCTTGACCAGCAGGTCGGCGTCGCCCCACACGTCGGCCGCCTCGGTCACGACCCGTGCGCCCGCGGCCGCGTACTGCTCGTCCGAGATGCGCGAGCCCAGGCCGGCGCCCGCCTGCACCAGAACGTCGTGGCCGCTCGCCACGAGCGCATCGACGCCGGCGGGCGTGATGGCCACCCGGTTCTCGTTGTTCTTGATCTCGGTCGGGATGCCGATGCGCATGACGTCTCGCTTCCGTGGGTCGTCCTGGTCACGCGACAGGATCGCAGTTCCTTCGTTTCGAACAGATATCGTGCGAAGATCGTTCGACAGGGTTATCGGGAGAGGGGATATGCGTCGATGGCGAGGTTCTCATCCGCATCGCATCCGAATAATCTGCGGCCGGCTGAACTCGACGAGCTGGACGAGCGCATGGTCGAGATCCTGGAGCGGGAAGGTCGCATCACCAACGCCGACCTCGCGGCCGCTCTCGACATCGCGCCGTCGACCGCCCACGCCCGGATGCGCTCGCTCGTCGAGCGCGGCGTCATCCGGGGATTCCATGCGAGCGTCGACCACAACCGGCTGGGGCGCGGCCTTCAGGCCATCGTGGGCGTGACGCTGCGCCCGGGCGCCCGGCACGACAGCATCGTGCAGTTCGCCGACGAGGTGCGCCGACTGCCCGAGGTGCTGCAGCTGTTCTTCCTGGGCGGCGTGGACGACTTCCTCGTGCATATCGCGGTCGAGGGGTCCAGCGACGTGCGCCGCTTCGTGGTCGATCACCTCTCGGCGCAGCAGTCGGTGGCTTCGACGCGCACGAGCATCATCTTCGAGTACCACCGCAACGCGGTCGCTGCGCCCTTCCGCTGAGCCGAGCGTGCGGAGCCGGTCGCCGGCTCCGCACGGTCATGCCGTCACGCCCTCGTTCTCGCGCGTGGCGGCCGTGCGCAGGTCGAGCAGGTGGGAGGCCATCGCGACCGCGTCGAAGCGGCCCAGGCGGCCGGTGGTGCGGACGGCGGCGACGAACGCCCGCAGATAGAGCCCGACGTTCGCGCGGGCCAGCGGAGTGTCGGGGTGGATGAGGTTCACGTCGAGGCCGTCGGCCGTGCGGTTGAGCCAGGTGAAGACCTCCCGCGAGTCGTGCACGCTGCCGTAGACCTCCATCCGGTGCTTCGCGGGCAGGTCGTTGCCGGGCAAGCTCTTCAGGTCGAGGTACGAGATCATCGGCGAGGCGAAGTCGGCCGGCACCGAATCGGCCAGGCCGGCGGGCAGCAGCTCGGCCACGCGGTGCAGCGGGGTGCGCGACAGACGCGCCCCCGCCTCCACGCCGGCTTGTGCGCGCACCGCCAGCTGGGCGAAGTCGAACGGGTCGTCGGGAAGGTCGACCTGCACCGGAACGAGGCGCGTGTACCACCCGACCGACAGGATCTGCGTGCGCCGCTCGCGCGTCGCGATGGGCGTCAGCATGGAGTACACGGATGCGCCTGTCGCCGCGTGGTCCAGCAGCGCGGCGATCGCGATCAGGCCTGCGTTGAGCGAGGCGCCCGCCGCCCGGCAGACCTCGCCGAACGCGTCGAGGTCTGCGCGATCGACCGCCTTCTCGACCATGGTGCCGCAGCCGCGCGCGCGACCCGAGGGCGACAGCCCGAGCGGCAGCGGGAACGCGGGCAGGCGCCCGCCGGCGCGCACCAGCATCCGCAGCCACGCCTGCACGTCGTCCGACTCGAGGGTCAGCGCGCTCGTGTGCGCGTGCTCGTCGATGGCGTACTTCTCATACCCCTCCACGGGCAGCAGCCGAGGGGCCGTGCCCGCTCGTGCGGCGCGGTAGGCGGTGACGAACTCGTACAGGATGACGCCGAGCGAGACGCCGTCGATGTAGAAGTGATCGACCGCGAAGGCGAGCGTGAACCGGTCGCGCACGCCCTCGGGGCGGATCGCGATGAGGCGGAACAGATCCCACTCGGCGATGTCGGGGAACTCGACCTCGACCCACTTCTGCAGGTCGGTGCCGCCTGGCCGCGTGCGCACCACGTGCGCGACCTCGACATCGATGTCCTCGGGCGAGACCGTGCGCCCGGCGTAGGCGTCGCCCGTCGGCTCGACCCACGTGTGGTACGTCTCGTGGCGCCGCAGATGGTCGCGGAACACCTGCGCCACGAGCCGCTCGTCGTACGCGTCGTGGATCTCGAACGCCATGACCGCATAGCTGGAGTGGCGCTTGACGGTCTGTGCGCCGGCCGCGTCGAGGAAGTGGCGCTTCTGGATGTAGCTCAGCTGCACGGGCCGCGGGGTGGCGGCGTGCACGGCGTCGAGGGTGCGGGGCGTCACGTGGAAGACGGTGGCCGTTCCGGCGGGAACGGTCCAGTCGGGCAGGAGTCCGGAGCGCATGGGAGATCGCCTGTTCTGTCACAAGAGAAGACCCCGCGAAGCGCATCACATCGATGTGCTTCCCGGGGTCGGGACTCCACTCAGGATGACAGAATATCGGCGCGCGGTATGTCCCACCTTCGGGGGACATGGCGGCCTCAGGCGGCGCACGGAGGTCACCGCAGCTCGGGCCGACCAGCCGTTGCCCCGAATTGCCGCCATGTTGCCGCAGGATGGGGCAACTGATCGTGCGGTTGCCCCGTCCTGCCGTGATGCCGTGGCAACTCGGGGCAAGAGCCCGGTCAGTCGGTGCCGGTGTCGAACGCGGCCGACTCGCTGGCGGCGTCGATGGCCGAGGCGTTCTCCTCGGCGCCGAGGCCGACCGGCTCGGCGGCGTGCGTGATCTCGTCGGCCTCACCCGACTCGAGGGCGCCGACCAGCTCGGCCGTGGGGCCGCCGATCAGGCCCATGCCCGCATACTGCTCGAGGCGCGTGCGCGAGTCGGCGATGTCGAGGTTGCGCATCGTGAGCTGGCCGATGCGGTCGGTCGGGCCGAAGGCGGCGTCGCCGACGCGCTCCATCGACAGCTTCTCGGCCGCGTACGACAGCGCCGGGCCGCGCGTGTCGAGGATGGTGTAGTCCTCGCCGCGGCGCAGGCGCAGGGTGACCGATCCGGTGATCTGCGATCCGACCCACTTCTGGATCGACTCGCGCAGCATGAACGACTGCGGCTCGAGCCAGCGACCCTCGTACATCAGGCGGCCGAGGCGGCGGCCCTGCTCGTGGTACGTCGCGAGCGTGTCCTCGTTCAGGATGCCGTTCACCAGACGCTCGTAGGCGATGAACAGCAGCGCCATGCCGGGTGCCTCGTAGATGCCGCGCGACTTGGCCTCGATGATCCGGTTCTCGATCTGGTCGCTCATGCCGAGGCCATGGCGGCCGCCGATCGCGTTCGCCTCCTGGACCAGGGCGACGGCGTCGGGGTAGTCCGTGCCGTTGATGGCGACCGGGCGACCTGCCTCGAACGTGATCGTGACGTCCTCGGTCGCGATCTCGACGGCCGGATCCCAGAACCGCACGCCCATGATCGGCTCGACCGTCTCGAGCGAGACGTTCAGCTCCTCGAGGGTCTTGGCCTCATGGGTGGCGCCCCAGATGTTGGCGTCGGTCGAGTACGCCTTCTCGGCCGAGTCGCGATACGGGAAGCCGTGCGCGACGAGCCACTCGCTCATCTCCTTGCGGCCGCCCAGCTCCGACACGAACGTCGCGTCGAGCCACGGCTTGTAGATGCGCAGGCGCGGGTTGGCGAGCAGGCCGTAGCGGTAGAACCGCTCGATGTCGTTGCCCTTGTAGGTCGAGCCGTCGCCCCAGATCTCGACGCCGTCCTCGCGCATGGCGCGCACGAGCAGCGTGCCCGTGACGGCGCGGCCCAGGGGAGTGGTGTTGAAGTACGTGCGGCCGCCCGACCGGATGTGGAACGCGCCGCACGCGAGGGCGCCCAGGCCCTCCTCGACCAGCATCGGCTTGCAGTCGATCAGGCGCGACGCCTCGGCGCCGTAGTCGAGCGCGCGGCCCGGGATCGACGCGATGTCGTCCTCGTCGTACTGGCCGAGGTCGCCCGTGTAGGTGAAGGGCACCGCGCCCTTGTCGCGCATCCAGGCGACGGCGACGGAGGTGTCGAGACCCCCGGAGAAGGCGATGCCGACGCGCTCGCCGATGGGCAGGGACTCCAGGACCTTCGACATGGCTTCATCCTATTGGGGTGCGGGTGGGGCAAACGGCCGCCGGTCGGCCATGCTGGACTCATGGAGTTCTCGCTCGAGTTCACGCCCGACCTGGCCCTGGTGTTCGTCACGCTCTTCGTGCTGGAGGTGGTGCTCGGCGTCGACAACGTGATCTTCATCTCGATCCTGGCCGGAAAGCTGCCGCCCGAGCAGCAGGCGAAGGCCCGCAACCTGGGCCTGACGCTCGCGATGCTGATGCGCGTGCTGCTGGTGCTGTTCGCCGGTTGGATCATCACACTCGAGGAGGATCTCTTCCACATCGGGTCGATGGGGTTCTCGGGCCGTGAGCTCATCCTGATCGCGGGCGGACTGTTCCTGCTGTACAAGGCCGTCACGGAGATCCACCACAAGCTCGAGGGCGCCGACGATCACGGAGCGGCGGCCGGAGCGAAGGCGACGTTCGGCGCGGTGCTCGCGCAGATCCTGGCGCTCGACCTGGTGTTCTCGCTCGACTCGGTCATCACGGCCGTCGGGATGACGAACAACATGATCGTGATCATCGCCGTCGTCGTGCTGTCGTTCGGCCTCATGCTCGTGGCCGCCAAGCACATCTTCACGTTCGTGAACAAGCACCCCACGGTGAAGATGCTGGCGCTGTCGTTCCTGCTGCTGATCGGCGTCTTCCTGGTCGCGGAGGGCTTCGGCTTCCACATCGACAAGGCGTTCATCTACGGACCGATGGCGTTCGCGATCCTGGTCGAGACGCTCAACCTCGCTGCGGCCGCCCGCAAGCGCAAGCGCACCGGACAGGCCACCGAGCCGGTGCACCTGCACAGCGGGTACACGGCCGACGAGGAGGCCCGCGCGACGGCAGAGCAGAAGGCCTGAGGCTCCCCGTCCCCTGGCGGAGGACACCGGATGATCCAGAGCCTGCTGTGGGGCATGGTGGGCGCCGCGCCCCTCGTGCTCGGCGCGCTCCTGGCTGGTCTGCGCCGCTGGCCCGATCGCGCGCTCGGCGTGGTGCTGGGGTTCGGCGCCGGCGCGCTGATCGCCAGCATCGCCTTCGAGCTGTGGGAGGACGGGCTCGAGCGCGGGGGACCGGTGCCGCTCGCGGTCGGCGTGGCTGCGGGCGCCGCGGTGTACTTCGTGGCCGATCGCCTCGTCGAGCGCTGGGCTCGGCGCAAGGGCGGCGGAGCGGCGGCGGGGGTGCCGCTGGCGCTCGGCGCACTGCTCGACGGCATCCCCGAGCAGCTGGTGCTCGGCTTCGGGCTGGCCGACGGCGCGGGCGTCAGCGTGGCGCTCGTGGTCGCCATCTTCGTCTCGAACCTGCCCGAGGCGATCGGCTCATCCGCCGACCTGCTCGACGGGGGCGTGGCGCGTCCTCGCGTGACGGGCCTGTGGGCCGTCGTCGCGGTGGTGTGCGCGGGCGCCACCGTCGCGGGCTACGTGCTCGCCGACGTGGCGACGCCCGAGCTGCAGGCCGGCCTCAGCGGCTTCGCGGCCGGTGCCCTGCTGGTGATGCTCGTCGACTCGATGATCCCCGAGGCTCAGCGGCGCGCGCAGGACGTCGCCGGCATCGCGACCGTGCTGGGCTTCGCGCTCGCCGCGGGCCTCTCGGCCCTCGGCGGCTGAGGCACGCGGGCGTGAGGAGCCCGGTGCCGGCTCAGCTCACCAGAGGATGCCGCCGCCGGCCGAGATGCCGGCCCACGTCAGCGCGATGAAGATGCCGGCGAAGACCACGGGCACGATGCCCTTGCCCTGACGGCTCAGCCCCTTCAGCAGCGCGATCACGACGAGCACGGCGGCGACGAGCGAGAGCCCTCCGCCCAGCACGAAGCCGATGAAGAGCGGGATGGGCATCAGCACGAGACCGGCGAGTGCCACCCAGAACGCGGGCCAGGCGGTGCGGTTGGTCGTGCGTGCGGGAGAGGAGCTCATGGGTCCATCCTGCCGTCAGCCGCCGTACTCGGCCATCCGCTTCTCGAACTCGTCGCGATCGGCCGTGCTGAGCAGCCGCTCGGCCGAGAACGAGATCTGCAGGCCCTCGAGCGGCTCGCCGGTCTGCGCGTGCTGCGCCTCGCGGTCGGAGCGCCAGGATCCGGTGGTGTCGTCGGCGAGGTCGGTCATGGTCGCGTAGAACGACAGGTCGCCGGACGGATCCTCGGTGTACCACTCCCACGCGACCTGTGTGGCCGGGTCGTCGCTGCCGTAGAACTTCTCGAGGATCGTCGGATCCATGCCCGAGCGCGGGTCGTTGAACGCGATCATGAGGAACCACTGGTGTCGCGAGAGCACGTGGTCGATGGCGGCCATCACGCCCGACTTGAGCTCGTAGCCGGTGACCGGCTCGTTGGTCGACCACGTGGTCGACGTGTAGCGCACGAGCATCGACTCGCCACCGTAGCCGTTGCGCTCGGGACGCAGATCCTCGGGAGGCGCCTCGGTCCAGGTGAAGCCGTAGCGGGCGGTCAGCTCACTGCGGATCTCGGCCGAGAGGGCCTCGCTCGTGGCGCGCATCTCCTCGAGCGACGGACGCCCCAGGGTCACGGACGCCGGTTCGTCCTTGATGCCCGGGTAGGCCTCCAGGCGCCGCTCCTCCTCGGTCTGGGTGCCGGCGTAGCCGCCCTCGGCCGACGTGCGCATCGCGCTCAGCGCACCCACCGTGCCGACGTTGAGCAGCAGCGTGACCGCGAGCGCCGCCGCGCCGAGCGAACGGGCTCGACGCGTCGCGAGGGCCGCGGCGATGACGCCGACGACCACGAGCTGCAGCGCCACCACCGTCGCGCCGTAGATCGCGTCGGTCGCGCCGAGGGCGAGCAGCACCACGAGGGCGAGCGCGAACGCCGTCGCCACCGCGAGCGCGATCCATGCGAACGCGTTCGGACGCACGCGCGGTGCGGCACCGAGTGCCGCGGCTCCGGCCGGCACGGCGCCGCCGTCGCGCCCGGGCACGCGTCGTGCGCCCCGGTAGCCGCCCGGGGGCGGCAGCGGCGGCGCGCCGTCCGACCGGGTCACGTAGCGGTGCCCCGTGTGCGCGTCGAGACGGCCCGCGGGCCGGGCCGTCGCCGCCGTCACGGGAACCTCGGAGGACGGGGCCGCGCCGGGAGCAGGGCGCCGCGGCGGCGTCTGGGGGTCGTCGGAGGTCACCACGGCTTGTCCGTCTCCGGGCCGGCGGGTTCGCCGCCGCCCTGATACTGCTGGCGCTCGCCTTCGCCCTCCTGCAGCTTCTGCTCGAGGTCCTCGAGCTGCTCGCCCGACGGCTGGTCGGGCTGCGACGGGTCGGGTGAGGGCGTCGGGGTCGGTGAGGGCTGCGGACGCTGCTTGTCCTTGAGCCGGCCCTCGAGGTCATCGAGGCTCTGTCCCGTGTCGCGCTGCGGATCGGGTGACTCGTCGTCGGCCTCCTCCGAGCGGCACTCCTCCGGCGTCTCGGCGACCACCGTCAGCGCCTCTCCGTACAGCTGCTCGGCGCCGACCACGTCGCCCTCGGCCCGGGCCTGGTCGCCCATGCGCTCGATCGTGATGCCGAGGTTGATGTGCACGGCGCACGCCTCCAGGCCGGATGCCAGCGGCAGCGCCCGTTCGAACTGCGCTCGTGCGGCCGCGAGGTCGCCCGACATGGCGAGCCCGTCGCCGAGGTTGTAGGGCGCCTTGTAGGGCTCGAACCAGTTCAGCGGCTGCTGGCCGTGCGCGGCGGCGACCGCCCCCGCGTAGTCGCCCGCGACGTAGGCGGTGATCGAGCGGTGCGCGAACGCGTACATCGAGGCGATCTTCACCGGCCCCAGGAGGGCGATCACCGCCAGTGGCACCGCGATCCAGAGCAGGACGCGCCGCGTCCTCGCGCGACGCCGGTTGGCGGCCAGCAGCGCGGCGCCGGGCGACTCCGGCAGCGTGGCGGGATCGGGAGCGGCGGTGGGGGCGCTCATCCGGCGTCTCCCTTCGACGGGGCGCCGGGTGAGCCGGCGCGCGCCGGGCGCGCGACGCGCAGCACGGCGGGCAGCGCCGTCGCCACGAGGGCGGCGTCGGCCGCGAGCAGCGCTGCCAGCAGCAGCGCCACGGCCCAGCTGAGGTCGATCACGTCGCCCGCCGAGCCGGCGGCTCGGGTGGTGGTCGAGGTCGGCGCCTCGGGCAGGGTCGGGGCCGCGTCGGGGATGCGGTGCTCATACGGCACGCCGAGGTCGTCGGCGATCGCCCGCAGCGCGTCCTCGTCGATGGTCGACACCGCGGGATCGGAGCCGTCGAGGATGTAGCCGCCCCCACCGGGCGCGCCCACGCCGCCGACCTGCTCCTTCATCCGGCCGCCCTCGGTCGTGCCGTAGCCCAGCACGGCGCCGGCGTCGAGCAGCTCGGCGCTCGCGGCGAACGACTCGGGCTCGCTCTCGGCGGTCTGTTCGCCGTCGCCCAGATAGAACGCCATGCGCGAGCGTTCGGGCGACGTCTCGGCCGCGCTGCGCAGGGTCTGCGCCAGCATGTCGTGCGCGATGCCGATCGAGCTGCCGCGCGACTGCCGGGTCACCTCGGGGGTGAGCACCTCCAGTGCCGAGCGCAGCGCCGCGGTGTCGGTCGTCAGCGGCAGCCGCAGCTGGGGTTCGGCGTCGAACGTGATCAGCGCGAACCGCGCGCCGGGATAGGCCGCGACGATCCGCTCCACATCCGAGCGAACGCCCGCGAGGCGCGGCTCACCGTCGCCCCAGTCCTCCGCGACGATGGACGCGGTGGTGTCGACGAGGATCACGATGTCGGTGTCCGTCGTCTGCGTCTCGGTCTCGCCGCCCGTCACGCCCGGGCGCAGGGCGAGCACCGCGCACACCAGCAGCGCCGCCAGGCGCAGGCTCCACGACGTCCGGGGGCGGCCGCTCCGCGCGTGCAGCAGGCAGCGCACGGCGACGAACGCGACCGGTGCGCACAGCGCGAGCAGCAGCAGCGGGTGGATCACCGGCTGGAGGGTCAGGGGCGACAGCGTCACAGTCTCACCCGCCACAGCAGCACGATGCCGGCCAGCACGCACGCGAGCAGCACGGCGATCCAGACATCCGGGACGTCGCGCCACACCACCCGCGCCTCGCCTTCGAGCGCCGTCGCCTCCTGCTCCTGCACCTCGTCGATGATGTCGGCCACCGTCGTGTCGCCCCGCAGCGCGAAGGCCTCGCCGCCCGTGAGCTCCGCCGCCTGTGTGAGCTGAGCGCTGATGGCGTCGTCCTTGCCCTCGACCGGGTTGAGCGCGAACACGCGCACACCGGCGTCGCGCGCGTAGCCGGAGGCCTGCTCGATCGTGACGATGCCGGCTCCCATCTGCTCGTTGTCGGTCGCCAGGATGATGGACCGCGACCGCTCGTCGTCACGGTGATCGAAGCGCATGGTGCAGGCGGCGAGGCCGTCGCCGATCAGCGACGATCCCGCGCCGTTGAGCGTGCCGACCCAGTGCTCCGGAACGTCGCTCTCGTAGTCGTCGAACGCCTCGCGGATCGACCGCAGGTGCTCGCGCACGAAGTCGTAGTCGTCGGTGAGGGGGAACACCTGCACGGGCGAGCTGTTGAAGATCGTCAGACCGATGCGCTCGCCCTCGAAGCCCTCGAGCAGCTCGCCGAACACGTCGAGCACCTCGATGTCGACCTCGCTCATCGAGCCCGACACGTCGAGGCAGAGCATGATGTCGCGGCTCGTGTCGACGGGCCGGATGGTCTCTGCCGCCAGCGGCCGGGCCCCCACGACACCGGCGACGACCGTGCCGGCGGCGAGCAGCCCGACGGCGGCGGCGACCGCCGCACCGCGGCGGCGCGTCGCCCGGCGCACGCTGGGCAGCGCGCGCAGCCGCTCGGCACGCGACACGGGCGCGGCCGCCGCGAGCCGCCGCGATGTCCGGCGACCCCACAGCAGGCCGAGCGCGACCGCGACGACCAGGGCCGCCGCGGCGGCGAGCACGACCCACGGGTTCGCGAGCTGCAGCAGGCCCGACGGGGTCTCGGGGCCGGGCGGCTGGGGTGCGGCGAGCGAGATGCCCGCCGCCAGGGCGGTCAGTGCCATTCGGCCACCACCCTGCGCGCCGCCTCGGCGCCGGCTGCGGGGTCGATCGCGGGCCCGCGGCTGAAGATGCTCGGGTAGTAGTGCCGGTCGAGCGCGTCCAGCAGGGCCGGATGCACGCCGCGCGCGGCCAGGTCGTCGAGCGTCAGCACGGGCGTCTCGAGGCCGCTGTACTCGTTGACGAACGCGCGGGTGGTGCGGCTGAGATCGAGGTTGGCGCGGCGCGCGTCGACCTCGCCCGCGCGCCACGCCTGCTCGATCCGGCCGATCTCGTCGTGATACTCGTGCCGCAGCAGGGTGAGAGCGTCGGCTGCGAGGGGACCGCCCGCACCGGCGGGCAGCGAGCGCCGCGGCCGCGTGAGCAGCACGATGAGCCACACCACCAGGATCGCGAGCGCGATCACGCCCAGCGCCAGCAGCATCCAGCCGGGCCCGTACTGCACGGGCGGGTACAGCTCGTCAGGCTCCGACATGGGCCCTCCGGTTCAGCATGCGCAGCAGCTCGGGCACCGCCTCATCCTGCGAGCGGATCTCGGCGTGGCTGACCTCCAGCGCGCTCAGCAGCGCGTCGCGCCGGCTCTCCTCGTCACGAGCCTGATCGGCCACCTCGCGCACGACGTCCGCATCGCCGTGCAGGAAGTCGGGGACGGTCCATCCGCTGTCGACGTCGCGCCGACCGGGGGCGTCGGCGACGCCGGCCTCCGCGAGCACCGGCTCGGCGTCGCGCAGCGTGATCCAGAGCAGGTCGTGCTGCGTGCGCAGACGGCGCAGCAGCCGCTCGGTGCGCTCGGTGACGGGGGCCTCGTCGGCCACGACGACCACGATCATCCGGCGGTTGATCGTGCGGCTGACGAAGTCGAGCAGGGCCTCTCGGTCGCTCGCCGGGCTCTCGGGGCGGCAGGATGCGTCGATCGCTCGCAGCGCGTGCTCGAGAGCGCCCTCCGAGCGCTTGCGCGGCAGGCGCCGCACGCGCTCGGCGTCGCCCAGCACGACCGAGAAGTCGTCGTCGTGGCGCAGCGCGAGCATCCCCAGGGCGCCCACGGCGAGCACCGCGAGCTCGCGCTTCGGGCGCTCGTCCGCCGCCAGGGCCGCCATGCCGCGTCCGGTGTCGACCACGAACAGCACGGTGTGCATCCGGTTCGCGCGCGTGCGCTTGACCATCGGCGTGTTCAGGCGGGCGGTGGCGCGCCAGTCGATGTCACGCACCTCGTCGCCGTGCTCGTACTCCCGCAGGTCCTCGAAGTCGTTGCTGCGGCCGCGCAGGAGCGACGCGTACGCCCCGTCGAGCGCGTGCAGCGACTTCTTGGACGAGTGGATGAAGAGCCTGCTCTTCACCCGCGTGAGAAGGGTGGACATCCGGGTGCGGGGTCAGGGGGTGGGAACGGAGGCGAAGATCGCGTCGATGATCTCCTCGCTGCGCACCCCGTCGGCCTCGGCCTCGAAGGTGAGCAGGACGCGGTGCCGCAGCACGAGGTGGCGCAGGGCGCGGATGTCCTCGGGCAGCACGTGCGGGCGGCCGTTCAGCAGCGCGAGCGCCCGCGAGGCCTGCAGGAATGCGATCGAGCCGCGCGGGCTCGCGCCGTACTTGATGTATCGCGCCTGCTCCTCGCCGATGTACGGGGCCGGGTTGCGGGTCACATACGAGATGCCGACGATGTAGTTGCGGATCGCGGGCGACACGTGGATGCGGCTCGCGACATCCTGCAGCAGCTGCACGTCGTCGAGGGAGACCGAGCTGTGCACGTGCCGCTCGGGGTCGAGGGCGCCCGAGTCGATGCGCTCGAGGATCTCGAACTCCTCCTGCGGGCTGGGGTACTCGACGATCTCCTTGAGCAGGAAGCGGTCCATCTGCGCCTCGGGCAGCTCGTAGGTGCCCTCCTGCTCGATGGGGTTCTGCGTCGCGATCACCAGGAAGGGCTTGGGCAGGCGGTGCACCTCGCCGCCGATCGTGGTCTGGTGCTCCTGCATCGCCTCGAGCATCGCGCTCTGGGTCTTGGCGCTCGAGCGGTTGATCTCGTCCAGCAGCACGAAGTTCGCGTGCACGGGGCCCAGCACGGTGCGGAAGGACCCGGTCGACGCGTCGTACACCTGGTTGCCGGTGATGTCGCTCGGCAGCAGATCGGGCGTGCACTGGATGCGCTTGAACTTCGCGTCGACCGTGTCGGCCAGCGTCGACGCGGCGGTCGTCTTGGCCAGGCCGGGCACGCTCTCGAGCAGGATGTGCCCGCCCGCGATCAGGCCGATCAGCAGGCTGGTGCGCAGCCGCTCCTGACCCACCATCTTCGACGAGTACGAGTCGGAGATGATGCGCAGCACCTCGACGGCCCGGTCCATCTCGGCCGCGGTCGGCGCGTCCTGCGCCCGCGCATCGGCTGCCGGACTTCCCGTCGTGTGCTCCATGTGCTCTCCCCTTCACCGCACGCCGGGGACGTGGCGACGCGACGAGCCCCGGCGATCCAGCGTACCTCTCGAGCGCAGGCCGATATTCCGCCCCCGAAGCGGGGTGTCGCGCCCCCGTCGGTAGACTGGCCCGGGCCCAGAACGCAGCCCGAAAGCGGGAGAGAGGTCTTGGGCGCACCGAGCCAGGGGCTCGTGGACAGACAAGGGGAAACCCATGCCGGGAATCGTGATCGTGGGCGTCCAGTGGGGCGACGAGGGCAAGGGCAAGGCCACCGACCTGCTGGGTGAGCGCACCGACTGGGTCGTCAAGTTCAACGGCGGCAACAACGCCGGGCACACGGTCGTGGTGGGCGACGAGAAGTACGCGCTGCACCTGCTGCCGTCCGGCATCCTGTCTCCGGGCGTCACCCCGGTGATCGGCAACGGCGTCGTGATCGACCTCGAGGTGCTCTTCGCCGAGCTCGACGCGCTGTCGTCGCGCGGCATCGACGTGTCACGCCTCAAGGTGAGCGCCAACGCGCACATCATCACGCACTACCACCGCACGCTCGACAAGGTGACCGAGCGCTTCCTCGGCAAGCGCCAGATCGGCACGACCGGTCGCGGCATCGGCCCCGCCTACGCCGACAAGATCAACCGCGTCGGCATCCGCGTGCAGGACCTGTTCGACGAGTCCATCCTGCGCCAGAAGATCGAGGGCGCCCTCGATCAGAAGAACCACCTGCTGGTGAAGGTGTTCAACCGCCGCGCCATCACGTGCGACGAGATCCTGGAAGACCTGCTGTCGTACGCCGACCGCCTGCGCCCGATGGTCGCCGACACGGGGCTGCTGCTGAACGACGCGCTCGACGCCGGCGACGTCGTGGTGTTCGAGGGCGGCCAGGCCACGATGCTCGATGTCGACCACGGTACGTATCCCTTCGTCACGTCGTCGTCGGCCACGGCCGGCGGCGCGGCGACGGGCTCGGGCGTCGGCCCGGGCCGCCTCGACCGCATCGTGGGCATCGTGAAGGCCTACACCACGCGCGTCGGCTCGGGCCCGTTCCCCACCGAGCTGTTCGACGAGCAGGGCGACTGGCTGCGCGGTCGCGGGTTCGAGTTCGGCACCACGACCGGCCGCCCGCGCCGCGTCGGCTGGTACGACGCGCCCATCACGCGCTACGCGACCCGGGTCAACGGCATCACGGACCTCGTGCTCACGAAGCTCGACATCCTGACCGGGCTCGACGAGATCCCGGTGTGCGTGGCGTACGAGGTCGACGGGCGACGCTTCGACGAGGTGCCGGTCAGCCAGAGCGACTTCCACCACGCCACGCCCGTCTACGAGAGCTTCCCCGGATGGCACGAGGACATCTCCGGCGCCCGCGAGTTCTCGGACCTGCCGCGGAACGCGCAGGACTACGTGCTCGCGCTCGAGAAGATGAGCGGCACGCGCATCTCTGTCATCGGCGTGGGCCCGGGCCGCGACGCCGTGATCGTGCGCCACGACCTGGTCGACTGACGCCGCGCGCCGCGGCGGCCCGGCCCGACGGCCCGGCCGCCCGGCGCGCCCGGCGCTCGGGCCCGCGGCGCTCGGCCCGTTCGACTCCGTGGTTGCTCTGCCCCGCTGGCCCGTTCGACGCCGTGGTCGCTCACCCGGGCGCGTTGACTAGCGCTGGGCGAATTCGCTGCGGTCGGCGACGCTAGTGAGTGCGCCGGACGCTAGTCAACGACCGGAGGCCGGGATGCGGGACGTGAAGGGGACGATGACGTGAGGTTCTGGATCGGGGCGCGCGGCGCCGACCTGAAGGCGGAGGCGCGCGGCATCATGGCCGCCACGGCGGGCGAGCCCGACTCGCCGCTCGCGAGCGGGCCGCTCGCGCTGGTGGGTGACGCGGTCGAGGCTCCGTCGCCCACGTGGCTGGCGCCGCATCCGGCGCTCGACGTCGTGTACGCGGCGCTCGAGGGCCAGGGGCGCGTGGCCGCGTTCCGCCGCACGGGCGAGGCCACGCTCGCGCCCCTCGGCCGCACGATCGCGGCCGGTGAGACGACGTGCCACGTCGCCGTCGCGCCCGACGGCTCCCACCTCATCGCCACGGCGTGGGGCGACGGCACCGTGACGCACGTGGCCCTCGACGGCGCCGGTCGCCTCGGCACCCGAACCGAGGCCGAGCCGTCGGCCGATCCCTACGACGCGGCCGCGCCGGCACCGGATGCCGCAGCGCTGCTGGCCGAGCAGGATGGCGTCGCCGACCTGCGCACGCTGGTCGAGCGCGGCGCCGACGCGTCGCAGCTGGCGGCGATGCTCGCGGGCTCGACACCGACTCCGCAGCTGGATCCGGATGCCGGGGTGGATGACATCCTGGCGCTGCTCGGCCAGTCGCGGAACCCGTTCGACGACCCGGCGGTGCGCGACATCCTGCGCGGGGCGGCCCGCGCGCCCGAGGCGCCGACGGGCGGCGCGGTCGACCTGGCCGGTGCCGTCGACCTGAGCGGCAAGGCGGCGGCCGCGGAACCCGCCGAGCCGCGCACGTCACGGGCGCACTCGAGCGCGTTCCTGCCGCACGGCCTGGTGGCGACGACCGACCTCGGCTTCGACCTGGTGCGCTTCTGGCGCACGTCGGCGCGGGGCATGGTGCTCGACCACGAGGTGGCCCTCCCGCTCGGCACCGGCCCGCGGCACATGGTGCTGCACCCCAGCGGGCACCTGTACGTGGTCACCGAGCACACGTGCGAGGTGTTCGTGCTGTCACCGGGGCCGGATGGCCGGTGGGCGCTGCGGTCGGGCATCGCCGCGTCGCCGGGATCGCTGCCGGGCGACACCGCCGCCGAGCTCGCTCGCTCCCGCGACGCGGAGTTCCTCTACGCCGGCCTGCGCGGCAGCGACACGATCGCCGTGCTGCGCGTGCGCGGCGAGGGAGACCGGCTGGAGCACGTGGCGCTGGCCGAGTCGGGCATCCGCAAGCCGCGCCACCACGTGACCGTGCGCGACACGCTGATGGTCGCCGGCCAGGCGTCGCACGAGGTCGCGACGCTGGCGCTGGACGAGCGCACCGGGGTGCCCGGCCGCGTGCGCCACCGGCTCGCGGTGCCGACGCCGCAGCACATCCTGCCGGTCCGCTGACGCCCACCCGGGTGCGCTGTCGGCGGCGTGTCCCCGCCTGACACGCCACATCCGTCACCGAAGTGCTGTGTTGTGGCCCGGATCGGTAGCCTCGGGACATGACCGACGCGCCCCTCGAGAGTCCCCAGGAGACGCTGCTGCGCCTGCGTGCCAGCATCGACAACATCGACGCGGCGCTGGTCTATCTGCTGGCAGAGCGGTTCCGGGCGACGCAGCAGGTTGGGCAGCTCAAGGCGCGGCACGAGATGCCGGCGTCCGACCCGCAGCGGGAGGAGCAGCAGGTCGCGCGCCTGCGCGCGCTCGCGGAGGCCGCCCACCTCGACCCGGAGTTCGCCGAGAAGTGGTTCAACTTCGTGGTGGCCGAGGTCATCCGGCACCACGTCGAGGCCGGCGCGACGGGCGAGCAGCGGAGCTGAGCGCCCATACCGACGGCCCGCCCCCGGGATGGGGAGCGGGCCGCCTGCGGGCATTCGGTCAGGGCGTC
The DNA here is from genome assembly GCF_040302945.1 of Microbacterium sp. NPDC096154. Classification (NCBI taxonomy): domain Bacteria; kingdom Bacillati; phylum Actinomycetota; class Actinomycetes; order Micrococcales; family Microbacteriaceae; genus Microbacterium; species Microbacterium sp. NPDC096154. The sequence goes on from NZ_JBEOSM010000004.1 coordinate 296,808, forward strand.
AAGCGGCGCAGCGTGAGGTACGAGCCGACGGCCAGCACGGCGGTCAGCGGCACGCCCCACAGCGCGAGCCCGAGCACCCCGACGCTGCCGAACCAGGCTCCGACCGCGGTCCAGGCGTCGAGGCGACCGATGACATACAGCGCGCCGATGCCGGCCAGGCCCACGGCCAGCAGCACCACGGTCAGTGCCAGCGGGCCGCCCTTCTTGTAGATCGTCGCGAACCAGAAGCCCAGGACGAAGAAGAGCATCGTCAGCACGAAGAAGACGATCCAGGCGGCCCACCAGCCCTGCTGCCAGACGTCCGGCAGGTGCGCGAAGTACCCGCCGATGCCGTAGCCGTCGGTCGCCAGCTCGATCAGGCCGAGCAGCACGAACAGGGTCGACAGCATGGCCGCGGCGATCGCCGCCGCCAGAAGCGTGCCGAGGTAGAACTCGCGGCGCGTGATGCTCATCGCCTGCGAGAACGGGAACGACAGCGTCAGCGCCTGGATGCCGACGGCCAGGAAGTACCACATCGGGGCCTGTGCGCCACCGGTGTACTTCGGCCCCCCTGTGGGGATGATCGCGAAGATCGCGATGTTGAGCAGCAGGGCCCCTCCCAGCACCAGCAGCGGCACCCACAGGTACGTCTGCGTGTTGATGAACTGGAGCCGGACGACGTTGCGGATGCGACTGTTCATCGGAGTGCCTCCTCGGCGGTCGCGGGCGATCGGTCGGTGTGGCGCTGTGTCGTGCGCACGATGAGCTGCTGCAGCGACACCGGGGCGAGGTCCAACCCGGAACGCGCAAGCTCTGCCCGCTCCTCCGCGCCCAGGCTTCCCACGACGGTCGCCGACGTGACGCTGCCCAGGCTCTCGCGGTGCAGCACCTCGCGACCGTGGATGAACTGCTCCACGGCGGCCGTCGGGCCGACGATGTTCACGGCGCGGTCGCGCACGTCGTCGGCGGACTGATCCATGATGACGCGCCCCTGGTCGATGACGAGGACGCGCTCGATCAGGTTGGCGACCTCGTCGATCAGGTGGCTCGAGAGCAGGATCGTGCGGGGGTGCTCGCCGTAGTCGGCCAGCAGGCGGTCGTAGAAGATCTGCCGGGCGACCGCGTCGAGCCCCAGGTACGGCTCGTCGAAGAAGGTGATCTCGGCGCGCGACGCGAGGCCGATGATCACGCCGACGGCAGACAGCTGGCCCCGCGACAGCTTCTTGATGCGGGTCCGCAGGGGCAGCTGGAAGTCGTCGACCAGCCGCTCGGCGAGGTTCTGATCCCAGCTGGGGAAGAACAGCCGAGCCGACGCGAGCGCATGCTTCGGCGTCGCGTCGTCCGGGTACTTCTGGCTCTCGCGGACGAAGCACATGCGGCTCAGCACGCGGGCGTTCTCGTACGGATGCTCGCCGAACACCCGTACGGATCCGGATGTCGCGAAGTTCTGCGCCGTCAGGATCGACATCGCCGTCGTCTTCCCCGCGCCGTTGCGGCCGAGGAAGCCGTAGATGGCGTCCTTCTCGATGTCGAAGCTGACGTCGTCGAGCGCGAGCTTGTCGCGGTAGCGCTTGGTGAGGTTCCTCACCTGGATGACGGCGGTCATGATCCCTTTCCTGTGGAGGTCTGCGCGGCGTGCTCGCGCACGAGCGCGGCGAGGTCGTCGGGGCCGAGGCCGATCTTGCGGGCCTCGGCGAGAAGGGGGGCGACGTAGCGGTCCGCGAACGCTCCGCGCCGCTCGCGCAGAAGCAGTTCGCGCGCGCCGTCGGAGACGAACATGCCGATGCCACGGCGCTTGTGCAGCACGCCCTTGTCGGCGAGCATCGCGACTCCCTTCGCGGCGGTGGCGGGGTTGATGCGGTAGAAGGCGGCGAGCTCGTTCGTCGACGGCGCCTGCGACTGCTCGGCGAGGCTGCCGTCCACGATGGAGTCCTCAATCTGCTCGGCGATCTGCACGAACAGCGGCTTTCCCTCTTCGATCAACCCGCACCCCCGGTTGGCTGGTTAGTTACTTGAGTAGGTAACCATGGTGGTGGGCGGGTGTCAAGGGGCGATCGGCTACGGTGGCCGTCATGGACCGCCGTGTGACGTTGCGGGACGTGGCCAAGGCGGCCGGCGTCTCGCGCACGACCGCGTCGAACGTCGTGATGGGCACCGGGCGGATCTCCGACGAGACGCGTGAGCGAGTGCGTTCCGCCATGGCGGAACTGGGCTACGTCTACCACCAGGCGGCCGGCGCGCTGCGGCGAAGAACATCGCGTGCGGTGGGGGTGGTCGTCACGAACATCCATCGCCCGCACTTCGGCGAGCTGCTGCTGGGGCTCGAGTCGACCTTCACGGAGGCCGGCTATACGTCGCTGGTGGTCTCGACCATGGACCGTCTCGACCGGCAGGCTCGCGCCGTGAGCACGCTGCGCGAGCACAGTGTCGCCGGGCTCGCCATGATCCCGGCGACGGGCAGCGGGCCGGAGCTGCTGCGCGCGCTGGACGACTGGGATGTGCCCAGCGTCTTCGTGTCGCGCTATGTGCGCGGCTACGACCGTCCGTACGTCGGGCCGGATGACGTGCTCGGCGGGCGGCTCGCCGGTGAGCACCTGCTCGACCATGGCTGCCGCACGCTCGCCTACATCGGCGGCAATCCCGAGGTGATGTCCCGCATCGACAGGATCGCGGGGGTGCGGCAGGCGATCGAGGCGCGCGGCGCCGATGTGGCGCTGGTCGACTGGGTGGGAGAGCCGAGCGGCGAGGGCGGGCTCGAGCTGGGCCGCAGGCTGCTGCGTGAGGGCGCCATGCCCGACGGGGTGCTGTGTCACGGCGACGCCGTGGCCATGGGCTTCGAGCGCGCGCTGCACGAGGCGGGACGCACCGGCGATGTGCGCGTGATCGGCTACGACGGCGTCGCGGCCACCGGCTACTGGATTCCCGCCCTCACGACCGTCGCGACCAACGGCTACGCGTTGGGGCGACAGGCCGCGGAGGAGCTGATCGGCGCGCTGGAGGGCGGTCGGGCGCCGGCGTCGCAGCTGCAGCGCCCGCGCTTGATCGTGCGGGAGTCGTGCGGGGCCCACGAGCCCGCAGCCGAGGCGCGTCGCCCGATTTGACACTCTCTGACGCCTCTGGCACCCTGACCTGCAGTTGGTGGATCGATCCATCACATCCGTGCATCACGACGTGCACCACACGAACCAGCGCCAAAGGGGGCACCTGGAATGAACCGTAGGATCCTCGCCGCGGGTGCGGCGATCACCGTGCTCGGTCTCGGTCTGACCGGGTGCGGTCTCGAGCAGCCGGGAGGAGGCGGAGCGACCGGCGGCGCCGATGGCGAGAGCCAGGGGACCGTCACGATCTACTCGCCTCGTCCATCGGCCATCACGGATGAGATCATCCCGATGTTCGAGGAGCAGTCGGGCTACGACGTGCAGCTCGTCACCCTCGGCGCGGCCGAGGTCGCCGACCGCATCCGCGCCGAGAAGGACAACGTGCAGGCCGACGTGTGGTGGGGCGGCACGCCGTCGCTGTTCACCCCCGCCGCGAACGAGGATCTCGTCGAGCCGTGGGGCGACGGAGTGCTCGACCTCGTCGAAGACGAGTTCCAGTTCGACGACGACAAGTGGGTGGCCGAGATGCGCCAGCTGCAGCTGATCGCCTACAACACCGACATGCTCAGCGAGGACGAGGCGCCGAAGGACTGGGACGACCTGGTCGACCCCCAGTGGAAGGACCAAATCCTCATCCGCGACGTGGCCGCATCCGGCACCATGCGCGGCATCTACGCGGCCCAAATCGCCCGCTTCTACGAGCAGGACGGCGACCCGGAGCGCGGCTACGACTGGCTGCGCAAGCTCGACGCCAACACCAAGGACTACGCGGCCAATCCCGAGGACCTGTATCTGCGCCTCGAGCGTCAGGAGGCCCCGATCACCCTCTGGAACCACCAGGACATCCTGGCGCAGGCAGAGCAGGGCGCCGCGTTCGGCATCATCGAGCCCGCGTCCGGATCGCCCATCAACATGGACGGCATCGCGAAGGTCGCCGGCGCGCCCAACCCGGAGGGCGCCGAGGCGTTCGCCGAGTTCATCTTCAGCCCGGAGACGCAGGACTGGCTCGTGAACAACGCCTTCCAGATCCCCACGGTCGAGATCGACGACCCGCCGGCGTGGCTCGAGCCGCTGACGCTGAAGGAGCTCGAGTACGACAAGGAGCTCGTGGCCGAGCACGAGGGCGAGTGGATCGACTACTGGCTCGAGAACATCAAGAACCAGGGCTGAGGCCGAGGCCGGCCGGGCGAGTGTCGCCGCCCGGCCGGCCTTCTCCTGCACCGCGACGACGCATGCACCCCCCGAAAGACGAGGATGACGTGATCCCGATCCATCTCGATGGCCTCAGCAAGACGTATGGCGAGCAGCCGGGCGCCGCGCCGACGGTCACCGTCGACATCACCGTGCAGGCCGGGGAGTTCTTCACGCTGCTCGGTCCGTCCGGCTGCGGGAAGTCCACGCTCCTGCGCATGATCGCCGGCTTCGTGTCGCCGACGGAGGGGGCGATCGTGTTCGGCGACCAGGACGTGACGCGGCTGCCCGCTCACAAGCGCGGCATCGGGATGGTGTTCCAGAACTACGCGCTGTTCCCGCACATGAGCGTCGCCGACAACGTGGCCTACGGCCTCAAGCTGCGCCGAGTCGGGGGCAGCGAGCGCAAGGCCAAGGTCGACAAGGCGCTCCAGCGCGTGGGCCTCTCGGGATACGGCGACCGGCGCATCGACCAGCTCTCGGGCGGTCAGCAGCAGCGCGTCGCGCTGGCGCGCGCCATCGTGATCGAGCCGGAGGTGCTGCTGCTCGACGAGCCCCTCTCGAACCTGGACGCAAAGCTGCGTGAGGAGACGCGCATGCAGATCCGCGAGGTGCAGAAGGCGGCGGCGACGACGGCGGTCTACGTGACGCACGATCAGGCCGAGGCGATGGCGATGAGCGACCGCATCGCGGTGCTCGCGGACGGTCGCGCGCACCAGGTCGATACGCCGCGGCGGATCTACAGCGAGCCCGCCACGGCGTTCGTGGCCCGCTTCATCGGCCGCAGCAACGTCGTCCCGGGTCTGGTGCGGGATGCCGCGTCCGACACCGCCACCGTGCGAGTCGGTGACGCGGAGCTCACCGTGCGCCGTCACCCCGAGGTGCCTGTCGCGGCCGGGCAGCACGTCGAGGTGTCGCTGCGCCCCGAGGTGCTGCGCGTGGTCGGCGAGGCCGACGCCGCACTCCACGGCATCGTGACCGCCAAGGAGTACCTCGGTGCCACCGCGATGCTCGAGGTCGACGTCGCGGGCTCGTCCGTCGCGGTCTCCACACCCGACATCGACGTCGAGGCGGGCACCCGCATCGGCCTGGCCGTCGATCGGCGAGCGGGGTGGCTCATCCCCGAGTCGGCCACCGGGCGGGCCTGATGTCGCACGCCGTCTCCACACAGACCGAGGTCACGGCTCTCGCGGCGCAGCCCTCGCCTGGCGGCCGCCGCCGGAAGCGCCGGCTCACGCCGGGCGAGCGCTTCATCGTCTTCCTCGCGCTGCCCGTGTTCGCCGTCATCGTCTTCTTCGTCGTGCTGCCCATGCTGCAGACCGCGGCGCAGAGCACGGGCGGCAACGGCTTCTGGGCGAACTATGCCAACTTCATCTCGGGCGGATCGCAGCGCGCCCTTGTGACATCGATCGGCACCTCGCTCGCCACGGTCGTGCTGTGCGCCATCGTCGGCACGGCGCTGGCGGTCCTGCTCACGCGGTTCGACTTCCCCGGGCGGCGCATCCTGTCGGTGCTCGCGGTGCTGCCCCTCGCGTTGCCCTCGCTGATCGGCGCCATCGCGTTCACGCTGCTGTACAACGAGACCGGCATCTTCCCCCGCGCCGCTGAGGCGCTGCTCGGCATCGACGCCGGGCTCGTCTCCGTCACGGGCGTGGGTGGCGTGCTGCTGGTGCACGTGCTCACGATGTACCCGTATTTCTACCTGTCGGTGTCGGCCGGCCTGGCGGGGATGGACACGTCGCTGGAGGAGGCGGCGGCCGGGCTGGGCGCCCCGAAGTGGAAGGTGTGGGCCACCATCGTGCTGCCCATGCTCACGCCGGCCCTCGTCGCCGGAGCGCTGCTGACGTTCATGACCTCCATGGCATCCTTCACGGCGCCGCAGCTGTACAACGTGCAGACGCTGACGATGCAGATCGTCTCGACCCGCGTCGGCGGCAACTACGAGCTCGCCGCCGCGCAGTCCACCGTGCTCGCGGTCGTCTCGATCGGCTTCCTGTTCCTGATGCGGTGGTACCAGGGGCGGCAGACGTACCGCAGCCTCTCGAAAGGCATCCAGCGATCTCGCACCCGCACGACCGGATGGACGTCCGCCCTCGCGGGCATCGGCAGTCTCATCCTGTCGCTCATCCTGATCGCGCCGGTCGCGGCGATCGTGCTGGTGTCGTTCTCGCGCAACCGCAGCTGGACGACCCAGGTGCTGCCGCCCGAGTACACGCTCGACAACTACCTGTCGATCTTCACCGACCCGGAGGCGCTGTTCCCGATCAACGTGTCGCTGCAGATGGCGTTCTACGCCACGCTCGTCGCGGTGGTGATCGGCGCCGCCGCCGCGTGGATCATCTCCCGATGGCCCCTGGCGCGCGGGCGCGGTCTGCTCGACGCGATGGTGATGGTGCCGTGGGCGCTGCCGGGCACGGTCATCGGCGTCAACGTGGTGACGGCCTTCGCGACCCCGACGTGGTCGAACCTGGGGCTCGTGCTGGTCGGCTCGCTGCTGATCCTGCCGGTCGCGTACTTCGTGCGCTACGTGCCGCTCGTGTTCCGCGAGACGAGCGCGTCGATCGACACGATCGACCCGTCGGTCGACGAGGCCGCGCAGTCGCTGGGCGCATCGCCCATACGGTCGATCATGACCGTCGTCATGCCGCTCGTGTGGAAGGGCGTGCTGGCCGGGGCGCTGCTCGCCTTCATCGACGGCGTCGGCGAGTACGTCGCGTCGGCGGTGGTCTACCCCGTCGGCTACCCGCCCATGTCGATCGAGATCTACAACCGCCTCTACTCGGCCGACCTCGGCTCGGCTGCCGCATACGGCGCCCTGCAGATCGGCATCATCTTCGTGGTGCTCGTGGTGGTGAACCTCATCGAGCGCGGACCCCGGCGCACGGCCGCGGCGGTGCCTACGGCCGCCGCGGGCGGGGCCGCACTGCCCGCCACCGCCGTAGCATGAGCGCCATGAGCGACACGGCGCCCATCCCGGTCCCGCCTGACCCGGCGCTCTCTTCGCTGGGGTCGCTCGCGAGCGACCTGACCATCGCGGAGGCCGCGGGTGACGCGGGCCGGTTCACCGATTACAGCGTTCCGGATGCCGGCATCCGCGCGCTGTACACGACCGAGAGCATCTGGCAGTCGTGGCTCGACGTCGAGGTCGCGCTCGCGCGCGCCGAAGCCGAGGTCGGCATCGTGCCCGAGGACGCCGCGCGCCGGATCGCCCAGGTCGGCCGTCTCGCGCAGCTCGACCGCGACCGCGTGATCGCCGGCATGCGGGCGCAGGGACACCCGCTCGTGCCCTTGATCGAGGAGCTCGCGCACGCCGCAGGCGACGGCGCCGGGGGATGGGTGCACTGGGGGGCGACCAGCCAGAACATCATGCAGTCGGGGCACGCCATCCTGATCGGCCGCGCGCACGCGATCGTCAGCCGCCTGATGCTCGACTGCCTCGCGGCGCTCGCCGATCTGGCCGAGCGCTCGGCGACCATGATCATGCCCGGGCGCACGCACGGGCAGCACGCCGTGCCCATCACCTTCGGTCTCAAGGTCGCGACGTGGATCGACGACCTGCTGCGCGGACACGACCGCATCCAGCATGGCGTGCGGCCGTGCCTGCGCGTGATGATGGCCGGCGCCGTGGGCAGCTTCGCGTCGCTCGGCGAGGTGGGGCCCAAGGTGCAGCGCCGCGTGGCCGATCTGCTGGGGCTCGAGCCCATGCCCGTGCCGTCGCGCGCGCTGCTGTCGCCGCAGTCGGGCTACATCTCCGACCTGGCGATCGTCGCCGCCTCGTGCGGGCGCATCGCGATCGAGGTCGAGACCATGATGCAGACCGAGTTCGGCGAGGTCTCCGAGCCCGTGCCGCCCGGCTCGGTGGGCAGCTCGACCATGCCGCACAAGCGCAACCCCAAGCTGTCGGCGGATGTGCTCGACCTGGCCGCCCTCGTGCGCGCGAAGGCCCCGGAGGCCGTGGCGGCGATCGTGCATCCGCACGAGGCGGATGGCGGCGCGACCGCGAAGCTGGATGCCGCGATGCAGGACAGCCTCATCGCGATGGGCGACATGCTGATGCGGCTCAAGGTCATCCTGGAAGGGCTCGAGCTGTTCCCGAAGCGGATGCGCCGCAACCTGGAGCTGAGCGGAAACCTGATCGGGTCGGAGGCCGTGATGCTGGCGCTCGGCGAGGAGATCGGCCGCGACGAGGCTCACCGCATCGTGTACGAGGCAGCGATGCGCTGCGCGACCGAGGGCGCCGACTTCGAGCAGCTGCTCGTCGCCGATCCGCGCGTCACGGTCGCCCTGCCGCCGGCGCGCATCCGCGCGCTGCTCGACCCCGCCGGTCACGTCGGCCTGGCCCCGCAGATCGCGCGGGAGGCCGCGCGCCGCGCGCGCGAGGCCGTCGCAGCGGAGTGACGCGCGACCGCGGGCTCTGCCACGGGATACGGTGGGGGTGTCCCGCGACGGATCCGCCGCGGAAGCCTCCTCGTCGCGGCCGCCCTGGGCGGCCGTCCCTGCGCCGGTCGCGCGCTCTGGGGGCTGGCCCCTGCGCAGTTCCTCCCCCCACGGGACTGCGCTCGACGCTGATGGAGAGCCCCATGCCGCAGCTGCACGACCACCTGGTGCCGGTCTTCGAGGAGATCGTGCGTCGCAACGCCGGTGAAGCTGAGTTCCACCAGGCCGCCCGCGAAGTCCTCGAGAGCCTCGGCCCCGTGGTCGAGCGTGAGAGCCACTACGTCGACTCCGACGTGATTCGCCGTCTGTGCGAGCCGGAGCGGCAGATCATCTTCCGGGTGCCGTGGGTGGACGACGCGGGGCGGGCCCAGGTGAACCGCGGCTTCCGCGTCGAGTTCAACTCGGCCCTCGGGCCCTACAAGGGCGGTCTGCGGTTCCACCCGTCGGTCAACGTCGGCATCGTGAAGTTCCTCGGCTTCGAGCAGATCTTCAAGAACGCGCTCACCGGCCTGCCGATCGGCGGCGGCAAGGGGGGCTCCGACTTCGATCCCAAGGGCCGCTCGGACGCCGAGATCATGCGCTTCTGCCAGTCGTTCATGACGGAGCTGTACCGCCACATCGGCGAGTACACCGATGTTCCCGCAGGCGACATCGGTGTCGGCGGCCGTGAGATCGGCTACCTCTTCGGCCAGTACAAGCGCATCACGAACCGCTACGAGTCGGGCGTCCTGACGGGCAAGGGCATCGGCTGGGGCGGTTCGCTGGTGCGCACCGAGTCGACCGGCTACGGTGCGGTGTTCTTCGCACAGGAGATCCTGCACGCCGCCGGTGACTCGTTCGAGGGCAAGCGCGTCGTGGTGTCCGGATCGGGGAACGTCGCGATCTACGCGACCGAGAAGGTGCATCAGCTCGGCGGCACCGTCGTCGCGGTCTCCGACTCCAGCGGCTACGTGGTCGATGACACGGGCATCGACGTGGAGCTGCTCAAGGAGATCAAAGAGGTGCGTCGCGCGCGGATCAGCGAGTACGCGGCCGCACGGACCGGTGCCTCCTTCGTGGACAACGGCTCGATCTGGGACGTCGCGGCCGACATCGCGGTGCCCGCGGCCACGCAGAACGAGCTCGACGAACACGGTGCGCGTGCGCTGATCAAGGGCGGTGTGCGCGTCGTCTCGGAGGGCGCCAACATGCCCACGACACCGGGCGCGATCCGCGCGTTCCGCGAGGCCGGGGTGAAGTTCGCCCCGGGCAAGGCCGCCAATGCCGGCGGTGTGGCGACCAGCGCGCTCGAGATGCAGCAGAACGCCTCACGCGACTCCTGGTCGTTCGAGTACACCGAGGAGCGGCTGCAGGGCATCATGCGCTCGATCCACGACCGCTGCCTCGCCACGGCTGACGAGTACGGCATGCCGGGAGACTACGTCGCAGGCGCCAACATCTCGGGCTTCACGCGCGTCGCCGACGCGATGCTGGCATTCGGTGTCATCTGAGCGGGCTCAGCCGCGCAGGTCGCGCTCGCGGAGGGCGACCATGGCGGTCAGCGGGAACACGACCACGAAGAGCCAGAGCGGCCACTGGTCGGCGAGAGTCGTGCCGCCCTTGAGCGGGTCATCCGCGAACGCCCAGTGGTACGCCGACAGGTCACCCAGCCACTGGACGTCAGGGTTCTGCGCGGCGAGGGCGTTGAAGGCGTAGCTGAGCACCGCCACCAATGCGCCGACGCCGGCCGACAGGGCCTTGCCGCCGATCGCGGCCCCCGCCAGCAGCGACCATGCGCCGCAGAACAGCGCGAGGCCGGCGAGGGCCGAGCCCGCGACGATCACGGCGCCCGGCGCGAGGTCGAGCTGGGCCGAGCCGTCGAGGACCAGCACGGTCGCGACGCCCACCGCCACGAGGATGAGCACCCGGATGACCAGGGCCAGCGACTGCCCGCCCACGTAGGCGGCGCGCCCGATGCCGTGGGCGAGGTCGAGCTCGAGCCGGCCCGACTGCTCGTGCCCGGCGATCGCCTGGGATGCCCACGCGACCGATGCCGCCGTGACGAGGAAGAAGCCCATCAGGCCGAAGAACGTGGCCTGCGTGTACCCGGCGCCCGACGTGATGTCGTCGTAGCCGAGCGTCGCGACGAGATCCGGCGGCAGCGCGTCGAGCAGCTGCTGCATGTCGCCGCTCGCCAGGCTCGGGTACAGCGGCAGATAGAGGCACAGGATGCCCACGATCGCCAGCGACCACAGGGCCGTCGAGCGCCACGAGTGCGTCAGCTCGCGCAGCAGCACCGGGATCACGCGCCCTCCTCCTTCTCGCCGAAGAGCGCCCCGAGGTCGAGCGGGCCGGTCTCCGGATCGGCGACCTCGGGGCGGCTGTAGAGCTGCAGCACCGCGTCCTCCAGGTCGGGCTCCTGGATGTCGAGCTCGCGGGTCTCGAGCCACGAGATCGTCTTGATGAAGGCGTCGAGGTCGCCGTCGTACAGCGCCTCCAGGTGCACGCCGTCCGGCTCATCGCTCAGCGAGGTCTCGCGCAGCGGCAGCTGCCAGATCTGGTCCCACACGCCGTCCGAGTCGGTGCCGCCGAACACCGCTCGCACCCGGCGTGCCGCCCCCCGGCGCAACGATTCGACATCGCCCGTGGCGATGATGCGCCCGTCCGCGAGCACGGCCACGTCATCCGCCACCTGCTGGATCTCGCTGAGCACGTGCGAGCTCAGCAGCACGGCGCGGCCATCCTGTCGCGCCTCGCGCACCAGGTCGAGGAACGTGCGCTGCACGAGGGGATCGAGCCCGCTGGTGGGCTCGTCGAGCACCAGCAGCTCGGGCTCGTGCATGAATGCCTGGATGATGCCGAGCTTCTGCCGGTTGCCCTTCGACAGCGTGCCGACCGGCCGTGAGAGGTCGATCTCGAGGCGATCGGCAAGGCGCTGTGCCCGCCGGTGGCCGCCGGGGCTCGACACGCGCCCGTAGAACGAGAGCAGGGCTCGTCCGGTCACGCGCTCGTCGAGGCGCAAGTCCCCGGGGAGGTAGCCGATGCGGCGCCGCAGGGCGGGACCGCCGCGTCGCGGGTCCTCGCCGAGCACGCGCACGACGCCGGCCGACGGGCGCAGGATGTCGAGCAGGATGCGCAGGGTCGTCGTCTTGCCCGCACCGTTGGGCCCGATGAGGCCGAGCACGGCACCGGGCTCGAGGCGCAGGTCGATGCCGCGCAGCGCCGGGGTGCGTCCGTAGCTCTTGCGCAGATCCTGCACCTCGATCGCGGGGGTCGTCACGCGGCATACGGTACCAGCCCTCATATCGGCATGTCGTACCGTGGGATCCCCCAGGACCCCGGTGTCACGCGGAGATCCCGCGTTCTCCGGATCATCGGCGCCGATCCGGTCCTGAGATGCCGGGATCTCCGGAGGAGGGGGCGGGCCGGGCTGCGGCCCTCAGGCCTCGGGCGGCCGCTGCTGCAGCTCGGGGGCGACCCTGCTCTCCAGGTTCTGGATGGCCGCGTCCGAGAGCGCGATCAGCCCGTCGAGCTCCTCACGCACGCGACGGTACGCCACCTGGCGCTCTGCGGCCGTCGCCGACTGGTCAACCGCGACCTGCAGCAGCTGCTGGGCGCGGTCGAGCCGCTTGCGCTCGGGCTCGGTGAAGCCGCTGTCGCGCCGGCGGCGGGCATCCTGCTCGGCGACGTCGAACGCGACCTCGTAGTCGTGCACGGCGTCGCGGTACTCGGCCAGCGCGTCGGCGTCGATCTTCGCGTCGGGCGAGTCGGGGCGCAGGCCGTCGGCCGCCTTCTTGGCGCGCAGGAACGCCGCGGTGAGCGGTTCCCGCCCGTCGCTCATGGTGGGGAAGGCGATCAGCTTCGCGACGTCGAGCTCATAGTCGAGCCAGCGGTGCGTGACGTCGTCGTGAGCGTGCATGAGCCGCTCGAGGCGCCCGGCGCGGGAGCGGGCATCCGACTCCTCGACGCCCGCCGGCATCGGCTTCGCGCGCGCCGCCTCCGTGAGCGCCTTGGCCTCGGCCTTGGCGTGGATGATCTCGAGCCTGCGCTTGTGGCGCAGCTTCGACTGCTTCGACCACCAGCCGCCGAAGCCGCTGGCGACCCCCATCAGCGGGAACGCGAGCCACCAGTAATGGCCGAGGAAGTCGAACAGCGGTTCCACGGCGCGCCCCGGATCAGCCGAAGAGGAGGGCGAGGAGCGTCGCGCCGCCACCCGTGACGACCAGGGCGCCGATCACGACCCACGCCACGATGCGCACCCGGCGGCTGCGTCGCTCCGAGTAGAGGTCGGCGGCCTCGCCATCCGCCTCCAGCTCGGAGTGGTTGATGCGCGTCGGGTCGGTCATCAGGCTGCGGGCTCCACGACGGTCGGCCCGAAGGCGGCCGGCAGGGTGCCGGTCGACAGGGCGCGCAGCTCCGAGACCGGCACGGTGAAGAGATCCTGCACCTCGAGCGCCGCACCCTCCTCGGCCGTGCCCGCGTCGGTCACGCCGATGCGCATCACGGGGTAGCCGCGGCCCTCGCACAGGCCGCGGAACTTCACGTCCTCCTCGCGGGGCACCGTGACGATCACGCGGCCGGTCGATTCGGAGAACAGCGCCGTGGCGGCGTCCACGCCGTCGCGCTCCATGATCTCGGTGAGCCACACGCGGGCGCCGACGCCGAAGCGCAGCACCGCATCGGTGAGCGCCTGCGCGAGACCGCCCTCCGACAGGTCGTGCGCGCTCGAGACGAGCATCTCGTCCTTCGCCGCCTGGATCAGCTCGGCCAGCGTCCGCTCGCCCGCCAGGTCGACCTTCGGCGGGCGGCCACCGAGGTGGCCGTGGATGGTGCCCGCCCACGCCGAGCCGTCCAGCTCGGTGGCCGTCGTGCCCAGCAGGTAGATGTTCTCGCCGGCGTCCTGCCATCCGCTCGGGATGCGGCGGGCGACGTCGTCGATGATGCCCAGCACGCCGACCACGGGCGTCGGGTGGATCGGCACGTCGCCGGTCTGGTTGTAGAACGACACGTTGCCGCCCGTGACGGGCACGCCCAGCTCGAGGCACGCGTCGGACAGGCCATCGACGGCCTGCGAGAACTGCCACATGACCTCGGGGTTCTCGGGCGAGCCGAAGTTCAGGCAGTCGGTCACGGCCGTGGGCATCGCGCCCGTGACGGCGACGTTGCGGTACGCCTCGGCCAGGGCCAGCTGCGCGCCCGCGTAGGGGTCGAGCTGGCAGTAGCGGCCGTTCGCGTCGGTCGCGATCGAGACGCCGAGGCCCGACTCCTCGTCGACGCGGATCATGCCCGCGTCGTCGGGGAAGGCCAGGGCCGTGTTGCCGAGCACGTAGTAGTCGTACTGGTTGGTGATCCAGCTCGTGTCGGCCAGGTTGGGGCTGGCGACGAGCTTCTTCACCTGGTCCAGGATCTCCGCGCCGTCCGTGGGGCGGGCGAGCGCGGCGGCGGAGTCGGCCTGCAGCGCGTCGATCCACGCGGGGTAGGCGACCGGGCGCTCGTAGACCGGGCCGTCGACCGCGACCGTGGTGGGATCGACGTCGACGATGACCTCGCCGTCCCAGGTGATGACGAGTCGGCCGTCGCCCGTGACCTCGCCGAGCACGCTGGTCTCGACATCCCACTTCTTCACGACATCCAGGAACGCGTCGAGCTTCTCGGGCGCGACGATCGCCATCATCCGCTCCTGCGACTCGCTCATGAGGATCTCCTCGGCGGTGAGCGACGGGTCGCGCAGCAGCACGTTGGTGAGCTCGACGTTCATGCCCGATCCGCCGTTCGCGGCGAGCTCGCTCGTCGCACACGAGATGCCGGCGGCCCCGAGATCCTGGATCGCCTCGACCAGGTCGCCCGCGTAGAGCTCGAGGCAGCACTCGATGAGCACCTTCTCGGCGAACGGGTCGCCCACCTGCACCGCGGGGCGCTTGGTGGGACCGCCGTCGGCGAACGTGTCGGAGGCGAGGATGGACGCGCCGCCGATGCCGTCGCCGCCCGTGCGCGCGCCGAACAGCACGACCTTGTTGCCGGCGCCCGTGGCGTTGGCGAGGCGGATGTCCTCGTGGCGCATGACGCCGACCGCGAGCGCGTTGACCAGCGGGTTGGCCTGGTAGACCGAGTCGAACACCGTCTCGCCGCCGATGTTGGGCAGGCCCAGGCAGTTGCCGTACGACGAGATGCCGCTCACCACGCCGTGCACCACGCGGGCGGTGTCCGGGTGGTCGATCGCGCCGAAGCGCAGCTGGTCCATGACCGCCACGGGGCGTGCGCCCATCGAGATGATGTCGCGCACGATGCCGCCCACGCCGGTCGCGGCGCCCTGGAACGGCTCGATGTAGGACGGGTGGTTGTGCGACTCGACCTTGAAGGTGACGGCCCAGCCCTCGCCCACGTCGACCACGCCGGCGTTCTGGCCCATGCCCACCATGAGACGCTGCGTCATCTCGTCCGAGACCTTCTGCCCGAACCGGCGCAGGTAGATCTTGCTCGACTTGTACGAGCAGTGCTCCGACCACATCACGGAGTACATGGCCAGCTCGCCCGAGGTGGGGCGGCGGCCCAGGATCTCGCGGATCTTCGCGTACTCGTCGGGCTTCAGGCCCAGCGCCTCATAGGGCTGCTCGCGCTCGGGCGTGGCGGCGGCGTGGGCGACGGTGTCGATGGTGGCGTTGGTCACGCGGGAGCTCCTGGATCGCGATGCCGCGCGGCGGCGGGCAGGCGGGCGGCCGGACGGGAGTCCAGTCTACGCGGGCGGGGTCCGGCGGCCGGTCATGGGGCAGGCCGACATACTGGTCCGATGGACGCACAGTGGGTCGAAGCCTGGGCGACGGTTCTCGCGGTGGTGGCCGCAGCAGTCGCGGGCTGGTACGCGAAGAAGGCATATGACGAGCAGGCGAAGTCGAATCAGCATGCCGCTGAGCAGGTGGAGATAGCGAAGCGTCAGGTCGATCACGCCGTCTCTCAGGACGCTCGACGACACGCGGCCAGCTTGGCGGCATGGTGGATCCGGTGGGAGAGCAAGCAGTATGGCCTGCTCATCTCGAACACCGCTCCGACCCCCTTCTATGACGTGAGCATCGAGGTCGACGCGGAGGACTGGACGAGGCCGTCCGGGCCTCTCCAGCTCGCCATCGTGGTGCCGGGCCAACAGGTCACAGCGCTCGTCCCCGGCGAGTCGGCGGCGAGCAGAACGTGGGACAAGGTCGATCAGCTGCGGCTGCGAGCCCGGCCACATGAGCCCATGGGTGCGACGAAGAAGTTCCGCGTCGGCAGGATGACGCTTCGCGATCACGCCGGCCAGCAGTGGCTGTGGACCCCGGAGCAGGGCGTCCAGCCCGTATAGGGGCCGCGCCGAGACCCGCGGATACGCTCGAGCCATGGCCCGACGCGACCTCGATCTCATCCGCAACGTCGACGAGGCGCTGCGGGGTGACGCGTTCGATCTGATCGGGTACGCCAGCCGGGTGCTCGAGATGCTGCGGCGACCGATCGATCCGAACGGCGCACCGGTGTCCGGCATGCCGACGCTGACCGAGATGGTCGACCGCACGCTGGCCGACGCCGTGCGCCAGAGCGACGCGCTGCTGCTGGCGATGGCGCCGCTGCTCGACGGCGCGGGAGCTGCCGACACGGCGCTCGCCGAGCGGATCCGCGCCGAGGCGCGCGGGCGCTGGCGCACGCTTCCCGCCTGGCTCGAGGCGGGCGACGATCCCGAGATCACCGGTGTGGCGGCCATCGAGCACGCGCTGGGGGCCGATGCGACCATCGTGGTGGGCGCCGTGCTCGGCGACGGGACGCCCGCGACCGCCACGGTGTTCGTCGACCGCGACGGCGGCGTCACGATCGACGACGCCTTCGTCGCCCCCGAGACCTTCCAGGCGGCGCTCGCCGCGGGCACGAAGGGCGTGGATGCCGAGGAGTTCCCGCGTGTCGAGATCACGCCCGCCGACGCCCGGGCACGGATCGAGCAGGCCATGGCGCAGGACCTCGTGCTCGAACCGCCGCTCGTGACCGACACCTGGCCCGCAGCCCGCCCGATGCTGGCGTGGATCCTGCGGGCTCTGCCCGAGGGTGGATCCGGATTTCCGCGGCAGCCCGCCGATCCGGAGCTGGACGAGGCGCTCGCCGCTGCGACGTTCGCCCCCGACCACGCGCGCGCGCTGATCCGGCTGAACCGCGAGCACAGCGGCTCCGGCGATCCCCGGCTGTGGAGCGACACGTTCGTCGAAGACCTGCTCCGGGAGCACCTGCTGGACGATGAGACAGCCGTCGCCGATCCCGACGGTGCCCTGGCGACGTTGCGGGCGCTGGTCATCGCGGGACACGAGCACGCCGGCGTCCCCGCGAAGCTGACCGCCCGCACTCTCGAGGCGCTCGATGAGCTCGAGCCCGAGTTCCTCGACCTCGTGGAGATGGAGGCGGACGGCGATCTGCCGCACGACGATCCGGCGGGGCGCGAACTCGCGCTGCTCGCGCTGCGGGTCGGCGGACGCCGCCACCTCGAAGCCCTCGACGCCCTGCCGATCACGAGGGTCGTGCCGGATCAGCGAGGCCTGGACGACCGTGCGCGCGCCGGACTCGACGCGGTGCGCGCGCTCATCGAGCCGGCCTGCACCGCGGTGTCGGATGACCCCGAGCTGGCGGTGTCGGCCTCGGGCGTCGCCGGCATGCTGGCCGAAGCCGACCCCAGGCTCTTCGCGAAGGGCAAGCCGGAGCTCGCCGCGGCGGCCGTGGTGTGGATCGCCGGCGTCGCGAACGACGCCTTCGCGGAGCCGGGCTCCGAGGCGGCGCTGATGCGGGCGCTCGGCCTGCGCGGAGCGACCCCTGCGGGCCGTGCGGCCGCGTACCTCGGCGCTCTGGGCGTGGACGACCCGGAGGAGTGGGTCGAGTTCCCCTCGTTCTCCGACCCGACGCTGCTCACCGCGCGCACGCGTCGCGAGCTCATTCGCCGTCGAGACGCGGCCAAGTCCGGCCTGGCCGCGGCGCCGGGGCCCGGTGCGAAATCATACGACCAGCCCCGCGATGCATGAGTGCGCGATGCTGGAGTGACGGAGTCCGGTAGCGACGACTCGCGCTCATGTGGGCCCGGCCCGCCGACACCCCCGCCTCACCCGCGCGCCCCGCGGGAAGAAATACGGCGTCACATCCGTTCCCCTCCTTCAGGCTCGCCATGGTGAGCTTGTTCTTCGGGCCACCGCCCGCACATCCCTCCTCACGAAGGATCCATCGTCATGCGCATCACCCGCATCGCTACCGCCGTTGCGGCATCCGCCGCCCTGTTCGCCCTCGCCGGATGCAGCGGCCAGCCCGCCGCGCAGAGCACCGAGGGCGCTGACGGCCCCGCCGCGCTCGCCGACGGCACGCTCATCGTCGCGACCGAGGGCACGTACCCTCCCTTCAGCTTCCACGAGGGCGGGTCGGGCGACCTGACCGGCTACGACGTCGAGGTGGCCCGCGCGGTCGCCGAGAAGCTGGGCGTCGAAGTCGAGTTCCAGGAGACGGCGTGGGACGCGATCTTCGCGGGCCTCGACGCGGGGCGCTTCGAGACCATCGCGAACCAGGTCACGATCAACGCCGAGCGTGAGGCGAAGTACGCCTTCTCGGCGCCGTACACCGTCTCGCCCGGCGTGATCGTGGTGCCCGAGGACAACACCGACATCGCGTCGTTCGACGACCTCGACGGCAAGACCACGGCCCAGTCGATGTCGAGCAACTGGGGTCAGCTCGCCGAGGAGTCCGGCGCGAACGTACAGGCGGTCGAGGGCTGGGCGCAGTCGGTCGCGCTGCTCGAGCAGGGCCGCATCGACGCGACGATCAACGACAAGCTGACCTTCCTCGACTACATGAAGCAGAACCCGGACGCCCCGATCAAGATCGCGGCCGAGACGCCCGAGGCCGGCGAGATGGCGTTCGTGTTCACGAAGGAGAACGACGACCTGGCCGACGCCGTCAGCGACGCGCTGGCCGAGCTGCAGGAAGACGGCACCCTCGCCGAGCTGGGCGAGCAGTTCTTCGGCGCCGACGTCTCCCAGTAAGGGCTGATCCGCGTCATCCGTGTCCCACCTGGTGCCCGAATCCCCTCCGGATAACGGCGTCAAGTGGGACACGTGCGTTCGGTTTCGGGCGCGAACTGGGACATGCTCGTAGACGGAAGGGAGCCGGATGGACTGGCAGCTGGTGCTCGACTCGTTCTGGCCGCTGCTGCTGGGCGGGCTGGTCGGCACGATCCCGCTGACCCTGGCCTCGTTCGCGGCCGGCCTGGTGCTCGCCGTGGGCATCGCGCTGCTGCGGCTGTCCCCCAACCCCGTGCTGTCGTGGATCGGCCGCGCGTACGTGTCGATCATCCGCGGCACGCCGCTGCTGGTGCAGCTGTTCGTGATCTTCTACGGCCTGCCCTCGGTCGGCGTGCTGCTCGACCCGTGGCCGAGCGCGATCATCGCGCTGGCCATGAACGTCGGCGGCTACGCGGCCGAGATCGTGCGCGCCGCGATCCTGTCGGTGCCGAAGGGGCAGTGGGAGGCCGGCTACACGGTCGGCATGAGCAATGCGACCACGCTGCGCCGCATCATCCTGCCGCAGGCCGCCCGCGTCAGCGTGCCGCCGCTGTCGAACACGTTCATCTCGCTGGTGAAGGACACCTCGCTGACCTCGACGATCCTCGTGACCGAGCTGTTCAAGGAGGCGCAGCGCATCGCGACCTTCTCGAACGAGTTCATGACGATCTACATCGAGGCCGCGTTCATCTACTGGCTGTTCTGCACGGTGCTCGCCGCCGCGCAGGATCGTCTCGAGAAGAGGCTGGACCGCTATGTCGCGCACTGAGCACGTTCTCGGCGAGACCCTGCTGACCGCGCGGGGCCTGCGCAAGTCGTTCGACGGCCACGAGGTGCTGCGGGGCGTCGACCTGGAGGTGCGGCGCGGCGAGGTCGTGGCGCTGATCGGGCCTTCCGGATCGGGCAAGACCACCGTGCTGCGCTCGCTCAACGGGCTCGAGACGCCGGATGCGGGAACGCTCGCGTTCGACGGGGGCCCGGAGGTCGACTTCGCGGGTGGCATCACGAAGCAGCAGCGGTTCGCCATCCGCGACCGCTCGGCCATGGTCTTCCAGCAGCACAATCTCTTCCCCCACCGCACGGTCATCCAGAACGTGATCGAGGGGCCAGTCACAGTGCAGCGCGAGCCGCGCGCACAGGCGATCGCCCGTGCGGAGGAGCTGCTCGACCGGGTGGGGCTCGCGGACAAGCGCGATGCCTATCCGCACGAGCTCTCGGGCGGCCAGCAGCAGCGCGTGGGCATCGTGCGCGCGCTCGCGCTGCGGCCCGACCTGCTGCTCTTCGACGAGCCGACCTCGGCGCTCGACCCCGAGCTGGTGGGCGAGGTGCTGGTCGTGATGAAGGAGCTCGCCGACGAGGGATGGACCATGGTCGTCGTCACGCACGAGCTGCAGTTCGCGCGCGAGGTGGCCGACGAGGTGCTCTTCCTCGACGGGGGAGTGGTGGCAGAGCGCGGCCCCGCCGACCAGATCTTCCGCGAGCCCCGCAACGAGCGCACGCGCCGGTTCCTCGACCGCATCCTGCGGCCGTTCGACTGAGCCGCGGGCGCGCACGGGGGCGCTCGGAAAAAATCTCCGAATCCGCGTGACCGATCGGCTCATCCGGCGTCTCTTCCAGTGAAGATGTCGCCGGACATCGGCGCCGGGGGGCGCCGGTGTCGGGCTGCGCGGTAACGGTTACCGGCCGCGCGGGGTCCGGATGCCTCGGGGGAGGACATCCGGGCCCTGACTCTTCTTCCCGACGGCCCGCCAGGCGACCGCGGCAGTTGCCCCGCCGGGCTACGAGCCGAACGCCGTCAGCGCCGCGAGCATGCCGCCGATCCACGGCAGGACGAGGGTCGCGCCGATGACGACGAGCACGATCACCACGACCACCGGCACCCGGCGCTTGAGGCGCCGGCCGGGGGCCGCGACGCCGCGGCGCACCGCGGGGACGAGCGGGGGAGGCGTCACCATCTGAGCGGGCGCGCTGAACGGCAGGGCTTCCGCCCCCGGGGCGACCGGCTGCCCGGAGAGAGCCCCCGTCTGCGCGGCAGGAGCGCCCTCGGTCGCGAGCCGCTCATCGCGCCATCGCGCCCACTGCGTGAGCTTGTCCATCAGGGCCGCGACGGCCGAGAAGAGCCAGGCCCACGTGGCGGGGTCGAGCGTGGAGACGTGCCGTCCGGTGTAGAGGAACATCCAGTCGTCGACGATCTCGACGTCGAGCTGGGCCACGTTGTCCATGAACCGCGCCATGATGTCGGGCGTGAACAGGTAGAGCGCGTCGCGCTCGTAGCCCTCCGGGCAGTACAGGGTGAAGTAGCGGTCGAAGTCGCCCTCGAGACTCAGGCGCTGTGCCCGCCCGAACGACGCCGGCAGGTTGGATCCGAACAGGCCGTTGTTGCCCACGGCATCGAGCACGATGTGGGGCAACGGGGTGCCGAGGTGGATGGCCACGTAGCCCCACCGGTGCGTGGTCTGGTTCTTGCCCGAGCCGGTCGTGTACTGGTAGTTCGCGAACTCGACGAAGCGCGGCTGCTCGCCGCGCACCAGGTCGGTCGCGAGCCGCGAGCTGCCCTGGTCGAAGATCATGCCGGGCAGCTTCGGCGCGTCCAGGCGAGGCAGGTAGTGCATGTGATTCGCGCGCGCGAATCCGTCGAGGCGGAAACGCCGCTCCTTCGCCGCCCCGCCGAAGTGCCGGATGAGCGCCCACACGACCAGGGCGATCATGCCGACCACGAGCAGCACGAACGGGATGGTCACGACTCCCATGCCGTTCTGGGCGAACGCGGTGAGCACGGTCGCGAAGACCGTCAGGATGCCGCCGAGCATCGGCACCGCGATCACCGCCAGGATCACGAGCGCGACCACACTCCCTGAGGACGTGGGGAACCGGCGCTTCAGCTCCTCGTGGAAGCGGTGCACGTCGCGCGGATCGGCGGGGTCGATCAGCGGACGGGCGTCGAACGGGAAGGTGCGGGGTACCGGCGGAGGCGTGCTCACGCGGGTCACGGTACCGCGACTGCGGTCAGCAGCGAGGGTGGGCGCCGTATCCGGCGCCTTCCCGCGCCGCGCGGTGAACGCCGTGCGCACCGAACGTTCACCCACGGTTCCGTTTCAAGTACGCCGTTCTCGTAATTGCCGGTCACCCGTGCGGGCTTTCCTGTCGGACGAACCCCTTCCTCCCGAAAGGACCTCCCATGCGTCTCCGCCCCGCTTCCGCCGCCGGCCTCGTCGGCCTCTCGGCCCTCCTCGCGCTCACCGGCTGTGCCGGCGGCTCTGCCGATGCGGCGGCGCCGGCCGAGACCGGCGACCCGAACGCCCCCATCACCTTCGCCACCACCCCGCTCGGCGACGACCCGAGCGCGCAGAACCCCATCCAGGGCTTCGCCGACCTGATCGAGGCCGAGACGGGCCGCGAGGTCGAGATCGTCGACGTGCCCGACTACACCGCAGTGCTGGAGGCCCTGCGCAACCACCACGTCGACATCGGCTTCATGAGCGGCTTCCCGTCGGCTCTCGCGGTCAACACGGGGGAGATCGACCCGCTGGTCGCGTGGACCGGCAACGACGACCCCGTCTCGACCTGCCTCGTGCTGCAGGACTCGCCGCTGCAGAAGCTCGAGGACATCACGCCCGACACCGTGGTCGCGTTCGCCGACCCCGCCTCCAGCTCGGGGTACTTCATGCCGGTCAAGATGCTGCACGACGCCGGCCTCGAGAAGGACGTCGACTACACGGGCCTGTTCGCCGGCGATCACATGATGGGCTTCCAGGCGCTGAAGCAGGGGCAGGCCGACGTGTCGTGCACCTCGACGATCTTCCCCACCATGGCCGGCACCGACATGTTCCCCTTCGCCGAGGGAGAGACCCGCTCGATCGGCGAGAGCGAGTCGATGCCGGTCTCGGTCACCGTGCTCGCCGACCAGGACATCGCCGCCGACAAGCGCGAGCTGCTGGCCGAGGTGCTGCCGAAGATCTTCGTCGAGGAGAACGGCGACAAGCTCGGGGCGATGCTCGAGGCCATCCAGGGCGGCGAGCCCGTCGTCGAGCCGGGCAAGGAGCTGTTCCAGCCGTTCGTGGACATCGCCGCGATCGCCGACGTCGACATCTCGGACCTGGGCTGATGAGCGTCCCCGACCAGCTCGTCGTGCCGACCACGGCCGAGATGCGACAGCATCTGCCCCTCGTCGCGGTGCGTGACCTGCGCGTCGCGTACGGCGACGGGCCCCTCGTGCTCGACGGCGTCGACATCGACCTGCGCCCCGGCGAGGTGGTGGCGCTGCTCGGATCGAGCGGGTCCGGCAAGTCGACGCTGATGAAGTCGCTCACGGGCTTCGCGCCCGTGACGAGCGGAACCGTCCGCGTCGCCGGCCACGACGTCGCCAACCTGCAGCGCGGCGAGCTGCGCCGCCTGCGCTCCGACGTGGGCCAGGTGTTCCAGCAGTTCAACCTGATCGGGCGGCTCAGCGTGCTGACCAACGTGCTCACCGGCGCGCTCAGCGACGCCGGCCCGATCAATCTGGTGGGCGGCTTCTCGAGCGCCCACCGGCGCCGGGCGCTCGAGCTGCTGGACCGCGTCGGCATCGCGCACAAGGCGCAGGATGAGGCCCGCTCGCTCTCGGGCGGCCAGCAGCAGCGCGTGGCGATCGCTCGGGCCCTGATGCAGCAGCCCAAGCTGATCCTCGCCGACGAGCCTGTCGCCTCTCTCGACCCGAAGCTGTCGCACACGGTGCTCGACCTGCTGCAGCGCATCGCGAAGGAGGACGGCATCCCGGTGCTCGTCAGCCTGCACGTGCTGCCGCTCGCCCTTGCGCACTCCGACCGGATCGTCGGCCTGCGGCACGGCGCGATGGTCGTCTCCGGGCGCACCGCCGATCTCGACGCGACCGCCCTTCAGGCCATCTACGAGCACGAGGAGACCGACGATGTCGACGACGTCGCCTGAACGCGCCGAGGTGCGCGCCCCGCGCGGCAGGACGGCCGCGCCACGGCTGGATGCCCGTGACCGCCGACGCCTCGAGCGCTCGATCACCATGCCCCGCACCCGCACGGTGATCACCATCCCGGTGGTCATCCTGATCCTGCTCTGGTCGTTCCAGGGCGCCCAGTTCGACTTCCTCAAGCTGGGGGACGGCGCCGTCAACATGGGCACGTTCCTCGGGCGCCTGTTCCCGCCGACGTGGGACAAGTTCGGCACGATCGCGGCGCTGCTCGTGGAGACGCTGCAGATGGCGATCGTGGGCACCGTGCTGGGCGCCATCCTGTCGCTCCTCATCGCGTTCGGCGCCGCGTCGAACATCGCGCCGCCCTGGGTGTACTACCCCTGCCGGTGGCTGATGAACGTCATCCGGTCGCTGCCGGAGCTGGTGTTCGCGCTGATGTTCGTGTCGGCGGTCGGCCTGGGCCCGTTCGCGGGCATCCTCGCCATGACCCTCGGCTCGATCGGGTCGATCGGCAAGGTCTTCGCCGAGGCCATGGAGGCGGTCGACCGTGGCCCGATCGTCGCCATGCAGGCGGTCGGCGCCTCCCAGCGCCAGATCGTGCAGTACGGCGTGCTGCCGCAGGCGGCGCCGCTGCTCGTGTCGTACACGCTGCTGCTGTTCGAGGGGAACGTGCGCGGCGCCACGATCCTCGGCATGGTCGGCGCGGGCGGCATCGGTCTCGAGCTCACCACCGCCATGCGCATGTACGACTACGGCCACCTCAGCGCCATCGTCATCTGCATCATCGTGCTGGTCACGGTCATCGACCAGGCCAGCGCGCTCATCCGAAGGAAGATCACGTGACCATCACCGACGCATCCACCCCCACCCTCATCGAGGAGATCGCGCTGGAGCGCAGCGCGCCCGTGAACCTGCGCGACCTCGGCGGCACGCGCGTCGAGGGCGGCGAGATCCGCCCGGGGTTCGCGATCCGCGCCGACGACCTGTCGTACGTCACCGACGAGATCGCGGCCGACCTGGTCGAGGCGGGCCTGACGAGCGTGATCGATCTGCGCTCGAACGTCGAGACCCGCATCACGGGGCGCGGGCCGCTGGCCGACCATGCCGTGACGTATCACCACGTGTCGCTGCTGGGCGACATGCGCGGCGCGGTCTCGAAGGAGGACTTCCGCTCGGGCGACTACCGCGCCACGTACGTGCCGATGTACGTCGGGATGTTCGAGGCGGGCGCGCCGCTGATCGTCAACGCGCTCGCCGTGATGGCGACCGCCCCGGGCACCGTGGCGTTCCACTGCGCCGCGGGCAAGGACCGCACGGGTGTGCTCGCGGCCTCGCTGCTGCTCGCGCTGGGCGCCGACGACGATGCCATCGTGGAGGACTACGGTCGCACCGGCCCGAACGTCGGCGCCATCATGGCGCGCAGCCGCGCCGTGGTGGGGCCCATGATGAAGGCCATGGGCATCGAGCTCGACCCGGCCGCCCTGGCCGCCGGCGAGCAGAGGTTCTCGGACGAGGCCATGCGCGGCGCGCTCGCGGTGCTGCGCGAACGGCACGACGGCGACGCGCTCGCGCCCGTCCGCCGCGCGGGCCTCAGCGACGCTCTGGTCGACATGCTGCGCGCCCGGGCGCTCGGCTGACCGGATGAGCGACCTCGCGACCACCGGGGCCGCGGCGGCGCGTCAGGGACGCCGCCGCGGTCCCGGCCGCCCGCGTGCGGAGGGCATCGACGAGCGGCTCATCGCCGCCGCGCTGGCGCTGATCGACGCCGGCGAGCCCGTCACGGCAGGCCGCCTCGTCGACCGCAGCGGCGTGAGCCGCGCGGCGATCTACCGTCGCTGGCCCTCGCTGACCGACCTGGTGGCGACGGCGCTCGACAGCGGGCGCGACCCTCACGACATCCCCACCGACGGCGACCTGCGCGCCGCGCTGTACGACGCGTTCCTCGGCGGCGCCGAGCGGGGGATGCCCGGGTACCCCGAGGAGCGGATGAGGCGGCGGCTCGTGCTCGGGCTGCAGGACCGCGTCGTGCAGCGCGCCTACTGGGACGCGCACGTCGCCCGCCGGCGCGTCTCGACCATCGGGGTGCTGCGAGCGGGCGTCGAGCGGGGCATCCTGCGCTCCGACGTCGACCTCGAGGCCTGCGCCGATCTGCTCAGCGGCGTCTTCTACTACCAGCTGGTCGTGCGCGGAGCCTCGCTCGCCGACGCCGACGTCATCGCCCGCTGCCGCGCGGCGTTCGACGTGATCTGGCAGGGGATGGCCGTCGAATAGCGGCATCAGGGCTCATCGGATAGACTGACGAGGTTGTGCGGTCTCGCTCGCGTTCGCGATCGTCCGCACGACGTGCAACACACCCTCCTGCTGTCGGGAAATGCCCGGCAGCCGATCAAGTCCGAAGGAGGTGGGTAAGTGACGCACCAGTACGAGCTCATGGCCATCCTGCAGCCGGAGATCGACGAGCGCCAGGTTCCCACGATCGTCGACAAGTTCCTGACGGTGATCACCGAGTCCGGTGGCACCATCGAGAACATCGACATCTGGGGCAAGCGCCGTCTGGCCTACGAGATCCAGAAGAAGAACGAGGGCATCTACGCCGTCGTGAACTTCACCGCGACGAGCGAGGCCACCCAGGAGCTGGACCGCCAGCTCGGCCTGAACGAGCAGATCATGCGCACCAAGGTGCTGCGCGCCGAGGAGGCCATCGCGATGGTCGCTTCCGAGGCGAAGCGCGCCGAGGCGCGGGCTGCTCGCAAGACGGCGGCGAAGGCCTAAGTCCCATGGCCGGCGAAACCGTCATCACGGTCGTGGGAAACCTCACGGCCGACCCGGAGCTGCGTTACACGAACAACGGCATCCCCGTGGCGAACTTCACGATCGCCTCGACGCCGCGCACGTTCGACCGCGCGTCGGGTGAGTGGAAGGACGGCGAGGCTCTCTTCCTTCGCGCCAGCGTCTGGCGCGAGTTCGCCGAGCACGTGGCCGGATCGCTGACGAAGGGCATGCGCGTCATCGCGCAGGGTCGCCTGAGCCAGCGCTCCTACCAGGACCGCGAGGGCAACCAGCGCACCGCAATCGAGCTGGAGGTCGACGAGATCGGCCCCTCGCTGCGCTTCGCGACCGCGCAGGTCACCCGTGCCGCCGGTGGCGGCCGCAGCGGTGGCGGCCAGGGCCAGTTCGGCGGTGGCGGACAGCCGCGCCAGCAGGTCTCGGAGGAGCCGTGGGCCACGCCTGGCTCGCAGACGGGCGCCGACGCATGGAGCACCCCGGGGTCGTTCGGAGACGACACCCCGTTCTAAACAGGACTCGTGGACGCCTCCATCGGCGCCCGCAGCACAACTAAGGACCCAACATGGCTGGAAAGTCGAGCGGCGACCGCCGCAAGCCGCGGAAGGGCGCGAAGAACGCCGCTCCCGCGAAGTCGATCCGGGTCGGCGTCATCGATTACAAGGATGTCGCCACCCTTCGCAAGTTCATCTCGGAGCGCGGCAAGATCCGTGCCCGTCGTATCACCGGTGTCTCGGTGCAGGAGCAGCGTCTGATCGCCAAGGCGATCAAGAACGCGCGCGAGATGGCGCTCCTGCCTTACGCCGGCGCGGGCCGCTAAGGAGCACTCATGGCAAAGCTGATTCTCACTCATGAGGTCGACGGCCTGGGCGCCCCGGGCGACGTCGTCGAGGTCAAGGACGGGTACGCCCGCAACTACCTCATCCCCCAGGGCTTCGCGACCGCGTGGACGCGCGGTGGCGAGAAGCAGGTAGCGTCGATCCGCGCCGCGCGCGAGGCTCGCGCCATCGCGACGCACGACGAGGCCGTCGCCCTGAAGAACACGATCGAGGGCTCCAAGGTGAAGCTGGCCGTCAAGGCCGGCGCCGAGGGCCGTCTGTTCGGCTCGGTCAAGACCGCCGACATCGCCGACGCGGTGTCGGAGGCCGGTCTCGGCGCGCTGGACAAGCGCAAGATCACCATCCCTACCGCCATCAAGTCGGTGGGCGACCACGAGGCCGTCGTGCGCCTGCACGACGACGTCACGGCAGTCATCTCGCTGCAGGTCGTCGCGCTCAAGAAGTAAGTCCGCAACGGACCGCGAAGCGGCGCAGGATCTTCGGATCCTGCGCCGCTTCTCGTGTCCGGGGACCCGGGCAGCGGGGTTCGGATCGGCGTCTCCGACTGTTCATCCGCTCTTGACATATCGGCGTCGCGGGGTGGTGACCGGTTCCAAAGTTGTGCACACCCATGGCGTGTCGGCGCAACCTTCAAGCGATTGTTTAACCACAAGGTCATCCACAGGCTGTGGGATCAGAAAAGCCCTGGTAGAAAGGGATATACGGCGCGCAAGTTCTCGGGCGCGCCGGATCTCTCCACAGGGGATTTCCACACACGTGTCGGCGATTTCCGCAAGTCCTCCACAGAGTTATCCACAGGCTGGTTTGCATGGGGAGAACCCCGACCCTACGGTGAACGGGCGGATGTCGGAGGCCCCTGCTTTCCTTGTCCCAGCCGCACCTCCCGATCCGATCACCCGCCCGGATCGTCCGCCGCCCCGATGCGCCGTCCCGCGTCCGGAAGGAAGGAAGTCTCGTGTCGATCGCCGACATCTCCGACGACCGTCTCGGATCCCCCCGAGAGCACGAGCGCACCCCTCCGCACGACCTGCTGGCCGAGCAGAGCACGCTCGGCGGCATGCTGCTGTCGAAGGATGCGGTCGCCGACGTCATCGAGTCGCTGCGCGGCGCCGACTTCTACATCCCGAAGCACGAGCTGATCTTCGAGGCGATCCTCTCGCTGTACTCGCACGGCGAGCCCACCGACGTGGTCGCGGTCACCGACGAGCTCATCAAGACCGGTGACCTGCAGCGTGCGGGCGGGGCGGACTACCTGCACTCGCTCACGTCGATCGTGCCGACGGCCGCGAACGCCGGCTACTACGCCAACATCGTCGCCGAGCGCGCCCTGCTGCGACGCCTGGTCGAGGCCGGCACGCGCATCGTGCAGATGGGCTACTCGGGGGAGGGCGAGGCCGTCGACCTCGTCAACAACGCGCAGGCCGAGATCTACGGCGTGACGGGCACCGAGAAGACCGAGGACTATGTGCCGCTGTCGATCGCGGTCGACGCCGCGATGGAGGAGATCGAGGCCGCCGGCGGCCGTGACGGCGGCATGACGGGCGTGCCCACGGGCTTCAGCGAGCTCGACGAGCTGACCAGCGGCCTGCATGGCGGTCAGATGATCGTCGTCGCCGCGCGTCCGGCCATGGGCAAGTCGACGCTCGCACTCGACTTCGCGCGCGCCGCGGCGATCAAGCACAACATGCCCGCCGTGTTCTTCTCGCTCGAGATGGGCAAGGCCGAGATCGCGATGCGCCTGCTCAGCGCCGAGGGCGCCATCCCGCTGCAGAACCTGCGCAAGGGAACGCTCGACTCGCGCGACTGGACCAACGTCGCGCAGACGCGCGGCCGCATCCATGAGGCGCCGCTGTTCATCGACGACAGCCCGAACATGACCCTGGTCGAGATCCGCGCGAAGTGCCGTCGTCTCAAGCAGCGCGCGGGGCTCAAGATGGTGATCATCGACTACCTGCAGCTCATGACGAGTGGCAAGAAGGTCGAGTCGCGCCAGCAGGAGGTCAGCGAGTTCTCGCGTGCGCTCAAGCTGCTCGCCAAGGAGCTGCAGGTGCCCGTGATCGCGCTCTCCCAGCTCAACCGTGGCTCCGAGCAGCGCACCGACAAGCGCCCCCAGGTGAGTGACCTGCGCGAGTCGGGTTCGATCGAGCAGGACGCCGACATGGTCATCCTGCTGCACCGCGACTCGGTCTACGACAAGGACACCCGCCCCGGCGAGGCCGACCTGATCGTGGCCAAGCACCGCAACGGCCCCACGGCCACGATCGAGGTCGCCTTCCAGGGCCACTTCTCGCGCTTCGCCGACATGGCGCCGGCCAACGACTTCCAGTAGGCCGGATCCGAGCGGCCGCCTGCGGTGTCAGCGCAGCTCGATGATCCGCTCGGGCGACGTGCGGCCGCCGACCTCGACCTCGCGGTCGGCGCGCGCCGTGCGGGTGTAGAGCCGTGAGCCGGCGCCCTGCAGGATGTCGAGGTCCTGATCCAGCTGCGCGGTGAGCCGCACGGCGGCCGATCCGGTCGCCTCGTCCTCGCGGATGCCGAGAGCGGGCGCGAACATCCGGGCACGCACGCGGCCCTGCTCACGGTCGGCCCAGGCCCAGACGTAATTGTTGCCGAACGCGTAGGCATCGGGGTCGACGCCCTCCACGTCGGCCGGTGACTCGAGCTGCTGGAACGAGAACTCCGGCGCCCACTCGGGCTTCGCCGTGACGAAGATGAGTTCGCCTTCGGCCCGCACCTGCACGCGCCCGGCAGGCACCATCAGCGACCGGATGTCGTCGCCGCTCGCCCGCAGCCAGGACGCGAGCCCCACGGTGGGGTGGCCGGCGAACCGCAATTCGCGCGCGGGCGTGAAGATTCGCGCGTGCGCGTCGTGCTCCGAGACGGCGTCGATGAAGATCGTCTCACTGAAGCCGACATCGCGCGCGATCTCCTGCTCGCGTCCCCGGGTCGCCTTCGACGACCACAGGATGCCCAGCGGGTTGCCGTGCTCGCCGGCCTCGTCGACGAACACATTCACCACGGTCACCTGCAGGCTCACGAGTCGATTGTGTCAGCCGCGCCCGGCGCCCGCGCGCCGGGCCGCCTCGACCGTCACACGAACCGGATGGTCTGCTGCAGGCGGGTGCGCACGTCGAAGAGCTCGTTGCCGCCGATGTCGCGCGTGCCCGGGATGCCGGCGCGGAGCAGGTGGCCGAGCACGCTGCGGCGCACGACCGCGACCGGCAGGCCTTTGACCGTGCCGAGGTGCGTGACCGGCTGCATCAGGTCGTCGTCGGGCAGCACCACGATCGCACCGCTGAAGCGCACGTGCGCCGCCCGGGCGACCGCGCGCATGCGCCCGAGCAGGGAGGCCACCGGCGCGTCGCCGCCCACCGCCGCGCCGATGATCTCGCCGCGGCGGAAGCGCGCCTCGCCACCGAAGTCGGCCGACATCACGCCGTACAGCCCCGACGGGCTGAGCACCACGTGGTCGAGCTTGTGCTCCGGGTGCTCGCCCACCGCGACGTCGTGCCACACGGTGAAGCCGATGCCCAGGCCGGCGATCGTGCGTGCCGTGGCCTCCTCGGCCAGCGCATCCGCCAGCATGTGACGCAGTTCGACAGGCGCCGCGCGCACCACCTCGGGCGCATACGGGTCGGGCAGGTCCTGCCCTCGCCCCGCCCACTCGCGGATCAGCTCGAGATACCGCTGCCGCAGCCAACCGCCGGGGTGCCCGTACGACCGCGCACGCGGGCGGGTGTCGGTCGGCGTCGAGCGCACGTGCCAGTCGTCGGGTGCGGGGGCGGCATCCGAGCCGCGCCCGCGGTCGTACGCGGCGCGCGCCTCAGGAGTGCCCACGAACTCCCACGCGCGCTGCACACGGATGAACTCGGCCGCGTCTCCGCCCGTGTCGGGGTGGGTCTGGCGCAGCCGCAGGCGATAGGCGCGCCGCAGCGCCTCGTCGTCGACGTCGGGCGCGACCCCGAGCACCTCGTACGCCGAGGCGGAGAGCGGGCTGTCGAACATCCTCAGGCCGAGACCAGGCTGCTCAGCGCGTCGGGCGAGAGCGCGTGCTCGATCGCGAGCATGGCCGCACCGAGCACGCCCGCCTTCTGGGCAGCCGTCGACTGCACGATCGCGAGGTGCTCGGTCGCCAGCGGAATCGACCGGGTGTAGACCACCTCGCGCACGCCGGCGATGAGGTGCTCACCGACCCGCGCCATGGATCCCCCGATCGCGATGACCGACGGATTGATCAGGCTCACGCACGTCGTGAGCACCTCGCCGATGTCGCGACCCGCCTGTCGCACCGCCTGGATCGCGTCGATGTTGCCGCGCTTGACGAGCTCGACCACGTCGTCGCCGTTCTCGGCCGCGATGCCCTGCTCGCGCAGCGCGCGGGCGATGGCCGGCCCCGACGCGAGGGCCTCGAGGCACCCGCGATTGCCGCAGTGGCAGGGGACGTCCGCGCCGCGCGCGACCCGCACGTGGCCGATGTCGCCGGCCGTGCCCTGCGCCCCGCGCTGCAGGCCGCCGCCGGAGATGACCCCCGAGCCGATGCCCGTGGCCACCTTCACGAACATCAGGTGATCCACGCCCGGCCATGCGACGGCGCGCTCGCCGAGGGCCATGATGTTCACGTCGTTGTCGACCAGCACCGGCACGTCGAGGTGCTGCCGCATCCATCCGGGCACGTCGAACCGGTCCCATCCGGGCATGATGGGCGGGTTCACCGGGCGCCCTGTGGAGTGCTCCACGGGGCCCGGAAGGCCCATGCCGATCGCCGCCACGTCGCGCGGCGATCGGTCCATGCCCTCCAGCAGCGCCGTCGCCTGCGCCACGACCCACGTCAGCACCGGCTCCGGGCCGAGCGTGATGTCGAGCGGCTCGGTGCGCTCGGCCACCACTGTGGCTGCCAGGTCGGTCACCGCGACGGTCGCGTGCGATGCCCCGATGTCGGCGGCCAGCACGAGGCGCGCGCGGGGGTTGAGTGCGAACTGCGAGGGCGGCCGTCCACCCGTCGACACGGCCTCGGCGATGGGTGAGATCAGCCCCAGCCGCATCAGCTCGTCGACGCGGGCCGCGACGGTCGAGCGGGCCAGGCCCGTGGCCTTCGCGAGGTCGGCCCGGGTGCGGGGCACGCCGTCGCGCAGAAGCTGGAACAGCTGCGTCACGCCCGACACGCTGGACGACGCCTCGCTGGTCGTTCTCGCCATGGTTCACCTTAACTTCGGCAGATCCGCGCCGAACGCACGGCACTTGGGCGCGGTCGTGCGCCGAAAGGTGCGAACGGGTCGGTGGAAGTCTACGAGGAGCGTCCGACCGGCTTGGCGAACCGCTGCTGCAGCAGCACCGCGACGACGATGATCACGCCCTTGGCGACGGCCTGGACCGACGACGACAGGTTGTTCTGCACGAACACGTTGGACAGCGTGGCGAAGATCAGCACGCCGAACACGGTGCCGGTCACGGTGCCGCGTCCGCCGATCAGCAGGGTGCCGCCGACCACGACCGCCGCGATGGCGTCGAGCTCGTACAGCTGGCCGTGGGTCGACGTGCCCGCGGTGGTGCGGCCCAGGATCATGATGGCCGCGATGCCGGCGCACAGTCCCGCGATGGCGTAGAGGAGCGTGGTGTGGCGCCGCACGTCGATGCCCGCCAGGCGGGCCGCCTCTCGGTTGCCGCCGATGGCGACCGTGCGCCGCCCGAACGTGGTGCGGTTGAGCAGCACCCATCCGGCGATCGCGACGATCAGGAAGATCCAGATCAGGATGTCCACGCCCAGCAGATCCTGGTTCATCGCGCTGACGAATCCGCGGTCCTGCACCACGAGCGTGCGCCGCTCGGCCAGGATCTCCGCGAGTCCCCGGGCTGCGACGAGCATCGCCAGGGTCGCCATGAACGCGACCACGTTGCCGTAGGCGATGACGACGCCGTTGATTAGTCCCGCGCCCACTCCGACGAGCAGCGCGATCAGCACCATGACGACCCAGTGCGTCTGGTCGGCGAGGTCCTGCACGGCGGCGATCGTCGCGACGACCGACGCGAGGCCCATCACCGATCCGACGGACAGATCGATGCCGCCGGCGATGATCACCAGGGTCATGCCGATGGAGATGACGCCGATGATGGACGCCTGACGCAGCACCGTCAGCATGTTGGAGACGCCGAGGAACGTGTCGGGGGCCGTGACCGCGCCGACCACGATGATCAGCAGCAGGGCCAGCACGAGGCCCAGGTTGCGGCCCGCCGATCCTGACAGCAGTCGCTGTGCGGCCGACGAGCGCTCACGACGGTCGGAGGGCGCCGGGCTCTGCGGCGCCGGGGCCTCGGTGGTGGTCTGCTCGCTCACGCGGCGGTTCCTTTCATGACGAGGTCGAGCACGCCGTGCTCGTCGATCTCGGAGGCGGGGAGGGTGCGCAGCACGCGCCCGTCGGCCACGAGAAGCACGGTGTCGGCCAGGCCGAGCACCTCTTCGATCTCGCTGGAGACGATCACGATCGCGTTTCCCGCGGCCGCCAGGCGGCGGATGAGCGCATAGATCTCGGCGCGTGCGCCGACATCGACGCCGCGCGTCGGCTCGTCGAGCAGCAGCACGCGTGTGCCGTGGACGAGCCAGCGCGCGAGCAGGATCTTCTGCTGGTTGCCGCCCGACAGGGTCAGCGCGGGTCGATCCGGGTCGGCGGGGCGCAGCTCGAGCGCGGCCATCTGCTCGCGGGTCGCCTCGCGCTCGGCGCGCTCGTCGAGGAAGCCGGATCGCGCGTGCCGCGACAGGGACGAGAGCGTCACGTTCACGTAGATCGGCTCGGCGAGAACGAGGCCCTGGCTCTTGCGCTCCTCCGGGGAGAGCCCGACGCCCGCTCGCACCGCCGCCGCGACCGAGCCGCGCTTCAGGGGGCGTCCCGCCACCCGTACGGCGCCCGCGGTGGCCCGCCGTGCGCCGTAGACGGTCTCCAGGATCTCGGAGCGGCCCGATCCCACGAGCCCGGCGAGCCCCACGATCTCGCCGGCGCGCACCGAGAACGACACGCCTTCGAACGCGCCGTCGAGGGCGAGGTCCTCCACCTCGAGGACGACCGGAGCGTCGTGCGGCACGGGGGTGGCGGGCGGGAAGACGTTCTCGACCGATCGGCCCGTCATGAGCCGGATGAGGTCGCTCGTCGGCGTATCGGCGACGGAGAGACCGCTCGCCATCGAGCGCCCGTCCTTCAGCACCGTGATGCGGTCGCCGATCTGGCGGATCTCCTCGAGGCGGTGGGTGATGTAGACGACGGCGATGCCCGCGGCGGTCAGCTCCCGCACGACGCCGAAGAGGTTGCGCACCTCCTCGGTGTCGAGCACGGCCGACGGCTCGTCCATGATGATGAGCTTCACGTCGTGCGAGAGCGCGCGCGCCATGCTCACGATCTGCTTGTTGGCCGCGCTGAGGCGCCCCACCTCGGCGTGCGGCGACAGGTCGCCGTGTCCCAGCCGGCGCAGCAGCTCGCGCGTCTGCCGCGCCGCCTCCGAGCGACGCGTGAAGCCACCGCGTGCCAGCTCGTGGCCGAGGAAGATGTTCTCGGCGATCGTCAGGCCGTCCACGACGTCGAGCTCCTGGTACATGGTGGCGATGCCGAGCTCGATGGCGGCTTCGGGCGTCGGGATCTCCGTCGGCTCGCCGCCCCAGCGGATCTCGCCCTCATCGGGACGGTGCACTCCTGCGAGCGTCTTGATGAGCGTCGACTTGCCCGCCCCGTTCTGTCCCAGGATGCAGTGCACCTCGCCCGGCATCACCTGCAGGTCGACGCCGCGGAGAGCGCGCACACCGGCGAACGACTTCGTCACGCCGCGGACGTCGAGTAATGACGGCTGGTGGTCATCTTTGATCACGCGCCGAACATAACACGCTGCCGCGCCGTTGCCCAGAGCGCGTTCTCCGCGTAGCCGCGCGGTGTCGAGGTCGATGCCGGAGCGTGAAACCGCGATATTCCAGCGGTTGCCAGGCGCTGGAACTTATGCCGAGCACAAATCAAAAGGTGTAGACAGCACGCCGCATTCTGCTAGGTTGTCTCGCGTCAGCGTGGACACCACTCGAGCGGGCAGCTTCTCCTGCCGGGCGCGCCACACTGCCGAGGCCGCACTGGATTCAAGGAGGAAACATGCGCTCACAGCACACGCGCTCGCGACTCGTGCTCACCGGAGCCGCGCTCGTCGCCGGCATCGGTCTGCTCGCCGGATGCACGGGCACCGGAACCGAGGAGAACGCCGTCGACCAGGGGACGACGAGCGAGGAGAACGCCGCGACGGGCGACACCGTCGTCATCGGGTTCTCGGGACCCGCCGCCGACCACGGCTGGCTCGGCGCCATCAACTCGGGCGCACAGGCCGCGGCCGAGGGCTTCGACGACGTCGAACTGCGCGTGGCGGAGGGCACCAACGACGCCAACACGCAGATCGCCGCGGTCGAGACGTTCATCAACGAGGACGTCGACGCCATCGTGCTGCTGCCGACCGACGGTGCAGCGCTCACCGAGGTCGCGATCCGGGCGATGGAAGCGGGGATCCCGGTGATCAACGTCGACCGGGAGTTCTCGAGCCCCTTCGCCGCGCGCGCGACGATCCTGGGCGACAACTACGGCATGGGCGTGAGCGCCGGCACGTACATCTGCGAGCAGGTGGGCGACAACCCCGACGCGATCGTCGCCGAGATCGCGGGCATCGACTCGCTGCCGCTGACGCAGGACCGCTCGCAGGGCTTCGCCGATGCCCTCGAGGACTGCGGCCTGGAGGTGGGCCCGCGCGTGGCCGCCGACTTCACCGTCGCGGGCGGCGAGGCTGCAGCGTCGCAGCTGCTGTCGGCCAATCCGCAGATCGATGCCCTGTGGAACCACGATGACGACCAGGGCGTGGGCGTGCTGGCCGCGATCGAGGCCGCGGGCCGCGACGAGTTCCTCATGATGGGCGGCGCGGGCAGCCGCAACGCCATGGAGGCGATCCAGGCCGATGACTCGGTCCTCAAGGCCACCGTCATCTACCCGTCGACCCAGGCCGCCGATGGCATCGCGCTCGCCCGGCTGATCGCGCAGGGCAAGACCGTCAGCGACCTGATCACGCCCGGCGTCCCCAACCGCATCGTGCTCGACGCCCCGGTCGTCACCAAGGACAACGTCGACCAGTTCATCGACCTGGCCTTCGAGTCCTGACGACCCGCGCGGAGCGCGGCCGACGGCGCCGCGCTCCGCGCCCCACCTCCGACGAGAGGAACCCGCCGTGACCGACACCCTGCCCACCGGCACTCCGCGCACCGATTCTCCGCGCGCCGACTCCCCGCATACCGACACTCTGCGCGTCGCCATGATCGGCCACGGGTTCATGGGGGCCGCCCATTCCCAGGGCTGGCGGGTGGCCCCGCGCTTCTTCGACCTGCCGCTGCGTCCCGAGATGGCCGTGGTCGTCGGGCGTACGGGCGCCGAGGCGTCCGCCGCCAAGTGGGGCTGGCGCGAGGCCGCGGCCGACTGGCGCGAGGTCGTGCAGCGTGACGACATCGACGTGATCGACGTCGTCACCCCGGGCGACACGCACGCCGAGATCGCGGTCGCCGCGCTCGAGGCAGGCAAGCACGTGCTGTGCGAGAAGCCGCTCGCGAACACGGTGCAGGAGGCCGAGCGGATGGCGGAGGCCGCCGAGCGCGCCGCCGCGCGCGGCGTCCGGGCGATGGTGGGGTTCACCTACCGCCGGGTGCCGGCCGCCGCCTTCGCGCGCGACCTCGTGGCGCAGGGCCGGCTCGGCGACATCCGGCAGGTGCGTGCCGAGTACCTGCAGGACTGGCTCGCCGACGAGCGAGCGCCTCTCACGTGGCGCCTGCAGAAGGAGCGTGCCGGCTCGGGGGCGCTCGGCGATATCGGCGCGCACGCGATCGACCTGACCGAGTACATCACCGGGCAGCGGGTCACGGCGCTCTCCGGCATCACCGAGACGCTCGTGGCCGAGCGCCCTCTGCTGGCGGAGGGCGTGGGGCTGTCGGGCACGGCGTCGGAGCAGCGCGGGGCCGTGACCGTGGACGACGTGGCGCTGTTCACGGGCCGGCTGGCATCCGGAGCCCTGGCGTCGTTCGAGGCGAGCCGGTTCCGCACGGGGCGCAAGAACGCCCTGCGCATCGAGGTGTCGGGGTCGCGGGGCGCGCTCGCGTTCGACCTCGAGCACATGAACGAGCTCGAGTTCCATGACGCCACGCTGCCGTCCACAGAGCAGGGGTTCCGGCGCATCCTGGTGACCGAGCCCGACCATCCGTATCTGGCGCCGTGGTGGCCCGCGGGCCACATGCTGGGCTACGAGCACGGGTTCTCGCACCAGGTGAACGACTTCGTGGCGGCGATCCACGAGGGCTCGCAGCCGCGGCCGTCGTTCGCCGACGGGCTGCACGTGCAGCGGGTGCTCGACGCCGTGCAGCGAAGCTCGGCCGCCGGCAGCGCGTGGACGCCGGTCGGCGACTGACGACGGGCCACGAAGAAGCGGGGCCTCGGAAGAAGCAGGACCCAGAAGAAGCAGCACCCCGAAGACGCAGGACGCAGACGAACAGGATGGAAGGAACCGCGATGACGCGACCGGTCACACTCTTCACTGGCCAGTGGGCCGACCTGCCGCTCGAGGAGGTGGCGCGCCTCGCCTCCGGCTGGGGGTACGACGGCCTCGAGCTCGCCTGCTGGGGCGACCACCTCGATCCGTGGCGGTGGGACGACGACGCCTACATCGAGGATCGCCTCGACCTGCTCGACCGACACGGGCTCAAGGTCTGGGCGATCTCGAATCATCTCAAGGGCCAGGCGGTCTGCGACGATCCGATCGACCAGCGCCACCGCGACATCCTGTCGGACCGTGTGTGGGGAGACGGCGACCCCGAGGGCGTGCGGCAGCGCGCTGCCGAGGAGATGAAGAACACGGCACGGCTCGCCGCGAAGCTCGGCGTCAAGACCGTCGTCGGCTTCACGGGCTCGTCGATCTGGAAGTACGTGGCGATGTTCCCGCCCGTGTCGCAGGATGCGATCGACGCCGGATATCAGGACTTCGCCGACCGGTGGAACCCCATCCTCGACGTGTTCGAGGAGGTGGGCGTGCGGTTCGCGCACGAGGTGCACCCGTCGGAGATCGCGTACGACTACTGGACCACGGTGCGCACGCTCGAGGCGATCGGACATCGCGAATCGTTCGGCCTCAACTGGGACCCGTCGCACTTCGTGTGGCAGCAGCTCGACCCGGTGAGCTTCATCCTCGAGTTCCGGGACCGCATCTTCCACGTCGACTGCAAGGACGTGAAGATGAACATCGGCAACGGGCGCAACGGTCGGCTGGGCTCGCATCTCGCGTGGGCGGATCTGCGACGCGGATGGGACTTCGTCTCGACCGGCCGCGGCGACGTGCCCTGGGAGACGGCGTTCCGCGCCCTCAACAGCATCGGC
The DNA here is from genome assembly GCF_040302945.1 of Microbacterium sp. NPDC096154. NCBI lineage: Bacteria > Bacillati > Actinomycetota > Actinomycetes > Micrococcales > Microbacteriaceae > Microbacterium > Microbacterium sp. NPDC096154. Next base: position 335,496 of record NZ_JBEOSM010000004.1, read on the forward strand.
TACGAGGGCCCCATCTCGGTCGAGTGGGAGGACGCCGGCATGGACCGGCTCGTCGGCGCCCCCGAGGCGCTCGAGTTCGTGCGGCGCAACGCGTTCGACGCGCCGGAGGCGGCGTTCGACGCGGCGTTCAGCACGCGCTGACGGCGCGCGGCCGGGGGCGCGTCGCCGCCGGCCGCGCGAACGGGGCGCCCCGCCGCAGCGGAGCGCCCCGGGCAAGGCCGCGCTCAGTCGTTGAGGGCGTACGCCTCCTCGTGGTGCACGGTGTCGATGCCGGCCACCTCGTCCTCGTTCTTCACACGGAATCCGATCGTCTTCTCGATCGCGAAGCCGAGCACCCAGGTGACTCCGAACGAGTAGACGGCGACGCCGAGCGAGGCGATCACCTGCACGACCAGCTGTGACAGGTCGCCGCCCATGAACAGGCCGGTGCCCTGCGCGAAGAATCCGAGGTACCAGCAGCCGATGAAGCCGCCGACGCCGTGGATGCCCACCACGTCGAGCGAGTCGTCGAAGCCCAGGCGGTACTTCAGCTCGATCGCCAGGGCGCACACCGCGCCGGCGATGAGACCCAGCAGCAGAGCCCAGCCCGGATCGAGCGCGGCGCAGGCGGGCGTGATCGCGACCAGGCCCGAGATCGCGCCGGAGCCGGCGCCGACCGCCGTGGCCTTGCCCTCCTTGAAGCGCTCCACCAGCACCCAGCCGATGATGCCCGCACAGCCGGCGACGAGCGTGTTGACGATGATCTCGCCCGCGTCCGAGTTCTCGGGGCCGAGCAGCCCGAAGGTACCCTCCGCGCCGGCGTTGAAGCCGAACCAGCCGAAGAACAGGATGCCCACGCCGATGAGGGTGAGGGGCACGTTGTGGGGCTTGGTGACGCCCTTGGCGAAGTGGATGCGCTTGCCGAGCACGAGGGCGAGGGCGAGGGCCGCGGCCGCCGAGTTGATGTGCACCGCCGTTCCGCCCGCGTAGTCGATGGTCGCCACATCCAGCCCCAGGATCTCGCCGAGGTCGAAGACCCAGCCGCCCGCGCCCCACACCCAGGCGGCGACCGGGAAGTACACGAGGGTGGCCCACAGGCCCGCGAACACCAGCCAGGAGCCGAACTTGGCGCGGTCGGCGATCGCGCCCGACACCAGGGCCGTCGTCGCGATCGCGAACGTGGCCCCGTAGGCCGCGGAGATGAGCGTGAAGCTGTCGTATCCCGCCAGCGCGAAGTGCGCGTTGAACGGGTTTCCCGCGAACTGGAAGCCGGGGAAGGCGCCCGCCTCGGTGTCGGCGATGAGCGACATGTTGTAGCCGTACAGCACCCAGAGCATGCCGACGACGCCCATGGCGCCGAAGCTCAGCATCATCATGCTGATCACCGACTTGGCCTTGACCATGCCGCCGTAGAAGAGCGCGATGCCGGGGGTCATGAAGACGACCAGGGCGGTCGCCACGATCGCCCAGGTGAATTGTCCGCTGTCCATGGGGGACCTCTCTTGCGTGTGGGGAACCCGGCGCGAAGGGGCCGGAAATCGGGTGCAACCAGATTTACGCAGAGGGAACGGGCAGTGGGTTTCACGCGGATGAAGTCCATGTTTCGCCCCTTCGCGCGGGTTTTACACGCTCGTAACGCCCCGGGTCGACAACCGTCATGCAACGAAAGTTAATGTGAAGCAACGAGCACCACCACCGTTGAACACTCCCGGCCCCTGGAGACAGCTCATGACACTGACCACCCTCTTCGCGGAAGAGACGGCGACGCTCGGACTCAAGGAGCGCGCGCTGGCGGACGGCGTGAGGTTCATCCTCGCCCTGTTCGTCGACATGAACGGCAAGCCCTGCGCGAAGCTGGTGCCCGTCTCGGCCGCCGACGAGCTCGAGGCGGGCGAGCTCGGCTTCGCGGGCTTCGCGGCCGGTCTGGTGGGGCAGCGCCCCCAGGATCCCGACCTGATCGCCGTGCCCGACCTCGACTCGTACACGCCCGTGCCGTTCATCCGCGAGGGCCTGGCGATCGTGCACTGCGATCCCCATGTGAACGGAGCGCCCTGGCCGTTCGCGCCGCGCGTCATCCTGAAGCGCGCCCTCCAGCGCCTCGCGGACCGCGGTCTGCGCGGCAAGGTGGGCGCGGAGGTCGAGTACTTCCTGCTCGACAAGGACGAGGACGGGCGCCTCGTGACCGCAGACCGGCGCGACGGCGAGCGTGCCTGCTACGACGCCCGCGGCCTCACCCGCATGTACGAGCACCTCACCGCCGTCAGCGACGCCATGAACCAGCTCGGCTGGGCGAACTACGCCAACGACCACGAGGACGCGTCGGGCCAGTTCGAGCAGAACTTCTCGTACGACGACGCGCTCGTCACGGCGGACCGGGTGATCACGCTGCGCTACCTCATCAACGTCTTCGCCGAGCAGCGGGGCATGACCGCCACGTTCATGCCGAAGCCCTTCACCGACCGCACCGGCAGCGGCCTGCACCTGCATTTGTCGCTGTGGCAGGACGAGACGCCCGTGTTCCCGGCGGCGGACGACGCGCGCGGGCTCGGTCTGTCGCGCACGGCATACGCCTTCATCGCCGGCGTGCTCGAGCACGCCGCGGGCCTGCAGCTCTTCCTCGCCCCGAGCGTCAACTCGTACAAGCGCCGCGGCGCCACGACGAGCGCGTCGGGCGCCACCTGGTCGCCGCGGCGCGCGACCTACGGCGGCAACGACCGCACGCACTTCATCCGCGTCCCCGACGGCAACCGCATCGAACTGCGCGCGGGCGACGGGTCGGCGAACCCATACCTCGCGATCGCCACCACGCTGCTGGCGGGGCTGGAGGGCATCGAGCGCACCGCCGATCCCGGCGACCCCTGCGGGCCCGGCGAGCACCGCGGCGGTTCGGCGGAGCTCCCGCGCACACTGCTGCACGCCGTCGAGGCGCTGCGGGCGGACGCGACGCTGCTCGACGCGATCGATGCCGGGCACGGCGTCGGGCAGTACTTCGCGGACGCGAAGGAAGACGAGTTCCTGCGCTGGCACAACACGGTCAGCGACTGGGAGATCACCCACTACCTCACCGCGTACTGAGCGCGGACGAACCGACAGGAGACAAACATGTGCGGCATCGCAGCACTGCAGATCCGCAACCCGGAGCTGCGCGGCGACCTGGGCCGGCTGATGCACGGCATGCTGTGCGAGATCGTCGATCGCGGGCCGGACTCCGCCGGCCTCGCGCTCTACGGATCGGACCGGCTCACGCCGGAGGGCACGGCCACGGTGACCGTTCTCGACACGGGGATGCCCGCCGAGCAGTTGGCCGCGTCGCTCGCCGCCGCGCTGCCCGGGGACGCGGATGTGTCGGTCACCGACTACGCCGAGTCGACGCTCATCAACGCGCGCACGACCACCGAGACTCTCGAGGCGGCCGTGGTGGCCGCTCTTCCGGAGGCGCACATCATCGGCCGTGGCGAGCACGTCGCCGTGCTGAAGGGCGTGGGCCATCCGGTCGACCTCGCCGATGTGTATCGCCTGAGCTCCACCTCGGGCGTGCAGGGACTCTCGCACACGCGGATGGCGACCGAGTCGGCGGTCACGGCCGGCGGCGCGCATCCGTTCACGGTGTCCGAGGATCTCTGCCTCGTGCACAACGGATCGTTCAGCAACCACGCCACCATCCGCCGTCGCCTGCGCCGCGAGGGCGTGCAGTTCGACAGCGAGAACGACTCCGAGGTCGGTGCCCGCTTCGTCGCGTGGCGCATGGCGCAGGGCGACGACCTGAAGACCGCTCTGGAGCACCTCGGGCGCGAGTTCGACGGCTTCTACACGCTCGTCGTGACCACGGCCGACAGCATGGCGGTCGTGCGCGACCCCATCGCGTGCAAGCCCGCGATCATCGCGGAGACCCCCGACTGGGTGGCGATGGCATCCGAGTACCGCGCCCTCGCCGACCTTCCGGGCATCGCGGATGCCCGCATCTTCGAGCCGGCGCCCGGCGTCGTCTACACCTGGAACATCGACGGCGCCGCCGTGGAAGGAGCGATCCGATGAGCATCGCAGCACCCGTACTCGAGGCGACGGCGGTCGACCTCGCCGACAGCCCTGTGCGCGACCTGAACCAGCGGCTCCACGAGGCGCAGGACGGCAGCGCGTGGATCGTCGAGCACCCGGCCGGACAGCACAACATCGCGGTCGGCATCGACCGCGAGATCGACGTCACGGTGCACGGCGACGTCGGCTACTACTTCGCGGGCATGCACCAGCGCGGCACGGTCACGGTGCACGGCAGCGCGGGCGTCGGCCTGGCCGAGAACATCATGTCGGGCACGGTGCACGTCACGGGAGACGCCTCGCAGGCCACGGGCGCCACGGGGCACGGCGGGCTCGTCGTGGTCGACGGCAACACCGGCGCCCGCTGCGGCATCTCGATGAAGGGCGTCGACATCGTCGTAGGCGGGAGCATCGGCCACGCGTCGGCGTTCATGGCGCAGGCGGGCCGGCTCGTGGTGTGCGGCGACGCGGGGGAGGCGCTCGGCGACTCGATCTACGAGGCGCGCATCTACGTGCGCGGCCAGGTCGCCTCGCTCGGCGCCGACTGCATCGAGAAGCCCATGGAGGCCGAGCATCTCGCCGAGCTCGCCGAGCTGCTGCGACGTGCGGGGCGCAACGAGGATCCCGCCGACTTCCGCCGCTACGGCTCGGCCCGCACCCTGTACCACTTCCACGTCGACAACGCCGGCGCGTACTGAGCCGGAGAGGAGCCTTCCATGTCCCTTGACCTCGCCGCACGCGGCCTGCGCGAGTCGGCCACGTTCGACCGCGCGACCATCTACGACATCCAGCGCGCCGCCGACACCGGCATCTACGACATCCGCGGCTGGGGCGCCAAGCGCGCGCTGCCGCACTTCGACGACCTGCTCTTCCTCGGGGCCAGCGTCTCGCGGTATCCGCTCGAGGGCTACCGCGAGAAGTGCGGCACCGACGTGGTGCTCGGCACGCGGCACGCGCTGAACCCCGTGCACCTCGACATCCCCGTCACGATCGCCGGCATGAGCTTCGGCGCCCTGTCGGCCAACGCCAAGGAGGCCCTGGGGCGCGGCGCGAGCGCCGTGGGGACGTCGACGACCACCGGAGACGGCGGCATGACGCCCGAGGAGCGCGGGCAGTCGAGCAAGCTGGTGTACCAGTACCTGCCGTCTCGCTACGGCATGAACCCGGACGACCTGCGCAAGGCCGACGCGATCGAGGTGGTGCTCGGGCAGGGCGCGAAGCCGGGCGGCGGCGGCATGCTGCTGGGCCAGAAGATCACCGAGCGCGTCGCGGGCATGCGCACGCTTCCGGTCGGCATCGATCAGCGCTCGGCCAGCCGGCACCCCGACTGGACAGGGCCCGACGACCTCACGGTGAAGATCGCCGAGCTGCGCGAGATCACCGACTGGCGCGTGCCCATCTACGTCAAGGTCGGCGCCTCGCGGCCCTACTACGACACGGCGCTGGCCGTGAAGGCGGGGGCGGATGTCGTGGTCGTCGACGGTATGCAGGGCGGCACGGCCGCGACCCAGCAGGTGTTCATCGAGCACGTCGGCATCCCCACGCTCGCGGCCATCGGGCCGGCGGTGGCCGCCCTCCAGGACCTCGGCGTGCACCGCACGGGAGTGCAGCTGATCGTCTCCGGCGGCATCCGCACGGGCGCCGACGTCGCCAAGGCGATGGCACTCGGGGCCGATGCCGTCGCGATCGGCACGGCGGCGCTCATCGCGCTCGGCGACAACGACCCTCGCTATCAGGACGAGTACGCGAAGCTGGGTTCGGCCGCCGGGTTCTACGACGACTTCCAGGACGGCCGCGACCCCGCCGGCATCTCCACCCAGGATCCCGAGCTCGCCCAGCGCCTCGACCCGATCGCGGCCGGCCGGCGCCTGGCGAACTACTTGCGCGTGCTCACGCTCGAGGCGCAGACCATCGCCCGGGCGTGCGGGAAGTCGCACCTGCGCAACCTCGAGCCCGAGGACCTCGTCGCCCTCACGGTCGAGTCGGCCGCGATGGCGGGCGTGCCGCTGGCCGGCACGTCCTGGATCCCGGGGCGCTCGTGATCGAGGAGCCGGGCGCGGCGATGCTGGCGCAGCGCGACATCGTCACGCCCGGCTCCGTCGTCCCCGAGCCGTGGGCCAACGGCCGTGGCGTCACGCGGGTGCTGGCCCGGCGGCTGGGGTGGCGGCTCAGCATCGCCGAGATCCGCGGCACCGCGGCCTTCTCGATCTTCCCCGGGGTGGACCGGCTGCTGATCGTGCTCGGCGATCAGCCGCTGACCCTCGCGATCGACGGCGACGTGCGGCGTCTGGCGCCGGGCGACGCCGTGACGTTCGCTGGCGAGGCGCGCGTCGTGCCGACCCCCACGAGCGCGGGCGCGCGCGTGGCGAACCTCATGACGCCGCGGGCCATGGCCGCGCCGCGCGTGCACCGCATCGCGGTCCGCGGCCGTCGGCGCATCGAGCCCGCGCCGTCGACGGCGGTCGTCGTGCTCTCGGGAGCCGTCGAGCACGAAGGCACCGCCCTCCCGCCTGGCACCGCCCTTCTCCCGAGCGAGCACGAACGCGAGCTGACGGGCGCCGGCATGCTCGCCGCCCTCACCGTCATCCCCGCGCCGGTCGTCCCGGTGCCCGTCCCCTGACCATCGGCATCCGCCCCCACCTCATCCGGAGAACCATGCCCCCCACATCCATCGTCGTGATCGGCGCCGGTCTGGCCGGTGCCGCGACCGCGTGGCAGCTCGCTCGCCGCGGCCACGACGTGGTCGTGCTCGAGCGCACGTACCCGGCCAATCCCTGGGGCAGCTCACACGGCTCCGCGCGCATCTTCCGCTATGCCTACCCGGACGAGCTGTACACGCGGCTGGTCGTCGCCGCCCGCTCGGGGTGGGACGAGCTGGAGCGGGACGCGGGCGAACGGCTGATCTCGGATGCGGGGGCGGTGGACCACGGCGCGCTGCGCGACCCGGCCGGGCTCGCGCGCGTGCTCGAGAAGGCGGGCGTGCCGCACGAGCTGCTGGCGGCCGACGGGGCCTCAGCGCGCTGGGACGGCATCGCGTTCGACGGCCCCGTGCTGTGGCACGCCGACGCGGGAGTGCTCGACGCCGAGAGGGCGGTGCAGGCCATGCTGCGTCGCGCGCAGGATGCCGGCGCCGTGGTGCGCCACGACTGGCCGGTCGCGTCGGTGTCGCGATCCGGAGCGGGCTACCGCGTGGTCTCTGAGCACGGCGAGGCGGTCGAGGCGGCGCAGGTCGTCGTGGCGGCAGGAGGATGGCTGCCCGACCTGCTCGGCGCGCTGGGCGTCGGAGCCGACGCGCTCCGAGCGTTCCCTGCGCTCGAGGTGCGGCAGGAGCAGGCCTTCCACTTCCCGTATCGCGACGGCGCGGACGCATGGCCCACCGTCATCCACAAGACGGCGCCCATCCAGATCTACGCCCTCCCGGGCGGTCGCGACGCGGGCTTCCGCGGCCAGAAGGTCGCCGAGTACAACGGCGGGCCCGTCATCCGGTCGGCCGCGGCGCATGACCGGCGCATCGACGAGACGCGCCGTGAGCGCGTGATCGCCTACGTGCGCGCGAACCTGCCCGGGCTGGTGCCCGAGCCGTACGCCGAGACCACGTGCCTGTTCACGAACACTCCCGACGAGGACTTCGTGATCGACCGGATCGAGGGCATCACGATCCTCTCGCCGTGCTCGGGGCACGGCGCCAAGTTCGCGCCGCTGCTGGGCGAGTTCGCGGCGCGTCTGGTCGAGGGCGACGGCGGGGTGCCCGAGCGCTTCCGTCCCCTCACCGGCGTGCCGGCGGGAGCCGCGGCGTGACCGGCGTGGCGCGCATGCTCGGCGAGATCGCATCGATCGGCGCCGACCCGCGCGGGGGCTACGCGCGGGTCGGGTACGGCCCGGCCGACCGCGAGCTGCGCGAGTGGTTCACCGGTCACGCCGAGGCGCGGGGCCTCGACGTGCACCGCGACCGCAACGGCATCGTGTGGGCGTGGTGGCGTCCGCCGGGTGCGAGCGGCACAGCGATCGTGACGGGCAGCCACCTCGACTCGGTGCCCGGCGGCGGCGCCTACGACGGCCCGCTCGGCGTCGCGTCGGCGCTCGCCGCGGTGGACGTCCTGCGCGCGCGCGGCGAGGCTCCGGACCGGCCGCTCGCGATCGCGGTGTTCCCCGAGGAGGAGGGCTCGCGCTTCGGGCTGGCCTGCCTCGGCTCCCGGCTGATGGCGGGTGCGGTGGACCCGGATCGCGCCTTGGCGCTGGTCGACCGCGAGGGCGACACTCTCGCCGACGCCCTGCGGCGCGACGGGCTCGAGCCCGGCGCTGTCGGACCGGACCGGGCCGCTCTCGACGACATCGCCTGCTTCGTCGAGCTGCACGTCGAGCAGGGCAGAGGGCTGGTCGACCTCGGTCAGCCGGTCGCGATCGGGGCTGCCATCCTCGGTCACGGGCGGTGGCGCGTCACGATCGACGGGCAGGGGAATCACGCGGGCACGACGCTGATGAGCGACCGCCGCGACCCCATGGTCGCCGCCGCGCGCGCGGTGATCGAGATCCGTGACCTCGCCCGCGCGATCCCGGATGCCCGCGCGACCGTCGGGCGCATCGAGCCGGTTCCCGGAGGCACCAACGTGATCGCCTCGCGGGTGTCGTTCTGGGTCGATGCGCGCCATCCCGACGACGCCGTCACGGCCATGCTCATCGCGTCGGTGCGCGACGCGGTCGCGACGGCCGCTGCCGCGGAGGGATGCGTCGCGACCGTGCACGAGGAGTCGCTCAGCCCCACGGTCGACTTCGACCGCAGCCTGCGCGAGCGCCTGCGCGACGCGCTGCCCGACGCGCCCGAGCTGGGCACCGGCGCGGGCCACGACGCGGGCGTGCTCGCCGAGCGCATCCCGACGGCGATGCTGTTCGTGCGCAACCCGACGGGGGTCTCGCACTCGCCCGAGGAGCTCGTCGACGACGCCGATGCCGACCTCGGCGCGGTCGCGCTCGCCGATGCGCTCGGCGCGCTGAGCCGCTCCGTATGATGGGCCGGTGACCGTGACAGACACCGACGCCGGGGGCGTGCTGGAGCCGGTCATCGCCCGGCAGGTGCGCCGGTATCGCGCGGAGTTGGGGCTGTCGGCCGCCGAGCTCGCGGCCCGCACCGGGCTGTCGAAGGCGATGATCTCGCGCATCGAGTCGGCCACCACATCGTGTTCCCTCACGACGCTGCAGCGTCTGGCCGAGGGCCTCGGCGTTCCGGTCACGGCGCTGTTCCGTGGCACCGACAGCGACCGCGAGGCCTCGTTCACCAAGTCGGGTGAGGGCAGCGTGAGCGTGCGCAGCGGCACGCAGCACGGGCACCAGTACCGCATGCTCGGCGTGCTGAAGGACGTGCCCGACGCCATCGAGCCGACCCTCGTCACCCTGACCGACGCCTCGAACGTCTTCCCGCTGTTCCAGCACCCGGGCACGGAGTTCCTCTACATGCTCGAGGGGCGCATGGTCTACGGCCACGGCGGCTACGAGTACGAGATGGAGCCCGGCGACTCGCTGCTGCTCGACGGGGAGGCCCCGCACGGCCCCGTGGAGCTGCGCGAGCTCCCCATCCGGTTCCTCGCGATCCGCGACCGCTGACGGAGCGCGCCCTGCGGCGCACCGCCGAGACGTGGTCAGGGCTTCGCGGCGGCGAGCTCCGCGCGGACGATGCCCGCTCCGGCGCTCAGCGCGCTCAGCTTCCCCCGAGCGACGTCCCGGGACAGCGGCGCCATGCCGCAGTTCGTGCTCGGGACGAGCAGGTCGGCGTCGACGAACGCCAGCGCCTTCCGGAGAGTGTCGGCGACCTCCTCGGGGGTCTCGATGGTGTCGCTCGCCACGTCGATGGCGCCGAGCATGATCTTCTTGCCGCGGACGAGCTCGATGAGCTCAATGGGAACGTGCGAGTGGTGCGACTCCAGTGAGATGGTGTCGATGGCCGACCGCTGCAGCAGAGGGAACGACTCCTCGTACTGCCGCCACTCCGACCCGAGGGTGGCCTTCCAGTCGGTGTTCGCCTTGATGCCGTAGCCGTAGCAGATGTGCACGACGGTCTCCGCCCGCAGGCCCTCCGCCGCCCGCTCCAGCGCCGCGACGCCCCAGTCGCGCACGTCGTCGAAGAAGACGTTGAACGCCGGCTCGTCGAACTGGATGATGTCGACCCCCGCCGCCTCCAGCGCCTTCGCCTCCTGGTTGAGGATCGTCGCGAACTCCCACGCGAGCTTCTCGCGGCTGCCGTAGTGGTGGTCGGCGAGCGTGTCGATCATCGTCATCGGGCCGGGAAGCGCCCACTTGATCGGCTGATCGGTCTGCCGACGGAGGAACGCCGCGTCGTCGGCGAACACGGGCTCCTCGAGGCTCACGGCACCGACGACGGTCGGGACGCTCGCGTCGTAGCGATTACGGATGCGCACCGTCTCACGCCGCTCGAAGTCGACGCCGGCGAGGTGCTCGATGAACGTGGTGACGAAGTGCTGACGGGTCTGCTCGCCGTCGCTGACGATGTCGATGCCGCCGAGGCGCTGCTCCTGGACGGCGACGCGCAGGGCGTCGCGCTTTCCCTCGACCAGCGCGTCGTCCTGAAGCCTCCAGGGAGACCAGAGGGTCTCGGGCTGTGCGAGCCACGAGGGTTTGGGCAGGCTGCCGACGATCGAGGTGGGCAGGAGCGTGTGCATGATCGGGGATCCTCCGCTGGTCATCCGACGGGTACGAGGTCGTGGCCGGCCGTCCACTGCGCGAGGGCGTCGCGGTGGGGCGTGATGAAGTGCTCCTCCGCGTACTTCCCCTGCGTCACCGCGAGCCGGCTGCGCTCGTCGCGGTCGTAGTCGATCCCGGTCCGGGAGAAGTCCTGCTGCTCCAGGTTCGGACGGAAGACGTCCGGGGCGGCCGAGTTCGCGTTGTAGATCTCGGGCCGGTAGATCTTCTGGAAGGCCTCCATGGTGCTGATCGTCCCGATCAGCTGCAGGTCGGAGTAGTCGTTCAGCAGGTCGCCCTCGAAGTAGAACGCGAGCGGCGCCTTGGCGCCCGGCGGCATGAAGCAGCGCGCCTGCAGCCCCATCTTCGCGAAGTACCGGTCGGTCAGCGAGAGCTCGTCCTGCTGGTACTCCAGGCCGAGGACGGGATGGCGCTCGCCGGTGCGGCGGTACGTCCTGCTGGTCGACACGCTGATGCAGATCACGGGCGGCATCGCGAAGCGCTCCCGGTACGCGGTGGAGCCCAGGAACTCCTGGAACAGGCGGCCGTGCAGATCGCCGAAGTCGTTCGGGATGGCGAGCCCGGCGCCGCCCGTACCGAGCGCCGGCAGCAGCACGCTGAAGTCGTAGTCGCGCACGTAGGAGGAGAAGTTGTTCCCCACGATGCCGCGATGGCGCCGGCCGGTCGTCCGGTCGAGGATCTGGATGTCCAGCATCTCGAGCAGGGGGAACTCCCGGTCCTCGCTCTGCTCCGCGAACAGCACGGCCGCCGAGACGATCTCGAGCTCGACGGTGTAGCGATCTCCGGTCGCGTTCCCCCCGCGCGCCAGGTCGTTGCAGCGGCGGTCGATCATCGTCAGCGCGTTGCGCAGGTTCTGTCGACGGTGCTCGCCGCGAGCCAGATTGGCGAAGTTCGTGGTGACGCGCGAGCTGTCCGAAGGCGAGTAGTCCTCGTCGAAGCGGGTGGTGGTGATGCGGAACGTGAACGCGTTCGTCATGGCGGCCCATCCGGTGGCTGATCGGCCGGGGTCGGCCGGGCGGAAGTCGGTGCCTCCATCGTGCAGACACCCTGCGGCTATCGGGTAACTTGCACCGGCTATGGCGGGCTATAGGCTCCAGCTATGTCTCGGGGATCCAGTGGCGTCACGCTGCAGCAGCTGCAGTACTTCATCGAGGTCGCGGCGGAGGGGTCGATCAGCGCCGCGGCCGACCTGCTCTATGTCGCCCAGCCCACCCTGTCGGCCGCGATGAAGGACCTCGAGACCCGAGTGGGCCGTTCCCTCCTCCTCCGGTCTGCCCGCGGCGTGACGCTCACCGCCGACGGCGCGGAGTTCCTCGGGTATGCCCGGCAGGTCGTCGAGCAGGTCGCGCTCCTCGAGCAGCGCTACCTCGGACGCCCGCCGTCGCGGCGCCTGCTCGCGGTGTCGACGCAGCACTACTCGTTCGCGGTCGACGCGTTCGTCCGGATGGTGAAGGCCAGCGGGGCGGCCGAGTACGAGTTCTCGCTGCGGGAGACGCGCACCTGGGACATCATCGAGGACGTGCGCACGCTCCGCAGCGAGCTCGGCATCCTGTACCGGAACGACTTCAACCGGAAGGTCATCGACAAGCTGCTGCGGGACTCCGGGCTCGCGTTCCACCCGCTCTTCGTCGCGACGCCGCACATCTTCATCTCCCGGACGAACCCGTTGGCCCGTCGCGATCGCGTCACGCTCGCGGACCTCGCCGAGCTGCCGCGGCTCACCTTCGATCAGGGTGCCAACAACTCGTTCTACTTCGCCGAGGAGATCCTCTCCACCCTGTCGAGCAGGCAGGAGATCCGGGTCTCCGACCGTGCGACCATCTTCAATCTCATGATCGGGCTCGACGGCTACACGATCTCGACGGGCATCATCAGCGACGACCTCGATCCGTCGATCGTCGCCATCCCGCTCGACGCCGATGAGCGCATCGAGATCGGGTGGATCGGCCATTCCGCGATCCCGCTCACCGAGCAGGCGCACCGCTACCTCTCGGAGCTGAGGGCCGTCGTCGCCGGATTCGGCGTGACATTGCTCGGCGAGCCGTAGCGCTGGGCCCGGCCGTCGCACCCGCGCCGCTGCGCCGGCGCACGGCGGCGTCAGCTGCCGAGCACCTGCCGCAGGGAGGCGTTGCCCAGCACGCGGTCGGGGTCTGCGGCGTCGCGCACGGCGAGGAAGTCGTCGAAGCGCGCGTAGCGCTCGCGCAGCCGGTCGGCCCCGAGGGTGTGCAGCTTGCCCCAGTGCGGGCGGCCCTCGTGCGCGTCGAAGATCGCCTGCGCGGCGGCGAAGTAGTGCTCGAACGGCCGCCGGAACCACTGATGCACCGCCACGTACGCGTTCTCGCGCTGGTGCCCCGTCGACATCCAGATGTCGTCGGCGGCCGCGAAGCGCACCTCGATCGGGAAGGCGATGTGCTCGCCGCTCGAGCGGAACCAGCGCTGCAGCTCGTCGATCACGCTCGGCAGCGCTTCGCGCGGGACCGCGAACTCCGACTCGACGAACCGCACGCGGCGGGGCGAGACGAACACCTCATACGAATGGTCGACGTACTCGCGCGCGCCGAGGGCCGAGCCGCTGATCCGATTGATCGCCGGGATCCAGGAGGGGCGCCACGCGCCGACGGCGTTGACCGCTCCGAACACGCCGTTGCTGAGGATCTCGTCGTCCCACAGGTGCCGGATGCGCCCGACGGGCCGGCGGGCGGTGCCATCCGGCACGCGCGCGTTGCGCTTGATGAGCGCGGCCTCGGTGTGCGGAAACCAGTAGAACTCGAAGTGATCGTCGGCCAGGAACTCCTGCAGGCGGTCGAGCACCTCGGGGAGCGGCAGGGGCTGTTCGCGGGCGCGGAGGAGGAAGGCCGGCACGCACTGCAGCGTCACCTCGGTGATGACGCCGAGCGCGCCGAGCGAGACCCGCGCCGCGTCGAACCACGGGTGCGACCGGTCGATCTCGACCACCTCGCCCGCCCCGGTCACGAGCTGCAGCGCGACAACGGCATGCGCGATGCCGTGCCGCCGCGCGCCGGTGCCGTGCGTGCCGGTCGAGATGGCGCCGGCGACCGACTGCGGGTCGACGTCTCCCATGTTGGGCAGCGCCAGGCCGCGGGCCCGCAGCTGCGGGTTGAGCGCACGCAGCGAGACGCCGGCCTGCACGCGCACGCGGCCCGAGGCCTCGTCGCAGCCGAGCAGGCGGTCCATCGCCCGAAGGTCGAGCTGCACGCCGTCGGTCACGGCGATGCCCGTGAACGAATGGCCCGCGCCCACCGGTTTGATGCGCTGTCCGGACGCCTGCGCCGCGCGCACGAGCGCCACCACCTCGTCCGTGCTGCGCGGACGCACCACTCGCGCCGGATGCGCCCTCTGGTTGCGACCCCAGTTGCGCCACTCGGCCCCGCTCGTCTTCACCCGAAGTCCCGTCCCTCTCCGCGGTAGGTGAGCGCCGTGCGCGCCGCGCCGGCCTCGACCAGCGCCACGGTGTCGAACCGCTCGCACATCTCACCCGCCTTGGCATGCCGGAACAGAACGCGATCGCCGGCACGCAGCCGCCGAGCCCCGCGCCCGCGGACCGGGGTCTGCACCTCGCCCGCGCCCTCAGAGCCCCGCAGCCGCAGCCCGCTCGGCCACACGGGCCGCGGCTGCCGGCTCGCGCCCGGCGGGCCGGATGCGACAAAGCCGCCGCTGAAGCACGTCGCGATGGCCGGGGCGGGCTTGCGCACGACATCGAGCGCGAAGAAGGCCGCCGGATGCGCCTCGAACGCGTCGTAGCGGTCGAACAGCGCCGGGGCGAACAGTCCCGAGCCGGCGGTGAGCTCTGTGACCACCGGGTCGGCGCCCGTGCGCTCGAGGCTGCCGGTGCCGCCGGCGTTCACGAACCGCAGAGGTGCGACCTCGTTCACGGCCGCGACGATCTCGGCGCGACGCCGCCGCAGCTCGGCATCGGAGCGGCGCTTGACCATCCGCACGGCGGGCGATGTGTCGGGCAGCCCCGCGATCTGCGCGTCGTAGAACATCAGGCCGTCGAGCACGAAGCCCTCGCGCACGGCGATCTCTCGGGCCATCCGGACGACCTCGGTCGTCGTCCGCAGGGGCGACCGGCGCACGCCCAGGTGTGCGCGCCCGATGCGCAGCGACGCGTCGACATCCAGGCACACCCGCACGTCGCCGGTGGGTCGTGCCGCGGCGACGAGCTCGAGGTGGGCGGTCGCGTCCACCATGAGCGTGATGTTCGCCCGGTGCTCGGCGCTCGCCGCCAGCTCCGCCAGCGCGGCGCGGTCGACGGTGGGGTACGCGAGCAGGATGTCCCGCACGCCGTGCGTGCTGAGCCACAGCGACTCCGCCAGCGAGTAGGTCATGACCCCGGCCCATCCCGGCCGGGCGAGCACCTGCTCGATGATCGCGCGCACCCGCACCGACTTCGTGGCCAGGCGCAGCGGAGTGCCCGCCGCGCGGGCGACGAGCTGGTCGGCGTTGTCGCGCAGACGCTCGGCGTCGATGACCGCGAGCGGCGCCGGCAGGTGCGCGGTGACGGCGAGCAGCTGTGCGGGGGTCATCTCCTCACCATCCCGTGACGCCCGCGTCGCGTGCAAGCGCGCGCCGCCCCGGAGGCGTCACTACCCTGGCGGCATGGCAGAGCGCAGAGTCGTCGCCCCGGTCATCCGCGAGGGCGAGAAGGTCAAGGGACCGGTGTCGTACTTCCCGAGCATCGAGAAGACATACGGGCGGCCCATCCAGGAGTGGCTCGATCTCGTGGCCGACAGGCTCGACGGTCGCGCGCACATGGAGGTCGTCGCCTGGCTCAAGGACGAGCACGGCCTCGGCCACGGCCACGCGAATGCGATCGTCGCCTACGTGAAGGCCGCCCTGGCGAAGTAGCCGCCATCGAGACGGCCCGTCACGCGTCGGCGATGGTGGGGATGTCCTCGAACACGATGAATGTGCGGGTCGAGCGCACGGCGGGGATGGCCTGCAGCTCCTCGAGCACGACGCGGCGCAGGTCGCGGCTGTCGCGGGCTCGCACGAGCAGCAGCACGTCGAAGTCGCCGCCCAGCAGCGCCGCGTGGTGCACCTCGGGAATGCGCGTGAGCCGCTCGCGCAGGTCCTGCCAGTCGGCCTGCTCGACGTTGAGCCCGACGTAGGCGCTGGCGTGCAGACCCTCGAGCACCGGATCGGTGCGCACCGTGAACCCCCGGATGACGCCGGTGTCCTCCATCTTCTTCACGCGGGCGTAGGCGCTGGCGCGAGAGACCTTCACCTTCGCGGCGATGTCGCTGATCGATGCGCGTCCATCGCGCCGCAGCGCCGCGAGGATCGCGCGATCCGTCTGATCCAGCTCCATGGGACACCTCCTGCGCCGAACCTCCGGGGGCTTCCGGACGAACTGCTCACAACGTACCTGTCCTTGGACGATTCGTCTCGATTTTATGGACAGGGGCAGACGTATTGATCCCGATCGCTCCATCCTGTTTCCATCCACGACGACGTGGAGCTGGTCGCGCCACGACCAGACCGAGCGACGAAGCGAGACCGATCGCATGGACGACCTCCTGCCCCGCGAGCATCCGGTGCGGCTCATCGACGAGACCGGCCGGCTGAGCGCCGACGACCGCTATCCCACCCCGGCCACCGAGCGCCTGCTCGACGCCTACCGCGCGCTCGTGCGCGGCCGCCGCATCAACGAGCAGGCCAACGCGCTCGTGCGGCAGGGGCGCCTGGCGGTGTATCCGTCGTCGCACGGCCAGGAGGCGTGCCAGGTCGCCGCGGCGCTGGCGCTCCGCGACGACGACTGGCTGTTCCCGACCTACCGCGACTCGGTGTCGGTGATCACGCGCGGGGTCGAGCCCGAGGAGGCGTTGGTGCTGCTGCGCGGCGACTGGCACGGGGGCTATGACCCGCAGCGGTACCGGGTGGCGCCGCAGGCCACGCCGCTGGCGACGCAGCTGCTGCACGCGGTGGGTCTGGCGCACGCGGCCAAGCTCAAGGGCGAGCGCACCGTCGTGATGGCGATGTGCGGCGACGGCGCCACGAGCGAGGGCGACTTCCACGAGGCGCTCAACTTCGCCGCCGTGTTCCACCTGCCGGTGGTCTTCTTCGTGCAGAACAACGAGTTCGCCATCTCGGTGCCGCTGTCGCGGCAGACCGCCGCGCCGTCGCTCGCGCACAAGGCGATCGGCTACGGCATGCCCGGGCAGCGCGTAGACGGCAACGACGTCGCGGCGCTGCTGGCGGTGCTCGGCGACGCGGTCGAGAACGCGCGCGAGGGCGGCGGCCCCGCGCTGATCGAGGCGCACACCTACCGGATGCAGGCGCACACGAACGCCGACGACGACACCCGCTACCGCGAGCGCGCCGAGGTGCAGGCATGGGTCGAGCGCGATCCGCTCATCCGGATGCGTGCGCATCTCGCCGGCACGGGCGTGCTCGACGAGCAGACCGAGGCTCGCTTCGCCGAGGAGGCCGAGCAGACCGCCGCAGCGCTGCGCGACGCCATGAATCGCGACGTGCGGCCCGACCCCGAAGACCTGTTCCGCTTCGTCCACGCCGAGCCCACGCCGCAGCTGCGCGCGCAGGGGGAGTCGCTGCAGGACGAGCTCGCGCGTGAGGAGGCCGCGAAGTGACGATGATCGACGAGACCCGACCCGCCGCATCCGGCACCGAGACGGCGCAGGATGCCCCGGTGCTCACGATGGCGGCCGCGATCAACCGCGCGCTGGCCGACGCCATGGAGGCCGACCCGTCGGTGCTGGTGTTCGGCGAGGACGTCGGCACGCTCGGGGGCGTCTTCCGTGTCACCGACGGGCTGGCGGCGCGCTTCGGCGAGGATCGGTGCTTCGACACCCCGCTCGCCGAGTCGGGCATCGTCGGCACGGCGGTGGGCATGGCGATGAACGGGATGCGCCCGGTCGTCGAGATGCAGTTCGACGCGTTCGCGTTCCCCGCGTTCGAGCAGATCGTGAGCCACGTCGCGAAGATGGCCAATCGCACGCGCGGGGCCGTGCGCCTGCCCATGGTCATCCGCATCCCCACCGGCGGTGGCATCGGCGGCGTCGAGCACCACTGCGACTCGTCCGAGGCCTACTACGCGCACACGCCGGGTCTGACGGTGGTGTGCCCCGCCACGCCGCAGGATGCCTACAGCCTGCTGCGCGCGGCCATCGAGCATCCGGATCCCGTGATCTTCCTCGAGCCGAAGAAGCTCTACTGGTCGAAGGCCCCGGTCGACGTGACCGTGCCCGCAGCCATCGGTCACGCACGTGTCGCGCGGCCCGGCAGCGACGCGACGCTCATCGCGTACGGCAACTCGGTCGGCGTCGCGCTGGACGCCGCGGAGGTCGCCGCGCAGGAGGGCCGCAGCGTGCAGGTGGTCGATCTGCGCACCATCACGCCGTGTGACGACGAGACGCTGTTCACGGCGGTGCGCTCCACCGGCCGTGCCGTCGTGGTCGCCGAGGCGCCGGGCTTCGCCAGCGTGGCATCGGAGCTCGCGGCCCGCATCGGAGAGCACTGCTTCGAATACCTCGAGGCGCCGGTGCGCCGCGTGACGGGGTTCGACATCCCGTACGCCCCGCCGAAGCTCGAGCGCTTCCACCTGCCCGACGTCGACCGCGTGCTGGACGCGATCGACACGCTGAACTGGGACGAGTCATGACGACCGCGACGACACAGGTGTTCCGGCTGCCGGACCTCGGCGAGGGCCTCACGGAGGCCGAGCTCGTGCAATGGCTGGTGAACGTCGGCGACGAGGTGCGCGTCGACCAGGCGATCGCCGAGGTCGAGACCGCCAAGAGCGTCGTCGAGCTGCCGTCGCCCTTCGCCGGCACGGTCGTGGCCCTGCACGGCGAGCCGGGCACAGCCCTGTCCGTCGGCGAGCCGGTGCTCGAGGTGGCTGCCGGAGCGCCGCGACCGGAGGGGGACTCCGAGCCTCGCGAGGCCACCCCGCAGGACGTCGAGATCGAGGCCCACCGCGCCGAGGAGCGCGCCGGATCGGGCAATGTCCTGATCGGCTACGGCACGACCGAGCACCGCGCGACCTCGCGCCGCCGTCGCCCCCGGCGCGAGAGCAGCCCCGCGCCTCGTCCCCGGCCGGCGGAGGGAGCGCCGACGACGAAGCAGGCGGTGCGTTCGCCGCTGGTGCGGCGCCTGGCGCGCGACCTCGGCATCGACCTCTCGTCCATCGTGCCCACGGGAGCGGACGGCGCGGTGACGCGCGCGGATGTGCTGCGCGCGGCGAATGCCGTCGAGCCCTCCGTCACGGCGCTCCCGGCCCAGGGCGCTCCCGCACAGGGCGCTCCCGCACAGGGCGCTCCCGCGGAAGCCCCTCCGGTTCCGGGGCTCCAGATCGCGTCGCGCGAGCGGATGTCGATGCTGCGCCGCACGGCGTCGGCGGCGTTCTCGCGCAGCCGATCGGAGATCCCCGAGGCCACCGTGTGGGTCGACGTCGATGCGACCGAGCTGTGGAACCTGCGGCCCGCCATGGCGGCGCCGGGGGAGCGGCCGCCGTCGTTCACGGCGCTCCTCGCGCGCTTCGTGCTGCTGGCGCTGCAGGACCATCCGCTGCTGGCGGGCCGGCTCGACGGCGACGACATCCTGACGTTCGACGGCGTGAACCTCGGCGTCGCGACCGACACCCCGCGCGGCCTCATGGTGCCCGTGCTGCCGCACGCCGACCGCAAGCCGGTGGCCGAGCTCGACACGGCGCTGCGGGCGACGGCGGAGGAGGCGCGAGCAGGCAAACTGCCGCCCGAGCGCCTGACCGGCTCCACGTTCACGCTCAACAACTACGGCGCGTTCGGCGTCGACGGCTCGGCGGCCATCATCAACCACCCCGAGGTCGCCATCCTCGGTGTCGGTCGCGTGATCGAGAAGCCATGGGTGGTCGACGGGGTGATGCAGCCCCGGCGCATCGCGCAGCTGTCGCTCGTGTTCGACCACCGGGTGTGCGACGGCGGCTACGCCGCCCGCTTCCTGCGCCAGGTGGTCGACGCGATCGAATCGCCGCTGTCGCTGTACGGCCCGCTGTAGGCGATCGAGGGATCGACGCGACCGGACGCAGACCGGGATATCGCTCTGATCGATGAAGCGCAAGTCGACACTCGCGTTGCCAGGGGACTCGAAGAAGCCGTGCAACTGACCGGGTAAGGCTTTCGGGGTTTGTGTCCGGAGGACGAGCCCCACCCGTCCTCCTCGAGAGGAGACCCCCATGGCCCAAGCGACACCCCGCCGCGATCCGGCGGACGCGCTGGAGTCCGACCGCGAGCTCACCGGCGACCGCATCATGGCCGCCCAGGACTTCACGGGAGAGGACGCCGGCTACCACAAGACCCTGCGGCCCCGGCAGATCCAGATGATCGCGATCGGCGGCGCCATCGGCACCGGCCTGTTCATGGGGGCGGGCGGCCGCCTCGAGAGCTCGGGGCCGTCGCTCATCCTGGTCTACGCGGTCTGCGGCTTCTTCGCGTTCCTCATCCTGCGGGCCCTCGGCGAGCTGGTGCTGCACCGCCCGTCATCCGGGTCGTTCGTCTCGTACGCGCGTGAGTTCTACGGCGAGAAGCTGGCCTTCGCCTCCGGATGGATGTACGTCGTGAACTGGGCGATGACCGCGATCGTCGATGTGACCGCCGCCGCGCTGTACGTGAAGTTCTGGGGTCAGTACGTGCCCGTGCTGGCGGAGATCCCGCAGTGGCTGGTCGCGCTCATCGCGCTGGTGGTGGTGCTGGCGCTCAACCTCGTGTCCGTGCGGGTGTTCGGCGAGATGGAGTTCTGGTTCTCGGCCATCAAGGTCGGCGCGCTGGTGCTGTTCCTGATCTTCGGCACGTGCTTCCTGATCTTCGGCGGCGTGACCGAGGCCGGGGCCACCGGCTTCTCGGTGATCGCCGACAACGGCGGCGTGTTCCCGATGGGCGCTGTGGCCCCCATGCTCGCCATCTCGGGCGTCGTGTTCGCGTACGCCGCGATCGAGCTGGTCGGCACCGCCGCGGGCGAGACCGCCGAGCCGGCCAAGGTCATGCCGCGGGCGATCAACACGGTCGTGCTGCGCATCGCGGTCTTCTATGTCGGGTCGGTGCTGCTGCTGTCGCTGCTGATGCCGTTCTCGTCGTACCAGGCCGGCCAGTCGCCGTTCGTGACGTTCTTCTCGAGCATCGGATCGCCCGAGGTCGGCGCGATCGCCGGTTCGGTGATGAACTTCGTCGTGCTCACGGCGGCCCTGTCGAGCCTCAACGCGGGGCTGTACTCGACCGGTCGCATCCTGCGGTCGATGTCGGTGAACGGGTCGGCGCCGACGTTCACGGCGCGCATGAGCCGTTCGGGCGTGCCGTACGGCGGCATCCTGCTGACGGCGGCCGTCACGCTGGCGGGCGTCGGCATCAACGCGCTGTGGCCGTCGCAGGCGTTCGAGATCGTGCTCGAGGTCTCGGCCCTCGGCATCGTGGGCGGCTGGAGCACGATCATGCTGTGTCACATCAGGTTCGTGCGCTGGTCGCGGCAGGGCCTCACTCAGCGCCCGTCGTTCCGGCTGTTCGGGGCGCCGTTCACGTCGTACCTTACGCTGGCGTTCCTGGCGTTCGTGCTCGTCACGATGGGCTTCTCGGAGACCGGCCGGTGGGTGCTGGCCTCGCTGATCGTGTTCATCCCCCTGCTGATCGCCGGATGGTTCGCCACCCGCAAGCGCATCATGGCGGCCGCCGCGGCCCGGGAGGGCTACACGGGAACGGTCCCGACGCTGCCTCTCTGACCCGGAGCGGGGCCTCGCGCGTCGCCGGATGCGGGGCCCTGCCTCCCCGGACCGACCGCTCACGCCGGCGCGAGCGAGGCGCTGCCGCGATGGGGCGAAGCGCGCTTCAGGAACGCGCGCTACGAGATCCGCGACGGCTCGCCGAGCTTGTGCCACGTGCGGTTGTGATAGACGAGCGGCTCGTCGCCTTCGGGGCCGCGGTTGGTCTCGCCCTGCAGGGCGTGCGCGACGATCACGGTCGATCCGCCGGCCTCGAGCCGGCTGACGATCGCGCAGCGGGTCCAGGCCCGCACGCCGGGGAACAGCGGCTCGCCGGTGGTCAGGCGTGTCCACGTCGACGTGTTGGCGAACCGGTCGACGCCGCTCGTCGACGCCAGCTTCGCCAGCGGCAGATCTGCGGCGTCGAGCAGGTGCACCACGATCGTGTCCGCCGACAGGATGGCCGGGGCGGCCGACGACAGGGTCGAGACCGAGAAGATCAGCATGGGAGGCTCGACGCTGACCGATGCGACGGAGGTCGCCGTCAGCGCGACCGGGCCGTCGGGCCCTTCGGCGGTGATCACGGCGACGCCGCCGGGGTGCCCGCGGAACAGCGCCTTGAAGCCTTCGGCGTCGAGCGTGCCGGGCGTCGTGATCACCTCGCCGGCGTGGCGGTCCTCGCCCACGTGCTCCACCTTCGCCTCGCTCATGCGCGCACCGCCGTCTCCGCGGTCGCCGTCTGGGCGGCCAGCAGCCCGCCGAGGTGGCGCGCGATCTGACGCGGGCCGGATCGGCGCGCGATCCGTTCGACGTCGGGGTTGTAGTTGGTGTTGGTGTTCACGTCGTAGGTGACCAGACGCCCGTCGAGTGTCTCGGCGAACTCGATGCCGCCGATCCGGATGCCCGCCGCCTCGAGGAACGCCAGGTGCTGTGCGATGAGCGGGTGCTCCGCCGCGATCTCGTCACGCAGTGCGAAGAGCGGCGGAGCCGGTTCGCCCGCCTCGCCGTCGACCGCGCACGCGTCGGCGGGGCACAGCTCGAAGCTGCCGGCGCTCGTGTCGACCCGCACCGCGTACACGAACTCGCCCCCCACGTACTCGGCGCGCGTCACGAACGGCTCGCGCGTCCACAGGTACTCCTGGATGAGCGTGATGCCGTCGGGCGACGGCTCGAAGTCGGGCCCGTCGACCCACGCGTCGAAGTCGTCGTGCGCGTCCCAGCGCCGCACCCCCAGACCCTTGCCGCCCTGATTGTGCTTGCTGATGAACGGCGCCGAGAACTCGCGCGCGCGCCTCTTGAGGTCGGCGGTGCCGAAGACCGCGACCGTCTGAGGCACGTCCACGCCCACCGCACGCAGGGCGGCGTGCTGGGCGACCTTGCTGACCTCGAGCTCGAGCACGGCGCTGCCGTTCACCACCGTGCGGCCCCACGACTCGAGCCAGCGCAGCACGGCGCGGCCGTACTCCTTCGACGCCGCGTGGTCGCGCGTGTGCGCCGACGCCGACAGGCGCGACCAGAACACGCCCTGCGGCGGCTCGGACGACAGATCGATCGAGCCCTCCGTCAGCAGCCATTCCTCGACCGGCACGTCCTCGGCCGCGAAGGCCGCGGCGAACGGCGGGAACCACTCGGGATTCTCGTGGATGGCATAGACCTTCGGCGTCGTCATGCCTCCAGTCTCGCCCGCCCCCGACCGCAGAGGGGTCGCGCATGACGATCCGTTGCAGCCTCGTAGCGCGCTGCGCGCGTTCTCACGGCGCGCTTCGCGCGCGTCTCGCACGCGTTCGGGCGCCGCTTCGCGGGCCCTCCGCGCGCGAGGCGCTGTCGCTTCGCTCCAGCGCGGCAGCGCTTCGCGCTGCGGGTTCGCTTCGCTCAACGCTCGCTTCGCTCGCACGGGGGTGGAGCGGACAGGTGGGTTGTTCGCTTCGGTCAACCCTCGCTTCGCGCGCGCGGGGTGGGGCCGGCGCGGCGCCTCGGCGCGCACATCCCCCGCGATGGTGGTCAGGGCACGCCGAGTCGTCTGGGGTCGCTTCCTGACCGGAAGGGGTCAGAGGCCGGCGTCGCGGACCGCGTCGAGGGCCTGGCGCAGGTCGGCGATGAGATCATCCACCGTCTCGATGCCGACCGAGAGGCGGATGAGGCCGTCGTCGATCCCGAGGCGATCACGGTGCTCCGGAGTGAAGCCCACGTGCGTCGTGGTCGCCACATGCAGTGCCATCGATCGGGTGTCGCCGAGGTGCGTCATCCGGCTGAACACGCGCAGCGCGTCGTAGAAGACCTCGGCAGCGGCGCGCCCTCCGGCGAGGCTGAACGAGAAGACCGACCCCGGTCGCCCGCCGTAGATGCGCTGGGCCAGGTCGTGGTGCGGGCTGCTCGGGAGGCCCGCGTAGTCCACCCGGCCGACCTCGGGCTGCTCGTCGAGCCAGAACGCGAGGGTGCGCGCGTTGTCGCAGTGGCGCTCCACGCGCAGCGACAGCGTCTCGATGCCCTGCTGCAGCAGGAACGAGGTGATCGGCGACAGCGCAGGCCCCATGTCGTTCACGACGCCCTGCCGCAGGTAGACCTCGAGCGCGCGGTCGCCGTACCGCTCGAGCAGCGACGGGCCGCCGGCCGCTGGCGGCTCGGTGATGCCCGGGTACGAGCGCGAGGACGCCGCCCAGTCGAAGTTGCCGCCGTCCACGATGGCACCCGACAGCGCAGCGCCGTGTCCCGTCAGGAACTTGGTCGACGAGTGGACGACCACGTTGGCGCCGTCCTCGATCGGCCGCGTCAGGTACGGCGACGCCAGCGTGTTGTCGACCATCAGGGGGATGCCGTGCCGGCGGGCCACGCGCGCGACCGCGGCGATGTCGATGAGGTCGTTGCGCGGGTTCGGGATGGGCTCGGTGAAGATCACCTTGGTCTCGGGCCGGATCGCCGCATCCCACTCGCCCTCATCCGCCCAGTCCCACACGTAGTCGACCTCGATGCCGAGGCGTGAGAACGTGCGCTGGAAGATCGTCTGCGTGCCGCCGTAGATGCTCGCGGTCGACACGACGTGCTCGCCGGCGCCCACCAGGCCGAGCAGCGCGGTCGTGATGGCCGCCTGCCCGGAGCCGACCAGGATCGCGCCCGCGCCGCCCTCGAGCGACGCGATGCGCTGTTCGGCGACGAGGTGCGTGGGGTTGAGGTTGCGCGAGTAGATCTGACCCGGCTCCTCGCCGCTGAAGCGGTCCCAGCCCTGCTGGAACGAGTCGAAGCGGTATCCGGCCGTCAGATAGATGGGCGTGAGGCGTGCGTTGTAGCCGTGCGCGTCGCTCTCGCCGACGTGCACCTGGCGCGTGTCGAAGCCGTAGCCGCTCCAGTCGTCATTGGGCGGCGCGATGCGGTGCGCCGGCGCGGGGGAGGGCTCGGAGGGGGTGGTCACGCCCCCAAGATATTCCGATCCACCTGCTCGGGCCGCATCCGGCGTCACACAGCGGAACGCGCGAGCCGCCCGACCCCGGCAGTCGCTCAGCCGCCCACGCCTAGACTGGGGGCATCCCGTCCGCACCGATCCTGGATCCGCCATGTCGCCTGCCGCGTCCCTGCGAGTGACCGCGCGTCACGTGCAGCTGCTGCGTGCCCTGTTCGCCGCCATCGCGGCGCTCATGATCACGTTCTCGCCCGATCACTCGGCGGAGGTGGGACTGTCCGTGCTGGGCGGGTTCGGCATCGCGACCGGCTTCGTGTTCGCCCTGGCGGCCTGGCTGGTCGCCCCGGCGGGGCACCGCGGGTCCAGCGCGCTGCTCGCGGCCGTGTATCTCGTGGCCGGCATGACCGCCAGCGTCACCGCCCTGCGTTCCGAGCTGCTGTTCTTCGCCGCCGTGATCGTCTGGGCCCTCGTGGCAGGTGCGGTCGAGCTGCTCGTGGGCATCGTGCAGCGGTCGCGCCTCGGTCGGGCCGACGCGCGAGACGCGATCGTCGTGGGCGCGCTGACCATCCTGCTGGGTCTCGCGGTGCTCATCGTGCCGACCGACTACGCGCTCGACTACTTCATCGAGGACGCCGGTCGAACGTTCACGCTGACCGGCACCACCATCGCGGTCGGCCTGCTGGGCGGATACGCGGCCATCGTGGCCGTCTATCTCGGCATCGCGGGGTTCTCGCCCCAGCCGGCGACCGAGACCGCGGCCGGGCCGGATGCCCGCACCGACACCGCAGACGACACCGCGAGCGCCGCGACGGCGCAGGAGGATCGACCGTGACCGACAAGCCCACCCGCCGCGACCTGATGCGCCCCGCCCAGCTGCTCGGCATCGCGTTCGGCGCCGCCCTGTTCGCGGGCTTCATCACCGCGATGACCATGGGCGCGTTCCAGGCCGTCCCGGCCGAGGCTGTCGCTCGGGCGTGGTCGATGGCCGGCATCGTCGCGGGCATCGCCTTCATCGCCGTGCTGCTCGGCCTCTCGATGCTGCTGCTCGTGGTCGACCCCGCCGACCAGCAGAGGACGGTCGACCGCCCGGTGCTGCTGCCGAAGGACGACGCCGCGGAGGGCGACCGCCCGCAGGGCTGAGCCTCTCCGGGCGCCTCGCCCTCTCCGGGGGGTACGCGTCGGGATGGGTACCCCTCCCGGGGTCCCGGCGCGGGAGGTGTCGCCGGCCGTTGATACCGTGGTGCCCGGGTCGCGCGGCAGGGCGCTGCGCGGGAGGTGGCAGACAACGTGATCTGGGAGATCGACGACCGGCCGCCAGCCGTCGAGGGGCTGGACGATCAGGGCCGTCCCGATCCGCAGTACGCGCGGTCGCTGGGGCTGATCTCGGCGCCGCTGGGCCGTCGTGCCGGCGCGGCCGCGATCGATCTCGGCGTGTATCTGCTGCTGCAGCTGCCGTACCAGCTCGGAGCGCTGCCGTTGCTGCTCAAGCTCATGGGCGGAACCATCAGCCTGTACGGCTTCGTCAACCACCCGCAGTTCGTGCTGGCGGTCGTGATGGCGGGCGCCACGACGCTGTTGACGGCGGCGTACTGTCTCGCCCAGCTGCTGCTGCACGGTCGACGCGGGGTGACGCTGGGCAAGGCGCTGCTCGGCATCCGCTCGGTGAACGTGCGCACGCTCGAGCGTCCGGGGTTCTGGCGCGTGGTGCTGCGGGCGCTCGTCGTGTGGGCGCCCGCTCTCACGGTCGTCGGAACCGCGCTGTTCCTCGTCTCGCCGACCTTCGACGCGCAGCGCCGGGGACGCGGCTGGCACGATCTGGCCGGGCAGACGTGGCTCGTCGATGTGCGGCACGGGCTGAACCCGTACGACGCCAAGCGCATGCGCATCGCGCGCAAGAGCGTCTCCGTCGCGCCGGTGCAGGAGGCGTCGCGGCTTCCTTCGCTGGCCACGCCCGTCGATCCGGGCGCCGCGCCCGCGTACCGTCCGGGGGCGCGCGTGAGCTCCGGCGTGCTGGGGGTCGCCCGTCCGGTCTCGAGCGCAGGAGAGCCGAGCGTGGGTCTCGCGGGCCGTGCCGACCTCCGCGCGACGCCGGCCCCGGCGCCCGCTCCCGCCCTGGCACCCGCGCCCGCCCCGGAACGCGCGCCGGTTCCCACTCCCGACCCGGCCTCGCCCGCGCCCGTCGCGGCGGCCGTCCCCGCGCCTGCTTCGGGATCCCCCGCCGCGACGCCCCAGCGGCAGCCGGCTCCCATTCCGCCGGCTCGCTCGCTGTCGCACGTCCCGATCTTCACGTTGCAGCTCGACACGGGCGACCTCATCCCGGTGGCCACGGATCTGGTGCTCGGACGCGACCCTCAGCACCCGGGCGCGCAGCCCATCCGGATCCCGGATGAGACTCGCTCGCTGTCGAAGACCCACCTGCTGGTGCGCCCCGACGAGGGCGGCGTCGTGGTGATCGACCAGCAGTCGACCAACGGGACCAGCGTGGTGCAGGACGGAACCGAGCGGCAGGCGACTCCCGGCGCCCCCACGGTGGTGCGCCCGGGAGAGGTCATCCGGTTCGGCGACCGGACTGCGGTGGTGATGCGCGGCTGACCCGCACGGGCCCGCGCGGACGACGAGGAGTCGATGAATGAAGCTCAAGCTGACGCTGCACCGTGAGGGAGTCGAGCCCGTCGACGTGGTCGTCACGGCGGATTCGACCGCGACGGCCTCGGACGTCGCGCGCCAGATCGCGGCGGCCGACCCCGCCCGCACGGTGCTCGCGGACGCATCCGATGTGCTCACGCTCGCCGTCGCATCGCCCACAGCGGAGCGGTTCGAGCCCCTGCAGCCCGATGTGCCGATCGGCGAGGCGCCGATCGGCTCGGGCTTCGCCGCCGCCGTCATGAACCTCGGCCCCACTCCCATGTTCGCGGCCGCGTCCGGCGGGCGCAGTGCGGCCGGCGTGCTGCGCGCCGTCGACGGCCCGCTCGCCGGACAGGAGTTCCCGCTCGTGTCGGGACACGTGTTCATCGGTCGCGACGCGGGCAACGACATCCGCCTCGCCGACCCGATGGTCTCCAAGCGCCACGCCCGCCTCGAGGTGGGCCACTACATCGAGCTGGTCGATCTGAACTCGGCCAACGGCGTCATCGTCGACGGCGAGCCCGTCCAGCGCGTGCGCGTGATGCCGGGCAAGCCGTTCACGATCGGTGCGACGACGCTCGTGATCTACCTCTCGAGCGACTTCGACGGCTCCGCCGATCGCGACCAGGTGCTGGAGCGCGGCGGCGCCCTGCTGTTCAACCGCAGCCCCCGCGTCGAGGTGCGCTATCCCGGAACGGCGCATCCGGCTCCTCGCATCCCGACCGAGATGCTGAGCAAGCTCTTCCCGTGGACCGTGCTGGTCGCGCCGATCATCATGTCGGTCGCGATCTTCTCGATCACGAACAACCCTCGGGCGCTGCTGCTGATCTTCATGACGCCGCTCATGGCGCTCGGCAACTTCGTCAACCAGAAGAGCCAGGCCAACAACAAGCGCAATCACGAGCTGCAGCTGTTCGAGCGGCAGTTCGAGCGGCTGGAGGAGCTCTTCTATCTCGCCAAGCCCGAGGAGGAGCGCGCCCGCAACGAGGAGGCGCCCCCGGTCGCCGAGGTGTTCGAGCACGCCATGCGGCTCGGTCCCATGCTGTGGACGCGGCGCCCCGAGCACTGGAACTTCCTCGCCGTGCGGCTCGGCTCGTGCCGGGCAGAGTCGCGCAACTCGATCCAGGACCGCGACGAGCAGGATGGGCTGCCCGAGTACATCGAGCGCGTCGAGCGGCTGCGCGAGCGCTACCGCTACGTCGACGACGTGCCGGTGCTCGACTCGCTGCGGGCGGCGGGATCCCTCGGGGTGGCCGGCCCGAGCGGAGCGGCGGCCGACGCGATGCGGGGCATAGCGGTGCAGCTGTTCGGCCTTCATGCGCCGAACGAGGTCGTGACCGTCGCCTTCGCCGACGCCGACTGGACGCCCGAGCTCGAGTGGCTCAAGTGGCTGCCGCACACCACCAGCGAGACGAGCCCGTTCAAGGATCTCCCGCTGGCCGATTCCGCCCCGACGTCCGCCGCGCTCCTGAGCGCGCTGGAGGAGTACGTGCTGCGGTCGGGGGCGAAGCCCAGCCATCGCGGACCGTTCCCCGAGCACTGGAACCCGATGAAGTACGGCACCGACGTCAATCGTGCGGGCAACGAGAGCGACGCCAAGGTGCAGGTCTCGGTGATCGTCTTCGTGACCAACGACGCCCCCGTCGACCGCGCGCGGCTCACGCAGGTGCTCGAACTGGGCGCCGACGTCGGCGTGCACGCCGTGTTCGTCGCCCCCACCGTGGCGTCGCTGCCGGCCGCCTGCCGCAGCTTCGTCGACGTGTCGGAGGGGCTCGAGCACGCGCGCGTGGGGCTCGTGCGCAACGGCGACCTGTACGAGAACGTGCGGGTCGAGGGCGTCTCGAACGCCTACATGCAGATGCTCGCGCGGCGGCTCGCTCCCGTCGTCGACGCGAGCACCGTGATCCACGACGCATCGGACATCCCCAACTCGGTCATGTTCCTGTCGCTCGTGGGTCACGAGATCGCCGAGGAGCCGGCCGCCGTCGTCGAGCGCTGGCGACAGAACAACACGATCCTCGATCGCTCGGGGGCGACTCGGCCGCGGCTCAAGAAGGCCGGAAACCTGCGCGCCATCATCGGCCAGGGCGCAAGCGACGCCATGACGCTCGACCTGCGCTCGCAGGGCCCCCACGCGCTCGTCGGCGGCACGACCGGCGCCGGGAAGTCAGAGTTCCTGCAGGCCTGGGTGCTCGGCATGGCGTCGGCGCACAGCCCCGATCGCGTGACCTTCCTGTTCGTCGACTACAAGGGCGGCTCGGCATTCGCCGACTGTGTCGACCTGCCGCACTGCGTGGGCCTCGTGACCGACCTCAGCCCGCACCTCGTGCGACGTGCGCTCACGAGCCTGCGGGCCGAGCTGCACTATCGCGAGCACCTCTTCAACCGCAAGAAGGCGAAGGATCTGCTCGAGCTCGAGAAGCGCCAGGATCCCGAGTGCCCGCCGGCGCTGGTGCTCGTGATCGACGAGTTCGCCGCGCTCGCGGGCGAGGTGCCCGAGTTCGTCGACGGCGTCGTCGACATCGCGCAGCGCGGACGCTCGCTAGGCATCCACCTGATCATGGCCACGCAGCGCCCCGCGGGCGTCATCAAGGACAACCTGCGCGCCAACACCAACCTCCGCGTCGCGCTGCGCATGGCCGACGAATCCGATTCGCGTGACGTGGTGGACGACACCGTCGCGGCGTCCTTCCCTCCCTCGATCCCCGGCCGCGCGATCGCGAAGACGGGACCGGGGCGCCTCGTGCCGTTCCAGTCGGCGTATGCGGGCGGATGGACGCGTGACGACGAGGTGCAGATCGCCGAGGTCAGGGTGGCCGAGCTGCGCTTCGGATCGATCGTCGAATGGGAGCCCGACCGGCCCGCCGAGTCGGATTCGCATGACGAAGACCTCGGCCCCAACGACCAGAAGCGCGTCGTCACCACGCTGGTGCGCGCGGCCGATCTCGCGGGCCTGCCGCGGCCGCGCCGGCCCTGGCTGGATGACCTCGCCCACGTCGTGGACCTGCGCGACCTCCCGGTCGAGGGCGACGCGCTCATCTGCCTCGGCCTGGCCGACCTGCCCGAGCGGCAGCAGCAGAACCCGGTGCACTTCACGCCGGATCGCGACGGGTCTCTGCTGATCTACGGCACATCCGGATCCGGCAAGTCGACGGTGCTGAAGACCATCGCGACGGCGGCCGGCATGCGCCCCGAGCGGGGCTCGGCGCACGTGTACGGTCTCGACTTCGCGTCGGGCGCCCTCGGCGTGCTGACCCGGCTTCCGCACGTGGGATCGATCGTGGACGGCGACGACGCCGAGCGCATCCAGCGTCTGATGCGCACGCTCGACCGTGAGCTCGACCGCCGCTCGGCGGCGTTCTCGGCGGCGAACGCGGCCAACCTCACGGAGTACCGTGACCTCGTCGACCCGAGCATGCCGCGCATCATCCTGCTGATCGACAACTTCCCGGAGTTCAAGAAGGAGTGGGAGATCACCGCGGCGCGGGCGCCGTTCTACCAGGTGTTCATGCGGGTCCTCGGCGAGGGGCGTCCGCTCGGCGTGCACGCGGTGATCACCGCCGATCGCAGCGGCGCCGTGCCGACGGCGGTCGCGGCGAACATGTCGCGGCGGGTGGTGCTGCGCATGGCGGAGCAGAACCAGTACACGATCCTCGGCGTCGCGAAGGACATTCTCGACGAGCAGTCGTCCCCGGGGCGCGCGATCGTCGACAACCATGAGGTGCAGATGGCCGTGCTCGGCGGCACGACCAACGTGGCCGAGCAGTCCAAGGCGCTCGACGTGCTCGCCGAGCGCCTGCGTGCCGAGGGCGTCGCCGAGCTTCCCGAGATCGGCGCTCTGCCGACCGAGGTGTCGGCCAGCGCGATGCCCGCGACGGCCGGCGGCCTTCCGGTGTTCGGTATCGCCGACGACACCCTCGAACCGCGCGGCTTCGACCCGGTCGGCTCGTTCGTCATCACCGGCCCGCCTCAGTCGGGCAAGACCAATGCGCTCAAGGCGCTGGTGGCGGCCGTGGAGCGCTTCGATCCCGAGGTCAAGCTGTTCCACTTCGGAAGCCGGCGCGCGCAGCTCACCGATTTCCGCCCGTGGATTCGCAGCGCCACCCGCCCCGACGACGAGAAGGAGCTCGCGCTCGAGCTCGCCGAGATCGTGGCGGATGACGCGGTGCCGGGCCGCCTCATGATCGTGATCGAGGACATCCCGCACCTGGCAGACGGGCCCGCCGAGCGGCCGATGCGGGCGCTGCTGCAGGCCGTCAACAACAGCGACCACATCCTGATCGCCGAGTCGGAGATCTCCCGCGCGGGTGGCGGGTCGGGTCTGCTCGGCGAGTGGAAGATGGGGCGGCAGGGCATCGCGCTCAAGCCCGACGCCTACGACGGGGAGTCGCTGTTCAAGGTGCCGTTCGGTCGCGTCAAGCGCACCGACTTCCCCGACGGGCGCGGCATCTTCGTGCAGGCGGGACGTGCGGTGACGATGCAGATGCCGTTCGTCGACGAGGCGTCGTCGCGCCGGGCATCGGCGCCGCGGCAGGCGATGCCGCAGCGCGTCACGCCGTCCCCGGCGCCGGCGGCGACGAGCGATGCGGCCGGCGAGGACGACGCCCGCGCCGCCCGCCGGCGCGCGCGCCGGGAAGCGGCCGCGGCCGCTTCGGAGGGGGCTGCTCCCGCCTGACCCGGGCTGGCAGTGCTCACCGGGGGAGCGCTCACGGGGGCAGTGCTCACCGGGGGAGCGCTCCCCGGGGGCAGTGCTAGAAAGAAAGTAAAGCAGCTAGAGCCACATATCAAATTTATTGAACAAGGGAAGGACCATGATCACTCAGACGCGAATCATAAACACAGTCATGATCATAGTCACGAACATAATCACGATCATAGTGAAAGTAAGTCGCATAATCATGATCATGCTGAAGATGACGGACATGGACATAGCCATGATCATGGAGAGAATAGCGTTCGAACAATGATGATTCGCTTAATAGCTAGTGCTGCAATAGGTGCAGCAGGGATTCTTCTTTCATTAAACAGTACAGTTGAACTCATGCTCTTTATCGTTGCTTATCTTATTATTGGTGGAGACATTGTTTTAAGAGCAGTTAAAAATATTATTCGAGGGCAGGTTTTTGATGAGTACTTCCTAATGTCAATCGCAACGATTGGTGCGTTCGTAATAGGTGAGTATCCAGAAGGCGTTGCTGTAATGTTGTTCTATCAGGTCGGAGAACTATTCCAAAGCATTGCAGTTAATCGTTCACGCAAATCAATTAGCTCATTGTTAGATTTACGTCCAGACTTCGCCAACATAAAAATTAATAATGAAATTAAGCGTGTAAGCCCTGAAGAGGTTAAGGTTGGCGATATGATTGTAGTACGTCCAGGAGAACGGGTACCCCTTGACGGTAAAGTCGTGGATGGTAATTCGGCTATGGATACCTCAGCATTAACTGGAGAATCTGTTCCACGAGAAGTAGCTGTTGGCGATGACATTTTAAGTGGATTTATTAATAAAAATGGAGTTTTAACTATAGAGGTTACTAAGGAATTCGGAGATTCTACCGAT